>NZ_ABHJ01000007.1:0-108265 GCF_000171895.1 Hydrogenivirga sp. 128-5-R1-1
ACACGATAGCCTGGGAGAGCGGCGGAACCGTTGGCTTCAAAGGAACGAGGAAGAGCACACCCTACGCGGCTCAGCTTGCAGCCCAGAAGGCTATGAGAAGGGCTGTCAACGAGTTCGGTCTTCAGGAGGCTGAGGTCTGGGTAAAGGGACCCGGTGCTGGAAGGGAGTCAGCCCTCAGAGCTGTGTTCGCCTCTGGCATAAAGGTCACCGCCATAAGGGATGTTACACCGGTTCCCCACAACGGATGCAGACCGCCCGCAAGGAGGAGAGTCTGATGGGTAGGTACATAGGACCTTGGGTCAAGCTTGACAGGAAGTTCGGCGTTGTCGTGTCCGGAAAGAAATCCGCTCCGCGGATAATGCAGAGAAGAAACTTCCCTCCCGGACAGCACGGAAGAACAAAGGGGAGAAGAAGGAAGCTCAGCGAGTACGGAATACGTCTTATGGAGAAACAAAAACTCAAGTACCTCTACGGAGGACTCAGGGAGAAGCAGTTTAAGAGGTACTTTGACCTCGCCGCCAAATCCAAGGAGAACACGGCGGACGTCCTCCTCCAGCTTCTTGAGAGGAGACTTGATAACGTGGTTTACAGGCTCGGCTTTGCCACCACGAGGAGACAGGCGCGCCAGCTCGTTGCCCACGGACACATACTCGTAAACGGAAGGAAGGTGGACATACCCCACTACGAGGTTGAGCCTGGAGACATAATAGAGGTGAAGAGCTCCTCAAGGGATATACCCTTCCTCAAGGAGAACCTTGAGAACATAGACCCCAGGAGCGTGCCAGAATGGCTTGAGCTGGACAAGGACAACTTCAGGGGAAAGGTTCTCAAGAACCCCGAAGGGGTAGCCGAGTACCTGGAGATCCCCATAAACGTCCAGTACATAATTGAGTTCTACTCAAAGGTATAAAGTGGAGGTTGTTGTATGCTGAACGAGTTTGTGTTCCCCAATAAGATTTACTGGGAGCAGAAGGAGGACAACAAGGGCGTGTTCGTGGTGGAACCCCTTGAGAGGGGTTTTGGAACTACGCTCGGAAATGCCCTCAGGAGGGTGCTTCTCTCCTCAATATCTGGAACCGCTGTTACCGCTGTGAAGATATACGGTGTCTATCACGAGTTCTCATCCCTTGAAGGGGTCGCGGAGGACGTCGTTGAGATAATAGCCAACATAAAGGGAGTGAGGTTCACTCTGAAGGACTCCGACGTGGAGGTTCTCTACCTCAAGAAGAAAGGAGAGGGAGAGGTTAAGGCTGGCGATATAAGCCTTCCGCCCAACGTGGAGGTGGCTAACCCCGACAAGGTCATAGCCACCATAACAGACCCAGAGGTTGAGTTCAACGCCGAGATAAGGATAGAGAGGGGAAAAGGCTACGTCCTCGCTGAGGAGATGGAGACTATAGGTGAGACGGGCTGGATACTCCTGGACGCGGACTTCTCCCCAGTCAAGCTCGTGAGCTACAGGATAGAGCAGACGAGGGTAGGAGAGAAGACTGACTACGAGAAGCTTACCGTTGAAGTTCTTACCGACGGCACGAAGAGCCCGGAAGCGGTCGTCAAAGAGGCGGTGGACATACTCCAGAGACATCTCTCCCTACTTGAGCACATATCCTACGAGGTTCCCACCCTTGAGGAGCCCATTCCCGTTGATGAGCTCTCCGAAAAGCTTACACTCTCCATAGAGGAGCTTGACATATCCCAGAGGGCTCTCAACTCCCTGAAGAGGATGGGTATAACAACCATAGGTGACCTCGTTCAGATGACCGAAGAGGAGCTCAAGAGCACCAAGAACATCGGTAGGAAGGCTCTTGCCGAGATAAAGGAAGCCCTCAAGCAGATGGGTCTTCAGCTGGGTATAAATATAGAGAGCAAGAGGTGAGCGGACATGAGGCACAAGGTAAAGAAGAAGAAGTTTGACAGGACTAAAGAGCAGAGGCTTGCCCTCTACAGGAGCCTTGCGAGGGCTCTTATACTTGAGGAGAGCATAGAGACCACCGTTGAGAGAGCCAAGGCTGTAAGGAGCTTCGTTGAGAAGCTGGTCACTCTCGGGAAGAAGGGAGACCTTGCCTCCAGAAGGAAGGCACTTGAGCTCCTTCCGGATAAGGAAGCGGTAAGAAAGCTCTTTGAGGATATAGCTCCAAGGTTTGAGGACAGGAGCGGAGGTTACACGCGCATACTCAAGCTCCCTGATAGGAGGAGGGGAGACGGGGCTGAGCTCGCCATCCTTGAATGGGTTGAGTGATGCTCATCAAGCTCGTCCATCTCCTCATACAGCTCCTCATAATACTCGTGTTTATCCACGCCCTCGGCTCCTGGTTTCCCCAGATAAGGGAGAGCAGGTTCTATCACCTGATTGACCGCATAGTTGAGCCAATGCTCAGACCCATAAGGCAGGTTCTTCCCTACATGGGTGGGATAGATATATCTCCCATGATACTTATATTCATACTGCTGATAATTGACAGGTTGATAGGCAGATGAAGAGACCCATAATGCTCATAGACCTTGACAGATGTATAGGCTGTCTCTCATGCGAGGTAGCCTGTGTCCAGGAGAAGGGTCTTGAGAAGTTCGGCGTAAGACCCATGAAGGTCTTTCGTGTAGAGGGCTTGTCCGAGAACCCGGACGGCTTCTTCCTTCCTATGAACTGCTTTCACTGTGACCCCGCCCCCTGTGTTATGGCCTGCCCCACCTCGGCGATGAGGAAGAGGGAAAAGGACGGGATCGTTTATGTTGAAGAACTCCTCTGCATAGGCTGTAAGGCGTGCATAATAGCCTGTCCCTATGGAGCTATAACCTTCAATCCCGTTACCATGAAGGTTGAGAAGTGCGATTACTGCTACAAGAGGGTTGAAAAGGGTCTCCTTCCCTCCTGCGTTTCTAAGTGCGTTACTAACTGCCTTTACTTCGTTGAGGTAGAGGAGATACCCAAAGAGAGGCACAGGGTAAGGAGGATAGACTCGGAGCTTTACAGGGAGATATTTGGGGTTGGGGAACAGGTGGCGGGGTGATTTCTAATCAGGCTTCGGTTTTCAAGAAATACCAGAGGGCAAGGCTATGTTTAGCTCTTTACCTTCTTTTTGAAATTCCTTCCAGTCAAGTATCTCAAGACCTACGACTTCCCCCCGCTTGTTGTAGTCAATTACAACGCCGAGTTCTTCAATAAACTCGCTGTCTGCGACGGGTTCGTCCTTGAAGTCTATCAGAAGCGTATCTGTTTCCGGGACATACCTTATCCGCATAGCCCTTTCCTCTTAAGCGTCCTGTCAAAGAACGCTGTTATTATCTCTAATCTATCCCTTTGAACTTGAACGACAATCCTCAAACACCTGCCTCCGACCTTCTTTACTCTCCACTCCCTGCCTTTATGCCTGGGGTCTTCCATAATCATATCCGGGTTTAGGGCAAATTCTTGTATTAGCTCTGGAGTTATTCCGTTCTTTAGCATCTCTTCTTTCCTCTTGTACCATCTTAACCAGAAATGTCTGGTAAACTCTACCTCCATACTCATGTCATTATCTCACTTGAAGCCTGTGCTTTCCGAAGATGTTCCATCACCTGACAGGATAATTTTCTCGGGTATAAAAAGGATTTGAGCGAACCCATGCATTCCTCAACATACCAGAATGTTGAGCATCTTTTATGTTTGATGTGTTGGTTAAAACAATGAAGTAATCATCTATGTAAGCATAGATAATGCCGCCTGAAGAATCATAAGTTCTAGTTCCGTTTAAAGGAATATATGATGGTGTTAGGGAAGGGAGAGGTGCTAGCAAAGTTGAGGTGTAGTTCTGTATGTAAATAGGCGCTGTTGGGTTTATTGAGGAAATGCAGAGATTGTTAAAATTCACATCTCCAATAGTACAAGTTTCATTTGTACCTGGACATTTTGTAGTAAATAATTCAACACTATGATTTTTATTTTCGTCTTTATATGAAGGAGAATATGTTATGTATCCTGTTAGATTAAATATCATGTTATTTCCTAAAGAGGAAAATAAAGATTCACAAATAGAAAAGACAGGATAGTTTATTGGGATGTCAAATAAACACAAAACTTCGATATCTCCTATATTTGGTGGTGTAGAAGGCAGGTAAACTACATTACCTAAAGATAAAGAACAATTTCTATAAGTAAAAGAAGACACATAATAATTATAAAGAACGATCTTTAGTCTACATGTATAAGAATAATTGTTTCCTCCTTGTGATTCATCATATATATCAGGATCGCATGTATTGACATCATAAACACTAAAATTTGCAATAAAACTTATAGATTTATTCTTATAATATTGCATATAGGAAAGATTTGCATTTAAATAAGTATCCCTCACATAAATGAAAGAAGAATACACAATTACAAAAAAGTGATAACATTAAAAAAACATATATAAAAGCATAATACTTATAATACTTTGTATATAACCCATTATCGGATTATATATATAACAATTACACCTGCTAATAATCCTCCTGGAAGATCCCTACATCTCGCTTCAACCTCTACATATCCTCTTGACACATCTCCAGATAATATATCAATAGCATATCTGCCCGTAGAGTGATCTATAACACAAAGTGTAGAAGAGTTATTATCAGTACATGCATCTGCATAAATCCACAATATATTATACCACATAACATCTTCTTTATCAGGATCTGAACACTGAATTTGATCTTGAATTGTATATCCTATACTATAAGTACCTCCCGCAGGATATTGAGTAACATAAAGAGCCCTGTTAGTGTCCAAAACAACGAAATTCATGCTTTGAGTTACAGTATCTACACCATCACTACAAGAGACATAGATTTGCTGAGTTAATGTATCCCATCTGCCATCTCCATCAGGATCTCCGTGATGTACTAAACTTGTTCCATCGGGTAATTCAAAGGGAACAGGATTTGCAGAAACACTTAAAATACCATTTCCATTATCTGTATAAGAAAATCCATAAGGTAAATTGCTCACACTTAAACTAACAGCATCTCCTTCATTATCACTACATGAAGCCAAATCAAATTGAAAATTCCGTCCTTCTTTAGGCCAAGAAGAAGGTGTATTTAAAGATAGAGTGGGGGCTTTATTAATCCTGGAATAAAACGTTTTAGCATCAATCAAAACATTATTACCTCCATAATCCTTATACAATTTAACATCCACTTGTTGTTGTCCATTACCCGTATCTGCATTGTCCAATACATAGGAGTGATTCACACCATTACAAGGATATGTTCCTTGATCAACCAAACTGCCATTTTTATAAACCTCTAATCTACAATTACTACTTGTCCCATCATTAAAGGTGAAGTTAATACTATGAGTATAAGGTGCATTACTTCCTTGTGTTGGATCTGTGAATACACATGTCTCACCATTATTAACCTGCCATACATTACCTGTTTTACCATCATTACAATAAATATTCAAACCTGCTTGAACATCCTTCAAAATATTAAAACTATATAATCTAACACCATCAAAACTCTTATTTCCATTACTCACAGTTTCCCCAACATACAAATTGATTGGTGTAGATGAACCTGCAGGTAGAGAGGAAACATCAACCTGAACACTTGCAGGTAAAGTAACAGGTACCCAATTGGTTCCATCCAAAGAATATTGATGATTACTTCCTACACCATCATTGTCTTTAATATTAAACTCAACACAAGTCGCATTGTAAGGAACTGAATAGTTTCCATTTCCCAGATCAATGGAAGGACATGAAGATGTGCTTACGGGATTTACTTGAGGCATTACATTTGCTTTAACCGTAAATGAATCAAAATAATCTCCCAAATCACATACATTTGAAGAATTCTGTTGAATCAAATCATATAACCTGAAATTATCAAAATTTATACTCTCTCCTTCCTGCAAATTGAGGTTAAATGTGCCTGTTTCCTGAGGAGAAGAATGAGTAAGTTTAACCATAAATTCATTACTATATGTGTTTCCATATGTTGCACTACAACTAACCTGCTCCCAAGACAGATTAGTAGATCCTAGAGAAAAATCAGCATTGTTATAGATATTGATTCCATTAGAAGTGATGTAAATGTATGTTGCAGTAGAATCATTATTAACAGTTAGGTTTGCTTGCCCGCCTGTGTGAGGTAAATAAACAATAACATTTCCTAGAGATCCTTGAGCACTTAATCCTGAAGTCGGTTGATTAACCACCACTAAACCATTAGGAAACTCCAATTTAGCAGTTCCATAAGTAGAGGTTATGTAGTTATCTCCATAAGTAGGATTGTTGGTATTTCCTCCTGTACTGGTAGAAGTATCTCCTCCACCTCCACCGCAACCCGCTAAAAGCACTACTCCTGTAAGGAGGATGTATTTCTTCCTCCCCATCTTTATCAAGATGATAATACGCCTGTTCATCTAAGGCAAGCCCTCTTGAGAAAGGTAATAATAAATCTTGCTTCCCAACTTCAGGAGGTCTATAATATTACACTTGCAGGGCGCGTAGCTCAATTGGCAGAGCGGGCGGCTCATAACCGCCCGGTTGGGGGTTCGAGTCCTCCCGCGCCCATAAGATGAAAGCCTTAGTCGTCCTAACGCTTACTGCCCTGTCCCTATCTCCGGCATCGGATAAATTTGAACTGAAGCCCTACCTTTTCAAGAGCTATGAAAGATACATATACGATTACAGAGAGGTTTTCAGGGGAGTTAGGAATACAGGTCGTTTTGAGATAGTTATAAGGAAGAAGGGAAAGGAGTACGAGGTTACCATAGGTGGGAGGTATAGGGAATGGGAGGGTGTGGTCTCCGAGCGGTTCACCGATGCATCAGAGGTGGCTGGGTTCGTCCTCATGAAGAGCTACTTCAACCACCACTGGCTTATTCCCCTCACCAGAACGCTCTTTTCCAAAGCACTCGTTAAGGTGCTAAGGGCTAAGAACCTTGACCTTTCTCCGGGGGTAAAGAAGCTGGACGAGGATACACTGAGGGTTGTAAGAAAGTGTAAGGTGGGTGGACTCTCGGGCAGGATGATAGAGATACTCAAGGGCAAGGAGGTAGTCTTCAGGCTCTGTCTATCACCCTATACGTCTTTGCCTACTTACGTGTACAAGAAGAGTGAGGAAGGAAACCTCTATGAGATAAAGCTCCTTGAGTACTCGGACTTAAAATAGAAGCTATGAGAAAGGAAGATGTAAAACCCGTCCTTGAACTTCAGGAGATAGACCAAGAGATAGAGCGGGTTGATCGGCGGATAAGGAAGATAGAGGAAGAAATAGGAGATCTATCCTCCGAGCTGTCCTCCTTAGAGAAGGAAATAAACAAACTTGAAGAGGAAGAAAAAACCTTACTGCGGACGAGGAAGGAGCTTAGAGAAAACATTGAAAGGGAGGAGGAGCTGCTCAAGCGCACGGAAGAGAAGATGTTGATGGTCAGGAAGGATGTTGAGTACAAAACGCTTCTCAAGGAGAAGTCAAGGCACGAGGACAACATACTCAAACTTTCTTACGAACTTGACGACGTTGAAAGTAAGCTTGAGGAGATTAAAAAGTTACTTGAAGAGAGAATACCAAAGCTGCGCAGGAGGATAAAAGAAATTAAAGAGGAAATAGAAGACCTTATGTTGGAGAAAAAATCCGCAGAAAATAAGATAAATGAACTAAAAAAACTTAAAAAGTCTAAGGAGAACGAGATAGACGAGGCGCTGCTCAGGTTTTATAACGAGGCTAAAGAACATTACCATAGCTATGTGGTCGTGCCGGTTGAGGAAGGGGTCTGTACGGGCTGTGGAATGAAGGTGCCGGATGTCCTCTTTTCAAAGATATTAAAGGAGGATTCAATAGAAAGATGCCCGAACTGTGGCAGGTATATATACTACAGGTTATAATATAAACATGACTAACCCAGAAGACCTTAAGAACCCGCAGGAAGTTCAGGACGTTGATTACGGCGCTCAGGATATAAAGGCTGTAACCGGGCTTGAACACGTCCGCCTGAGACCCGCCATGTACATAGGTGATGTGGGAGAGAGGGGTCTCCACCACCTTATATGGGAGATACTTGATAACGCCGTGGACGAAGCCATGGCGGGCTATGCAAAGAACGTATCCGTGATAATCCACGACGACGGTTCCATAACGGTGGAGGATGACGGTAGGGGTATCCCCGTTGACATACACCCAGAGACGGGTAAACCCGCCGTGGAGATGGTTTTCACCATGCTCGGTGCTGGGGGTAAGTTTGAGAAAAAGGCTTACGCATACTCGGGAGGACTCCACGGCGTTGGCGCCTCTGTGGTGAACGCCCTGTCCGAATGGCTCTTGGTAGAGGTTTACAGGGACGGGAAGATATACAGGCAGGAGTACAGGAGGGGAGAGCCCGTTTACGAGCTGAAGGTTGTTGGAAACACGACCAAGAGAGGGACGAGGGTGACCTTCAAGCCCGACCCTGACATCTTTGAAACCACGCGCATAAAGTTTGACATAGTTGAGAAGCGTTTGAGGGAGCTTGCCTATCTCAACCCCGAGGTCAGGTTTTACCTTAAGGACGAAAGGTCTGACAAGGAGATAGTTTATAAGTTTGACAGAGGTATAGAGGAGCTCGTTGAGTACCTCTCTCAGGCTAAGGAGCCCCTCTTCAAGGACATAGTCAGGATACAGGGCGATAAGGACGGTGTCATAGTTGACATAGCCTTCCGTTACGTAAGGGACTACAAGGAGCTCATAGACAGCTTCGTGAACAACGTTAAGACCGTAGAGGGCGGAACGCACGTAACCGGGTTCAGGAGCGGTCTCACAAAGGCAGTCGTCAGGCTCGCAGAGGGACTTAAGCTGTCCAAAGAGCTGAAAACCATGTTCTCGGGAGAGGACGTCAGGGAAGGGCTCGTGGCGGTTATATCCTGTAAGGTGCCTGAGCCCCAGTTTGAGGGTCAGACCAAGACCAAGCTCGGAAACCAGAACGTCAAGACGATAGTTGATTCCATCGTTTACGATTACCTGACCGAGTACTTTAACGAGAACAAGGATGTTCTCAAACTCATAGTTGAGAAGGCTATAGAGGCTGCCCTTGCGAGAGAAGCTGCCAAGAAGGCTAAGGAGCTCGTCCGGAGGAAATCACCCTTAGAGGACGGCATACTTCCTGGTAAGCTGGCGGACTGCTCGGAGAAAGACCCCGAGAAGTGTGAGATATTTATAGTTGAGGGGGACTCTGCGGGAGGCTCTGCAAAGCAGGCGAGGGACAGGCGTTTTCAGGCTATACTACCCCTTCGGGGTAAGATAATAAACGTTGAGAAGGCACGTATAGACAAGGTTCTTGCCAATGAGGAGGTCAAGGCTATCGTGAGTGCGCTTGGATGCGGGATAGGAGAAGAGCTTGACCTCTCAAAGCTCAGGTATCACAAAATAATCCTGATGACCGATGCGGACATAGACGGCTCCCACATAAGGACGCTACTCCTCACCTTCTTCTACAGGTTCATGCCCCAGCTTATAGAGAACGGCTACGTGTACATAGCCCTACCGCCCCTCTACAAGCTTAAGAAGGGTAGAAAGGAGATGTACGTCAAAGACGACAGGGAACTTGAGCACTTCCTCCAGGAGCTCGTCAAGGAGCACTCCTACATAAAGGATTCCGTGGGCAGAGAGTTCAGGGGCGAAGAGCTCGGTAAACTACTGAGAAATTTGAGAGAGTATGAGGAAAGCTACAGGGCGCTCATTAAAAACAAGGGAGAGGACATAGTTAACTTCCTACTCGCCCACAGGGTCGTGGAGGAAGACCTCAGGAGCGCCAACAGGGTGAAAGAGATAGTCAGGATAATGGGAGAGGAGCTAACCGACTACAGGGTGGACACGAGGTACGACGAGTTTGAGGGAGCCTACGACATAATCCTGTACGACGACAGGCTTGGTACAAAGGTCATAGTGGACGCAGACTTCCTCTCCTCCCTATCCTACAAGCAGGTTCTTGAGGGCATACACCTGCACCTGCCTGTCGTTGTGGGTTACGATTCCAAAACAAGGAAGGTGAAGAATCTCAAGGAAGTTTACGATACCGTAATGGAGCTCGTTAAGAGCGGTATAGAGATACAGAGGTACAAGGGACTCGGGGAGATGAACCCACAGCAGCTCTGGGAGACCACCATGGATCCCAAGACACGCAGGTTGATGAGGGTTACAGTTGAGGACGCTGTTGAGGCTGACAGGATATTCACCATACTCATGGGTGAGCAGGTTGAACCGAGAAGGGAGTTCATAGAAACTTACGCCAAAGAGGTGAAGAACTTAGATGTTTAAAAGGGTTATAGTCGGTATTGACGGTTCCCCCGCTTCCGTTACGGCTGCCCGCCAGGCTCTCAGGATAGGGAACTTCTACGGCATACCCGTCGTAGGCATATACGTTATAGACGTGAGGCTCCTAGAAGAGAGCTTCCTCGCAGACCTCGCCGGGGTTCTGGGCTTTACCTATTACGAAGGCATATCCGCCAAGGTTAAGGAGTTTCTTGAGAAGCAGGGGGACGCCATACTTACCGAGTTCTCAGCCCTGGGAAGAGAGTTCGGCGCTAAGGTCTCTGTGGTTCAGACCGTTGGAGTGCCCTACAAGGAGATAGCCTCTCAGGCAGATCCGGAGGATCTCATAGTTCTCGGGAAGGCTGGCAGAAAACCCTTTAAGGGTGTGCTCATCGGCTCTAATTCGGAGAAGGTGGCACGCCATGCGGAGTGTCCTGTATTCTTGCTGCCAGAGGAGGAGAGGGAGTTTAAGAGGGCTCTCGTCGCCTACGACGGCAGTGAGAACGCAAAGCTGGCTTTAAAGCTCTGTAGCTCTCTTAAGCCCCTATTTGGGTACGCGATAGAGGTGCTGTTCGTGGAGGAGGAGGAAGGGCAGGCTTCTCAGGTGAAGGAGGAGGTAGAAGATCTCCTATCGGAGGAGCACCGTTTCGTGGCAACCACGGGCTTACCCGAGGAGAGGATAGTGAGCTACGTGAAGGGAGAGAATATAGATCTCCTCTTCCTGGGGGCTTACGGCAAGGGAAGGTTTAAGGAGCTTTTCCTCGGAAGCGTCACATCCTTCGTGATACACCACCTTGACGTGCCGATGTTCCTCACCAAGGTTCCTAAGGGCTGATTATATTCCTCAGGTCTGAACAGGTGAGCCTCGGCTGGGTTCCCTCAACGAACACCATGTTCACCCCCGGGCACGTCTCATCGGCTATTACATAGTCCTTCGGATTTATCGGGACGACCACCGTTCCCTCCGGCAGGGGGAAGTCGTCGTTGGGGTACTTTGATGCGGCGACAGCCATAAAGTCCTTCCATATGGGAAGGGCAGCCCTCGCACCCGACATCCTGTCTCCGAGGGATACCTTGGCGTCGTAGCCCACCCACACGCCGGCCGATATGTATGGGGAGAACCCTATGAACCAGGCGTCCATGTATTCGTCGGTAGTTCCGGTTTTGCCCGCCACCACCCTCGGGAGGTGTCTCGCAGCCCTGCCGGTTCCCTCAAGGATCACAGCCCTGAGCATGTCCACGAGCACCCTCGTTTCCTGCGGTGGTAAGACCTCTTCACACTGGGGGCTGTTCTCTTCAAGAACGTGTCCACTCTTGTCAACTATCTTCCTTATGAAGAAGGGCTCGCACTTCTTTCCAAGGTTTGCGAAGACCTGATAGGCGGCTGTCAGCTGTAGAGGTGTAACCTCAACGGTTCCCAGTGCGAGAGAGTAGTAGGGCTTTAAGTTAGCAAGTCCCACCTTGTCCCCCACGCTGAGGACTATCTCAAAGCCGAGCTTGTCCAGCAGGTTGACGGTTGCCGTGTTTATGCTCTTTGCGAGCGCCTGCCTGAGAGTGACAACGGTGTACTCTTCGTCTCCATAATTTTTGGGCATCCACTCCTCTCCGGTGGCAGGGTCGTAGAAGGTTCTCGGTCTTGCGTCTATGGACGATATCTGGGTTTCCCCTTTCAGCAGTGCAGACAGGTATATCACGGGCTTTATCGCTGAGCCCGGCTGACGCTTAGCCTTGACGGCTCTGTTGTAGGGACTGTATGAATAAGAGTAGCCCCCGACTATAGCCCTTATGGCACCGGTGTGTATGTCCATGCTTATCAGAGCACCCTGAAGGTCTGGAACTATCTCCGCCCTCCAACCCTCAAAGTCTTCCCTGAGCCTGATGAAGGTGTATTCCCTGCCGTCAAGGTTCAGACCCTTCAGGTTCACTCTGAACCTCTTATCTCCGAGCTCAACCTCAGCGAACCCCCTTTCTATGCGTAGGATCTTTGCCACGTAAACCTTACCGTCTTCAGGTGTTTTCTTTTGGGCTGCGTAGAACTCTTCCATGTCCTCTTCGGTTTCGGGTAGCAGGGGTATCCCGGTTATCCTGGCAAGCCTCTTCAGTCCCTTTTTTAGGGAGCGGGACGCGAGAGCCTGTAGGTCTCTGTCTATAGTTGTGTATATCTTCAGACCACCCTGCAGGGCTATATCCCCGTACCTCTCCATAAGGTACTCCTTGACCATGTCAAGGATGTAGTCGGAGACCCTGTACTTGTTATCCCTCTTGACTACTACCGGTTTTCCGGCTGCGGTCTCGTACTCCTCGGGCGTTATGTAGCCCTCCTCCAGCATCCTCTTGAGCACGTAGTTCCTTCTTGTCTTTGCGAGGTCTGGGTTAACGAAGGGATTGAAACGGGAGGGAGCCTTTGGGAGTCCGGCGAGCAGGGCAGCCTCCTCAAGGTTGAGCTCCTTTACGTGCTTTCCGAAGTAAACCCTTGAGGCAGCCTCTACCCCGTAAGCTCCGTTGCCAAGGTATATCTGGTTCAGATAGAGCTCCAGTATCTTCCTCTTGTCAAAGGTTCTCTCTATCTTTATGGCAAGCAGGGTTTCCTTCAGCTTCCTCTTAAGGGTTCTCTCCCTCGTAAGGAAGAGGTTTTTTGCGAGCTGCTGGGTTATAGTGCTCCCACCCTGGACTACCCTTCCAGCTTTGAGGTTGGCTATCATAGCGCGGAGTATCGCCCCTATGTCCACACCTGAGTGTTCAAAAAAGTTCCTGTCCTCGGCGGCTATGAAAGCCTGTATGACCCTTTCGGGAACTTCGTCTATCTTCACGTAGTATCTCTTCTGGACGCCAATGTCTCCGTAATGTCTGTCCCTGTAATCAAAGACTATGGAGGATTGGGGGGGCGTCCAGCCTTCAAGGAGTTTGACGTCGGGCAGACTCGTGTAAAGGGCTACGAGAAAGACAATCAGTCCTCCTAAGAGGACACCGACAAAAATTGACAGGTATATTAATATCTTTTTTAACATGACAAACCTTAACGGTTCACTATAATATTATACTTTCAAGGCTGAGACAAGGAGGAGGATATGGAAAAAAAACAACTTGAAGAGTGTAGGAAGAGGCTCCTTGAGGAAAAATCAAAGATACTGGAGAGGTATCTTGCCAAGGAGGAAACCCAACAGCGTCTTGAAGAGGAGTCCAAGGAGCCGAGGGACTGGGAGGACATAGGTCAGATGACCTACACCGAAGAACTCCTTGACAACCTATCTCAAATTGAGATCAACAATCTTAAAGAGATTGATTACTCCTTGAAAAAGATAGAGAACGGTTCTTACGGTATATGTGAGAACTGTGGTGTGGAGATAGCCTTTGAGAGGCTCTGCGCTATACCATGGACGAGATACTGCGCCCAGTGTGCTGAGGAGATAGAGAGGGAGTCAGGAACCTTCATGCCCTCATACGGCTTTGAGCCTATGCTGACGGAGGATATAGAGATAGAGAGGGAGGACTTGGGAGAAGCCTGATAGACTCCCTGCCAAAGGTGTTAAAATAATATCCCCATGAGAGAGGTAGAGGTAAAGGTTCAGGGTATGACTTGCCAGCACTGCGTTAGAACCGTCCACAACGCGGTGGCTTCTCTTGAGGGAGTGTCCAGGGTAGACGTATCCCTTGAGAGCGGCACCGTGAGGATACAGATGGAGAAAGACATCCCCCTTGAAGACATAAAGAAGTCCATAGAGGAGTGGGGCTACAGGGTTGTGGACTGAGTCATAACATCTTGAATCCCGAGAGATAAATTTAAAAACATGCTGGAACTCAAGAGCAAGATAGAGGAGCTTAAGGAAAGGTTTGAGGGCATAAGAAAGGTTCTGGACATTGACAGGCTCAAGGAAGAGCTCAGAAAGATGGACGAGACTATGTCAGCCCAGGGCTTCTGGGACGATCAGGAGAAGGCTAAAAAGGTCATACAGAAGAGAAAGTGGCTTGAGGAAACTGTAAACTCCATTGAAACCCTTGAAAAGTCCCTTAGGGACGTGGAAGAGCTCTCCCAGACTACCCCGGAGGAAGACACCGACACCTGGGCTATCCTTGAGGAAGAGATGGAGAGCTTGGAAGACAAGCTGAAGGAGCTTGAGCTTAAGACTTACCTCTCGGGAGAGATGGACTCCAAGAACGCCTACCTAACCATACAGGCTGGCGCGGGCGGTACAGAGGCTTGCGACTGGGCTGATATGCTTTACAGGATGTACCGCAGGTGGGCTGAGAGGAAAGGTTACGACGTGGAGGTGGTTGATATAACGCCCGACGACGTTGCAGGCATAAAGAGCGTCACCCTTCTCGTGAAGGGACCTTACGCTTACGGCTATCTCAGAGGGGAGCAGGGGGTTCACAGGCTCGTCAGGATATCCCCCTTTGACTCCAACGCCCGTAGGCATACCTCCTTTGCTGCTGTCTCAGTCATGCCCCAGATAGATGAGGATATAAACATAGAGGTCAGGGACGAGGACCTCAAGATAGAGACCTTCAGGGCGTCCGGAGCGGGCGGACAGTACGTAAACAAGACTGACACTGCGGTCAGGCTGACCCACATTCCTACGGGCATAGTGGTCTCATGTCAGCAGGAGCGCTCTCAGTTCCAGAACAGGAGGAAAGCCCTTGAGCTTCTCAAAGCTAAGCTGTACCAGCTTGAACAGCAGAAGTTGATGGAGAAGAGAAAACAGTACGAAGGGGAGAAGACCGATATAGGATGGGGGCACCAGATACGCTCTTACGTTTTCCACCCTTACAGGCTCGTGAAAGACCTCAGGACTGGGTACGAAACAGGTAACGTGGACGCCGTTATGGACGGCGATATAGACCAGTTCATAGAGGGTTTCCTCAAGTGGCAGGCTGAGAAGAAGAATGACTAAGCGAGCCTCCCAGCCTTAACCCTTGCATTATAATTTAATAGCTATGGCTATAAGGGTAGGCATAAACGGGTTTGGAAGGATAGGAAGGAGCTTCTTTAGAGCCTGTAGAGAGAACGGCGACATAGAGATAGTCGCCGTGAACGACCTTACGGACAGCGAACACCTCGCCCACCTCCTCAAGTACGACTCAGTCCACGGCGTATATCCCGGAGAGGTAAGGGCTAAGGACGACACCTTGTACGTGGAAGGCAAAGAGGTTAAAGTTTTTGCCCAGAAAGACCCCTCCCAGATACCCTGGGGAGAGCTCGGGGTTGACGTGGTTATAGAGTCCACAGGCGTATTTAGAGAGAGGGACAAGGCGGCTCTTCACCTGAAGGGAGGTGCCAAGAAGGTTGTTATAAGCGCACCTGCCAAGGGACCCGATATAACGATAGTCTTAGGTGTGAACGAGGATAAATACGACCCATCACAGCATGCGGTTATATCCAACGCCTCATGTACGACGAACTGCCTCGCTCCAACAGTCAAAGTCCTGCAGGAAGCCTTCGGAGTGCAGAGGGGATACATGGTTACGGTTCACGCCTACACCAACGACCAGAGGCTCCTTGACCTGCCCCACAAAGACCTGAGAAGGGCAAGGGCTGCAGCGGTTAACATAATTCCCACAACCACCGGTGCGGCGAAGGCTATAGGAGAGGTCATACCCGAGCTCAAGGGCAAGCTTGACGGCTCAGCCCGTAGGGTTCCCGTGCCCGATGGCTCTCTGGTTGACTTAACGGTGGCGGTTGAGAAGTCTCCCTCATCTGCCGAGGAAGTTAACGAGAGGTTCAGAGAGACCGCGGAGCGGTACATCCAGAGCGGAAAGATATACCTTAAAGAGATCCTTCAGTACTGTGAAGACCCTATAGTGTCTTCGGACATAGTGGGCAACCCTCACTCTGCCATATTTGATGCACCCCTTACCCATGTGATAGACAACATGGTTCACGTTGCGTCCTGGTACGACAACGAGTGGGGATACTCCTGCAGGCTCAGAGACCTCGTCCTATTCATGGCCGAAAAAGGATTCTGATGGCTGAAGGTTTTCAGGCTCCACGGGGTTTCCACGACATACTGGGCAGTGAACTACTCAAGTTCAGGAAGGTAACCACCACCGTAAGAGCTATCCTGCGCAGGTACAACTACGAGGAGATAATAACGCCTGTGGTTGAGTACGCTAAGGTCTTTGAGAGGAGCATAGGGGAAGCTACCGACATAGTCCAGAAGGAGATGTTCGTCTTTGAGGACAGGAAGGGAAGACTCTTAGCCCTCAGACCGGAGGGCACCGCCGGTGTGGTTCGCGCGTATATAGAGAACAAGCTCTACGCCCTGAGACCTTACCACAAGCTCTTCTACGAGGGACCCATGTTCCGCTACGAAAGACCCCAGGCTGGCAGGTACAGGCAGTTTCACCAGATAGGGGCTGAGGTCTTCGGTGTGGCGGAGCCCCATGCGGATGCTGAACTTCTCAAACTTGTCAGCGATATACTTTCCGAGCTCAACATACCCGCCACCATAGAGCTGAACTCTCTCGGCTGTAAAGTTTGCAGACCAGCCTACAGGGAGGCTCTCGTTGAGTACCTGCACGGCGTTGGGGAGGAGCTCTGTAAGGACTGTATAGACCGTAAGGATAGAAACCCTCTCAGAGTTCTTGACTGCAAGGTTCAGTCATGCCAGCTCGCCGTTAGAGAGGCTCCAAAGATGGTGGACTTCCTCTGCGATGAGTGCAGGGAGCACTACACGAGGCTCAAGACCTATCTTGCTGAGCTGGGAGTAAAATACAGGGAGAACTACAACCTCGTCAGAGGGCTTGACTACTACACGAGGACTGTCTTTGAGGCTGTATCCGACGAGCTCGGTGCGGCGGTCGTGGCGGGCGGAAGGTACGACTATCTCGTGGAGGAGTTCGGTGGACCTCCAACGCCTGCCCTCGGCTTTGCGGTGGGTGTTGAGAGGCTGATGCTACTGATAGAGGAGCCCGAAAAGGACTACGAGCTCTACTTTGTGATTCCCTTCGGGAACGTTCACGCTTACGCGTTAAAGGTGGCAGATGCCCTCAGGGACAGGGGCAAGGTGGTTGAGTTCTCCTACAGAAAGGGGAACCTGAAGAAACAGCTGGAGTTTGCCAACAGGCTCGGGGCGGACTACGCGGTTATCGTAGGTGAGGACGAACTGAGGGAGGGCGTCGTATCCCTTAAAGATATGAGGACGGGAGAACAGAAGAAGTTGAAGGTTGAAAATATAGTTTAGAAGGCAAAGTGAACGCCTGCAGAAAAGTGGCTCTCGTTTCCAAGGCTTACGCCTAAAAATGGTCCAAGGTGGAGTCCGTTGCTTTCAAACCCAAAGCTAAGTTCAAAATGGTGGACGATTTCTTTTTCCTCTATATCAAGTCCGGGCATGTAGTTAAGGCTGACATGTTCGTAGGCTTCGTAACTCAATATAAGGGAGGCGATGCTGTGACCATGGTCGCCCAAAACGTGTTCTAACCCTATTCCGAACCCAAGGTAATTTTTAAAGTGCTCCTTGTAGTGTAAGTGTAAACTCGGAGCTAATCTCTCTTCCTCTTCCAGATAGGTGACTCCAAGCCCCAAACCGAGCTCTCCTGCTACGGAAGTTGAAAATAAGGATACTACGGATAGAACTACAGCACCTCTTCTCATGGAAATCAGTCATCGGTTGGTTTTGGATAAACCCTCTCGTAGTGCTTGTTCTTCTTCCTGTATATGGTCTCAACCCCAAAGCCTTCCTTTCTTAGGAGCTCGTAAATCTCCTTAGCCTTATCCTCTCCTCTCACGGCCAGGACTACACCGCACCTCGGGTCTATCTCGTCGGGTATCGGAATTAGGACGGCTCCGTGTTTTCCCTTTAAGAACTTCTCAGCCCTCGTTCCCTCGGATATGGCAGTGAAGGTTATGAAGTGGTCTGGCTTCTTTACAAAGGGGTTCAGCTTTAACAGGAAAAGCCTGAGGTGTAGCTTCACGCCGAGGGCGTGGAACCTTATCCAGTATCCAAGGGAGGGCTCCTTCCCCTCCGAGGTCTTCTTTATGTAGGCTACGGTCTTGCCGTCCTCTTTGCTGACCCTTATGAGCTCGTTTTTTGTCTGTTTGCTCCAGTTCCATACGTCCCTCTCAAAGCCTGGGTCTGTGGCCACGACCTTTAAGACCTCCCCCTCATTCATCTTCTTAACGGTCTCGGAGGTCATCACTATTGGGACGGGACAGGATAGCCCTTCAAGGTTCAGCTCTCTATCAAACTTTATGTCTTCCTTCAGAGCTTCCATAGCCTCAACTAATATTTATAGCCCTTCCGAGGGAGGAGTCATCCTCAAAGCCCGCTATGTAAAGGCTCACCATTCTGCCAGCACGCTCCAGGGAGCTCACGACTATGTCATCGTTGAGCTGAAAGGGGCTCTCCATCTCAAATATGATCACCGCGTTGCCCTCCTCAAGCTTGACGGGCACGGATAGGAGACCCTTCTCCTTATCTTTGAGAGGCGCGTAGCTCTCCACGTCCTTCTTAGGGATGAGGTGTATCTGTTTCACTTTGAACCTCTCCTTCACACTTTTAAGGAAGTCCTCAACGTTTTGACTTTTCGTAGAGCCTTCAACGAGAAACTTCAGGGATTCAAGTTCCCTCCTGTCCCTTTCCCATCTCGCGAAGTCTTGAAGGAGCTTCCTGTAAGAGCTCCTGAGGTTCTTTACCGAGTCCCTCTCCTTCTTTATCACGTTTAAGAAGTCAGGGATCAAGGCGGACACTACCGACGCGGTAAGAAGTATCAGGGTGGAGAAAAGCCAGAGAGGTTCGTTGGGAAGCATGTATGCACTGAGAAAGACCCCCGATGCGAAGAGCAACCCCGTTGCCAGTATGCTCCTGTTCGTGTGCAGGGCTATGAGGGGTATGAGAACGTAGATCGCCCTGGGTTCTCCCGTCATGAAGACCATAGGTGGGACGAAAACTACATCAACTAACTTATTAATAAACCTGATTTTTTCATACTTTAAGTAAGAGAGTAGCCCAAAGGAGAAGTACAGGGCTGTTAATACTATTAAAGTGCTCTTCTGGGGTATGTCCAGAGAGAGAGAAACGAGCACAAAGTAAAGGGAGACAAGGAATCTAACCCCCAGAAAGACCTCCTTCACCATTCTTCTCATCTGTTAAATTATCATATAATAAATCCATGAGTTTGAAGATACACAATACACTCACGGGTAAAGTTGAAGAGTTCGTGCCTGTAAACCCACCCAAGGTTCTCATATACACCTGCGGAGTGACCGTTTATGACGACTCCCACGTGGGACACGGAAGGAGCCTCATAGTCTTTGACACCTTCAGGAGGTTCCTTGAGCATCTGGGCTACGATGTCACCTTTGTCAGAAACTTCACCGACGTGGACGACAAGATAATAAACAGAGCGAAGGAGGAGTGCACCGACTTCATGACCATAGCCAACAGATACATAGCGAGCTACTACAGGGACATGGAGGCGATAAGGGTTAAGCCTGCTGACGTTGAGCCCCGTGTTACTGAGCACATGAAAGAGATAGTAGACGTGATTCAATCCCTCATAGAGAAAGGCTACGCCTACGAATCCGACGGGGACGTTTACTTCTCGGTGAGGTCTTTCAAGGATTACGGGAAACTCTCTAAGAGGAGTCCTGAGGAGATGGAGGCTGGGGCGAGGGTTGAGCCTTCAGAGAAGAAGAGAGACCCTCTGGACTTCGCCCTCTGGAAATCCGCCAAGGCGGGTGAGCCTTCCTGGGACTCTCCGTGGGGAAAGGGCAGACCGGGGTGGCATACCGAGTGTGTCGCCATGATATTCAAGCATCTTGGTGAGACTATAGACATACACGGCGGCGGTCTTGACCTTGTATTCCCCCACCACGAGAACGAGATAGCTCAGGCGGAGGCTGTGACCGGTAAGCCCTTCGCGAGGTACTGGATGCACAACGGGCTCGTTACAGTCGGCGGTCAAAAGATGTCCAAGTCCCTCGGAAACTACGTTACCTTGAAGGAGATATACACTAAGTACCACCCCGATATACTGAGGCTGCTCGTCCTATTCACCCACTACAGGAGCCCTCTTGACTTCTCCTGGGAGAAGATGGAGGAGACCCAGAGGGCTTACGACAGGCTCAAGGGGGCTATAGAGGACTACGAGGTTCTCAAGGAGCTGGAGGTGATCCCCGGCAAGGGGGGAGCCCACCCTCTTTACGATAAGGTGAAGGAGGTTGAAGAGTCCTTCTTTGAGTCTCTCAGCGACGACTTCAACACGCCGGAGGCGTTATCCCACATCTTTTCCTTGGTGAGCGAGCTCGGCAAGGTTAAGAACAGGACTTACTCAGAGGGTAAGATAGATGAGAGCGAGCTGGGGGCTTACGAGTACGCCTCCAGGTTTTTATTAAACACCCTGAAGAAGATATTCGGTCTGCTGGAAGACCTTTACCCCGAATGTGAGGTTAGAAGGGTCGTTGAGAGGGAGCTTGAGGCGGGTGAGGTTCTGGACACTAAGCTCGTTGACCTCCTTATAGAGGTCAGGACTCTCGCAAGGCAGGAAAAGCAGTTCAGGATAGCCGACCTTATAAGGGATAGGCTTAAGGAGCTCGGTATAGAGCTTGAGGATACACCTGCGGGAACGAGATGGAAGAAGAGATGAGCGAACCTCTCATTCTTGACGGCAGAGCGCTCTCGGAGAAACTCAGGAAAGAGCTCAGGGGTGAGATAGAGGGCTACGTGTCCTCGGGGCTCAGAAGACCCGGTCTCGCTGTAGTCCTCGTGGGAAACGACCCTGCCAGCCAGGTCTACGTCAGGAACAAGGTTAACGCCTGCAGGAAGGTTGGGATTGAGTCCTTATTTTATCAGCTTGATGAGAACACCGTTACGGAGGAACTGCTTGAGGTTATAGCGGAGCTTAACTCAAGGGAGGACGTTGACGGCATACTCGTGCAGCTTCCCCTGCCGTCCCAGATAGACCAGAGGGGGGTCATACTTGCCATACACCCTGAGAAAGACGTGGACGGCTTCCATCCGGAGAACATGGGAAAGCTCGTAGCCCACGCTGAGGACGGCTTCATACCCTGCACGCCTCTGGGTATAGACATCCTCCTAAGCCATTACGGTATAGAGCTTGAGGGTAAGGACGTCGTTATAGTTGGCGCTGGTTTTATAGTGGGAAGACCGCTTAGCCTGCTTATGCTCTGGAGGAACGCCACCGTTACTGTCTGCCACATACATACAAGAGACTTAAAGAAGCACACCCTCTCCGCTGACGTCCTGATTTCAGCCACAGGCGTGCCCGGGCTCATAAAGGAGGACATGGTTAAGAAAGGTGCGGTGGTCGTGGACGTCGGTATATCCAAGGTGGAGGGGAAGATAGTTGGCGATGTTGACTTTGAGGGTGTCAGCCGAAAGGCTGGAGCTATAACCCCCGTTCCAGGTGGGGTGGGACCAATGACCGTTACGGGGCTCCTCATGAACACGGTGAAGTCTTACAGGAAGAGGATGAAGGTTCACTCCACCTCAACTATGAACCCGTAAATCTGGAGCTTCTTGAGCCTTTCAAGCTCTCTCTGGGCTAATTCCCTGCTCCTGTATCTGCCGTGTATGACCTTGTATATGCCGGAGGACTCAATTATCTCAAGCTTGCGCAGCCCCTTAGACTTGAGCTTTTCTACGAGGGTTTCAGCACGCTGGCGCGTTGAAAAGGCTGCTATCTGTATCCCGTACCTGCCCTCCTGTTTCTTCTTTATCTTCACGAAGCTCTTTCTGAACGTCCTCCTCTGTTCCTCAACGAGTATCTTGCTGAGCAGCTCGTAGGCTTGGGTTCTCTGTAAGTTGTTCGCCTGCTTGTTCTCTAAGACGAGCTTTACCGTCTCCTTCGCTTTCTCGTAGTCTCCGGTTTCGTAATAGACCTTCGCGAGGCTCAGGTATATATCTGGTGTCTTGAAGTTGTTGGCTATGAGGGATTTGTAGAGTCTCTCTGCCTCTTCGTATCTCTTGTCGTCCATGTAAGCGCTGCCGAGCTCCAGCTGGGCGTCAAGGAACATGGGATTGTACGCTGTAGCCTTCTTCAGGTACTCAAGGTACTTCTTTCTGTCCCCGAGCTCTCTGTAAACCCTCGCGAGGTAGTAGAAAGCTATGTGCTTCTTATCAAAGGTCTCGTCGGAGAGGGCTTCCTGAAGGAACTTTATAGCCCTCCTGTAGTCCTTCATCCTCAGGTAGAGTATCCCGAGGTTCATCTTGGACTCGGCGTGGTTCGGGTTTGATGCGAGAGCCCTCTTGAAGGCTTCCTCAGCCTTTTTATATTCCTCAACCTCCATGTATGTCATACCGAGTGCGTTCCATATGAGGGGTTCCTTTGGGGCTATCTTTGCAGCCCTGTACAGGCGGGCTATGGCTTCGGAGTAATTGCGGGCGTAGTAGGCGGACATGCCGAGGTCGTAAAGATGCCTCCACTCGGACTCCTTTGTCTGTTCCTGCTTGGCGGAGCAGGAGAGGAAGAGCCCCGCCGTAAGCAAGAGTAAGAGTATCTTCATCTTAGAACTACGAAGGCGTTCTGGAAGGAAGTTCTAACCTTTTTGAGGGCTGATATGAGGCTCTCAGCCTTTACCCTCACCCTAACCTTGTGGAGCCCGTCCTCCTCTATTATGAAGGCTTCGTATCCCTTCTGTTTGGCAAGCTTGAGCCTCTTCTCTGCGTTCGCCTTCACCTTGAAGGCGCCTATCTGGACTACGTAGTCCCTGAGCTTTGCTACCTTCTTGCTCTCAGCTTTGGGCTTTGAAGCCTTGGCTACCTTCTGAGGAGGTTTTTCCACGGCTTCCCTCTTGGGTTGGGGTTTGGGTTGCTCCTTCACGACCTTTGCAGGTTTTTTCTCAGGTTGGGGTTTGGCGGGCTTAGGTTGAGCCTTAGCCACCGGTTTCTGGGGTTTGGGTGCAGGCTTCTGTGCAGTGGGTTTTGGCTGAGGTTTTGCAGGTTGAGGCTTCGGTGCAGGTTTTGCTACCTTCTGAACCTGCTGCTGGGCAGGTTTGGGCTGAATGGGTTTTATGGGCTTTGTCTGACGCTTTATCTCAACGGGAGGTTTTGACCTTACCACCGGAGGTGGTGCCACCCTCTTCTGCTGGGATTCCATCCACGTGTTTACACCGAAGTAGAAGAAGACAAGGGCAACCAGTATCCCCAGAAGGAGAACCAGCCTGTGTTTCTGAATACCCTGAAGCTTTTTCATCTTACTCCCCCTTACATTTTTTCAGGAGCCGACACACCTATTAATTTTAAACTAATACGTATCGCACTTCTTATGCCTTTTAGAAGGGCTATACGTCCGAACATCAGGTTGTGGTCGCTTCCTATGATTCTGTGATGGTTGTAGTAGTTGTGGAATGTGCCTGCTAAATCTATCAGGGCGTAGGTAATGAGGTGAGGGTCTCTTTTGAGGGTGACGTCCATGAGCTCATCCTTCATCATTAAGACCTTCCTCATTAATTTAAGTTCGGCATCTTCCTTCAATTCTTTTAAAAATTCCGAAAAGTCTTCTTTCTCAGGGTCTTTACCTGTCCGCTCTCTGAATTCCCTGAAGACCCCCGATATCCTCGCGTGGGCGTACTGGACATAAAAGACGGGGTTTTCAGAGCTCTTCTCCTTCACCCTGTCCACATCAAAGTCCAGGGGTGTGTCGCTTCTCTTCGTCAGGAATACGAGCCTGACCGCGTCCGCACCGACCTCGTCCACGAGCTCCCTGAGTGTCACGAAGTTCCCTGCCCTCTTTGACATCTTTACCTCTTTCCCCTCCTTGAAGAGCTTGACCATCTGTATCAAGTAAACCTCCAGCCAGTCCTCAGGTATACCGAGCATCTTAAGGGAAGCCTTTACACGGGGTATGTAGCCGTGGTGGTCAGCACCCCACAGGTCAAGCACCTTCTCAAATCCCCTTTTGAACTTGTCCCAGTGGTAGGCTATGTCGGAGGCAAAGTAGGTGTAAGAACCGTCCGACTTCCTGAGCACCCTGTCCTTGTCGTCTCCGAACTCAGAGGTTTTCAGCCAGAGGGCGCCTTCCTCCTCGTAAACCAGACCCCTGCTGGAGAACTCCTCTATCAGCTCGTCCACCAGCCCCCTCTCGTATAGGCTCCTCTCGCTGTACCAGACGTCAAACTCTATATCCATCTCCGAGAGATCTCTCCTTATCTCGTCCATCATGGCATCAAGCCCAAAGGCGGCGCACAGCTCCACGTCGGGCTCTCTGTTGGGTCTGTACTTTTTGATGTAGCCGAGTTCAAAGCTGTATCCGTGAGACAGTATTTTCTTTCTCGCCTCTTCCACTTCTCCCTTAAGGAGCAGCTCTCCAACCGCTTCTCTCAATAACCTTGCAAGCTCCACTACATACTGCCCTTTGTAGCCCTCCTTCTCAAAGAGCTCCTTTATCTCAGGTCTATCCTTCTCCCTACCGAATAGCTCTAAGTATCTGAACAGCACGGACACCCCGAGGAGATAGACCTGCCTACCGGCATCGTTTATGTAGTATTCCCGGGTAACGTTGTAGCCGTAAAACCTGAACAGCCTTGCGAGGGTATCCCCCACCACCGCACCCCTGCCGTGTCCGAGGTGAAGGGGTCCAGTGGGGTTTGCGCTCACGAACTCAAGCTGTATCTTCATGCCACCACCGAGGTTCTCGCGGTAGTACTCCTCACCCTCCCTGAGGAGCTTTGAGAACTCCTCCGTAAAGAACTCTCTGGAGAACCTCACGTTGACGAAGCCCCTGACCGCCTCAGCCCCTTCAAGGTCGGCGTCCCTTGAGAGCTCTTCGGCGAGCTGGGAGGCTATATCGTTGGGGGCTCTTTTGAGCTCTCGTGAGAGCAGGAAGGCGACGTTTGTCGCGAGGTCTCCGTGCTTCTCGTCCCTTGGCTTCTCAACCTTGAACTGGGGAGGTTCTACAGAAAAGAGTCTCCTTATGGCATCCTGTATCTTCTTCTCTAACTGTTCTCTCATAAGAGCTAAGTATTATAACTACTTTCTTAGGCTTTCCTGAAGGGTATCCCTGAAGACGCTCTTCCTCTCCTCGCTGTATATCTCCGTTATCCTGACTCCGAACTTCTCTCCGACGACCACGAGCTCTCCCTTTGCTATGAGCTTCCCGTTGACCTTTATGTCAACGGGTTCGGTGGTCTCCCTGTCTAACTCAAGGACTGAGCCGGGACCGAGGTTTATGAGCTCCCTTATCTGTATGACCGTCTCCCCCACAACCACCTCAACGTTGAGGGGTATGTCCATCAACCTGTCCAGCAGCTTGGTTATGTCCCTCTCTGTTACCTTTTTCTCTGCCACCTGTTCCTGAGGAGGTGCCTCCGCAGGCTGGACTTCTTCCTGGCTTTCTTCCTGAGCCTCCTGGGCTTCACCCTCCTGAGGCTGTTGCTGGGCTAAGGCTTCCTCCCACTGCTTGGCAAGTTCTTCCTGAGAGAGCTCCTCCTCCTGACCTTCTTCCTTCTTCTCCTCGTCCGCCATATTTAACCCCTTTCCTTAATTTAACCCAACCTCTCTATCTCCCGCAGGAGTTCTTCTGCCATCTCTTCTTCACTTACCTTCTTTATCGGCTTTCCGTTCTTGAACACCCAGGCAAAACCCCTTCCGCAGGCGAGCCCTATGTCCGCCTCCCTCGCTTCGCCTATCGCATTCACCACACAGCCCATTATGGCGACCTTCAGGGGCTTATCTATGCTACTGAGCTTTTCCTCAACCTCTCTTACCACCTTGGGAAGGTCAACCTCAATCCTCCCGCAGGTTGGACAGGCGACTATATCAACACCTCTCTTTCTCAATCCTAAGGACTTGAGAATTTCGTAGGCGGTTTCAACCTCAACCACAGGGTCGTCTGTTAGGGATATCCTGACTGTGTCCCCTATACCCATGTGGAGGAGTATCCCAACCCCAACTGAGGACTTTATTATCCCCTTCGTTCCCATACCTGCTTCCGTTATCCCTATGTGAAGTGGTACGTCTGTTCTCTCAGCAAAGAGCATGTTAGCCTTCACGTTCTCAAGGACGTCCGAACCCTTTATTGACACCTTGTAGTTGGTGAAGCCCCACCTCTCAAACTTCTCCGACCACCTGAGGGCGCTCTCGGCGAGGGCTTCTGCACAGGGATAGCCGTACTTCTCAAGGAGGTCTTTTTCAAGAGAACCTGAGTTCACACCTATCCTTATGGCGACTCCTCTTTCTCTTGCCTCCTCCACTATCTCTCTTACTATCTCCTCCTTACCTATGTTCCCGGGGTTTATCCTTATGCCCTGGACTCCCTTTTCCATAGAGAGAAAGGCGTAAGAGGGAGCGAAATGTATGTCCGCTATTATGGGCACGGGGCTCTTGCTGACTATCTCCTCCAGGGCTTCCACGTCCTCTTGATGGGGGACTGCGACCCTCACTATCTCGCATCCAGCCCTGTAGAGCCTATCTATCTGCCCAAGGGTTTCCTCAATCTCGTGGGTTTTTGTGGAAGTCATGGATTGGACTACGACAGGGGCGTCTCCGCCTATCTTGACATCACCCACACTTATCTGGCGGGTTTTTCTCCTCTCAACCATAGAGGATAAGATAATACTCAGCCTCTTATTTGGAAAGCTCCTCCAGGTCTTTTATGAGCCTGTCTATCTCTATGGCGGGCATAGTGAGGGTTCTTATCGTTCCTCTGGAGTTCAGCTCTATCGCCATCTTAACTATGGTGTCGTTGTCCAGCGCTTCAAGTATGTTCACGAAGTCGTAGGGACCCATGACCGCATACTGGGCGATTATCTTCACGCCGAACTTGTCCATTACCTCCCTGTCAACCTCCTTGATCCTGGCAGGCTTGTTCTTGAGGGTCTTGGCTCCTTCATCGGTTAAAGTTGTTAACATCACAAATACAGGCATGTCCTCCACCTCCTTTACTTTTTATTATAACTTTCTCAATCTGAAGTTCTCCTATGTCTCTTCTTTTCTACCCACATACCCACCAAAGGCGGTAGCCAGCAGAGGTTAGCGGCTATTGTCTCAAGGGCTACAAAGAAGTTCGTGGTCGGAGAAAAACCCAACAACCTTGCGATGAGCAGACCTAAGGGAACTATGAGTATAACCAACAGGCTGGTGAGCATGACGGGATTTTTTAGGTACCTCTTCACCGCCCTGCCAAAGCTCTTTTCCTGCCTATACATGTAAACAAAACCAGAGACATTAGCACCCAGCTGGTCGCTCATGGCGTAGAAGTAGGGTATGTAAAAGCCCTCCCAGCCATAGACGTTCACTCCCAAGAGTCTGCTAAAGAGGTCTATCCACCAAGGAACGGTCATGCCTATGAGCTTCCCCCAGCCGTAAGCCTGTGCGAGGGAAGATGTGGCTCCCGAAAGCCGTTTCTTTACAGCAAAAAATCCCTCAAGTATGCTCTCTCCCTCACCCGCAAGGGTTCTAACCAACCACTCACCGATAGGGTTCTGCTGAAAGCCCAGCTTATCCAGAAACCATCCCAGCCCCAGCCCACCCGCAAAACCCGCAAAGGTGTACTTTATAAGCTCTCCGAACTCTTCTTCTTCGTGTTCTTCACGTCTGTCTTTTTCTTCAGCCATGTGCTTATCTATCCTCATCGTGATAAGGTATGGGAACAGCCACTTTGTAAATTTTATTGTAGCCTTCAACTTTTAAACATTTTGTATTGAAGCAATCAAATGTTGGATAGGCTATAACAAGCCTTGGCTCCCTATTTTTTATATGCTTGCCTAGAGCAAGTTTCCTGACTTCCTTATTACGCCCATATCTTGATAACTGACCTATATCTTCGGTGCTGGGTTTACTTTCATCTATGTATTTATATTTGGCGTCAACTATCAAATTTTTACCCTCAACTATGAAATCTGGTATGTCTCCATTAGCGTTGTATTGATAAATAACTTTACCTCTACTGAATTTCCCTTTTAGTTTTAACCATACATATAGTTCGAATAGTTTAGGCATGTTTATTATATAAGGCTGAATAGTTGTGTATTTAGACACATTGCTAAATGGATCATTCCCAAGATTTTTTAATATCATCCTTGCAAGCTCTAATGCCTCCTTATACTCTGGGAAAAATGGAGAGTGTCTAACTTTTGAAAAATCTGTATCTAAAACCCTTTTTAAAGAAACGCTCTCAAACAAATAGCTTAGATAATTCATAATTTCGTTCAATCCGCTGATTTCAAATTTCATCAGTCTGACAAACTTAATTGCTTGAATAAGGGCAGCTTTGAGTATTTGATTATCTAAAAAGTCATGAGTCAATATTTGGAATCTACAAGTGGTTTTTGTATGTATTCCTTTTGACATATGTCTTTGATATGTTTTCTTTATGTTTATCTTTCCTTTGACACGTCCGTTTAGATCTTGTTCAACAAATACGAATCCCTTTTTGAGACCCTTTTTAACTAACTTTGCTAATAAGTTCAAGTAGTGTATGACAAGAAATAACATGAATGTGTCGTCTTCCCACTCAAGTTCTATAGATGGGCTTTCTGTATCGATGTAAAATAGGTTTTTGAATTCTTTGTGGTTAGCTATTTCTGTATCCTGCACAATCTCGTTTAACATAGCTATAGGATCTGCAAACTTACCTTCACGTTCTTTTGGAGCAACTTTTATATATGTTTTTCTTTTTTCAAGCCACCACGCGCCTATGAAGTAGTAAGTGCAAAGTTTATATCCATCATTTCCCAACTTTACATATAGACCCAAATTTTTTATCTCACTAATATTGTCTGATGCAGGTTCTTGCAAGCTTATATTATATTTGTCTAATAATTCATTGAAAAGTTTCTGAGAAATTAGAATATATTCATGCTCTCTAAAATCTTGTAATTCACTCAGTAACTCTTCTATGTTTGAAACTGTAGTTTGTTCATTACTGCTTCTGTTGTCAACTGCCTCCAATTTGCTACTCCCTTAAAATACTCATCCATTACATTTTTAACAACTTCTTCATCTTTCAAGATACCATCCTGTATGTACTCTATCAGTAGTGGTATAACCTGATAAACTAATTTATGGGCTATTTCGTTGTTGGTTCCGAGAAAGTAAGTGTGTCCAATTTTCACGTCCTCAACTTTGTCTCTGAATTCAGGCGACATATTTTCTTCAGTGAATATTTTCTCTATTGTATTTTGGTATAGCTCTCTTGCTTTTGGGTTTTCTATCTCATCTTTATTAGCTATTACAGGCAAAAAGTAAAAACGTCTCCTTAGTGCATAATCTATATGTCCTATGCTTCTATCAGCCGTGTTCATTGTCCCTATTATGTATAGATTATCTGGTACTATCAGGGTTCTACTACCATTAACTTCATAAGGAGTTTCTACAGGTTCACCTCTGTACTCAAGAGCATATATAAGTTCTCCTAAAACTGCAGGCAGGTTAGCTCTGTTTATTTCGTCTATTATTAGAACAAAATTCTTGTTGGGCTCATTTAAAGCTCTTTCACACATTTCAGCAAAAATCCTATTAACTGTCCGATATACAGGAATGCCATTTTGTATTTCCACCTGTATGCCTCTTACAAAGTCTTCGTACGTGTAGGATGGATGGAATTGGATGAGTTTTATATATTGATTTAAATAGCATTCCCTAAACTTCAAAGCAACACTCCAATGATATGATTCACCTCTTTGGAGACTGTAATTCTCAATATCAGGCCAACATTTGCTTATAAAATCGGTAAAGCTATCTTTAGTGACATTTATACTTTTATTAACAGCCTTTATGCTGTTTTCTCTTGTTTTCTCACAGCTAAAGTATTCTCCTTGTTTGGTTGTTAGGGTTTTCCCATGTAGGTAATCAACAAAATTGTCCCAGTGTTTATCTATAATGCTTCTAACATTTGTTCCATTAAGGATTAGATCTTTTGTTACCTGTTTTGCCGTAAACGTTTTCCCTGTTCCAGGGGGACCATATAGGATTATCTGCTTTTGGTGCTCTAAGGCCTCCCTAATTTTCTTTTTAAGGTTACGTAACTCCATCTTTCTTAACCACTCCTCTATTATGCCTTTAATGGCTCCAGGATTTACTAATATTTGTAAAGTTTTAGTCTGCCCACCTATCCTAACGCTATTAAATGATAAGCCAAGTTTTTCTTTGTCCTCATCAAAATAACTCAACACTTCTACTCTTCTACGATGTCTAAACCAAGGTTCACCATCTTCGTCTTTAAAGCTATTGAAAAAGTAATCACTTATAACCTTAACTAAAGCTATTGGTATTCTGCCTTTTCTAATAAGCACTATATCTCCCATCCGCATCCTATCTCTAAAGTCTTTTATGATGCCAAAAGTGCCTTCAGAACCAGCAGATTTAGCCAATTCTATTGCTTGTGCTACATCCTCATCTTTCCATTCTGTAAAAGGCTTATCTATAAAGTCTTCAAGTTCAGAACCTTTCAAAGGCTCATCCCATATATCAAATCCTATAACTTTGTGTGCATTTAAAATAGCTTTTATTTTCTCTGGAGTGTATGAACTACCTTCATCTCCAGGGTGTAATTGCATATGCCAATAGTTAGCCATAGTTCCAGTTTAATACTGAGTGAATGAAATTCAAAGTTCACCCACTCCTAAACCTCCTGTACACACTCTCGTAAACCGCAGGCAGGATTATCAAAGTCAGCAGGGTTGAGGTGAAGATTCCGCCTATGACGACGGTGGCGAGGGGTTTCTGGACTTCGGAACCTATGTCGCTTATCACCAGCAGAGGTATTAGTCCCATGAAGGTGGTTATGGCGGTTATTAGAATGGGTCTTATCCTGAGGATTGAAGCCCTTTTAACCGCTTCCCTTATGTCAAGTCCCTCTTCAAGGAGCTGTCTTATGTAGGTCACCAGCACCACGCCGTTTAGAGTAGCTATACCAAATATAGCTATGAAGCCTATGGCTGAAGGCACGGAGAGGTTAAAACCCGAGATGTAGAGGGCGATAATTCCGCCTATCACCGCAAAGGGAACGTTCAGCATAACCACGAGGGCGTCCCTTATGGAGTTGAAGTTAAGATATAGCATTATGAATATAAGGAATATGGACACGGGAACCGCCACCGAGAGCCTCTTCATAGCCCTTTGCTGGTTCTCAAACTGACCTCCGTAGGTTATGAAGTAGCCCTTGGGCATCTTGACCTCGCTATCCACCTTGCTCCTTAGCTCCTCCACAAAACCGCCTATATCCCTTCCCTCCACGTTCAGCATCACAAGGGCAAACCTTATGTTGTTCTCCCGCCTTATCACAAAGAGTCCGGGTTCCACCTTTATCTCCGCCACATCACCGAAGGTCAGTAGTTTGCCGTCCCTTTCAAATAGGGGAATACTCCGCAGCCTGCTTATCTCTCCTCTGAATTCATCGGGCAGGGTCATAACTATGGGGAATAGAAATGTATCTTGTTGTAGGACGCCCATCTCGGCTCCGCCGAGGGCGTATTTAATGACATTGAGAACTTCTTCAACGGTTATCCCGTATCTCTCCAAGGTTTCCCACTTAGGATAGACCCTCAGCTGAAGCCTTCCCGCCTGTATCTCCTTCTGGACGTCCACCGCTCCGGGAACGCCCTCGGCTATCTCCTTGACCTGATCCGCCAGCTGGTTAAGAAGCTCGGGGTCTTGACCGAATATCTTTATGGCTATGTCCGCCCTGACACCAGAGAGAAGCTCGTCTATCCTCATCTTTATAGGCTGGGTGAAGCCGATGGAAGCCGGCAGCCACTCAAGGCGCTCTCTAAGTATGCTGTTGAACTCCTCTCTGGTCTTGAAGCTCTCCCACTCGCTCTGGGGCTTTAGGATTATCCAGGTCTCTATGTAGTTAACGTCCGCAGCTTCGCCTTTCTCCGCCCTTCCTATGGTGGAGTAAGTCCTTATGACCTCGGGGAACTTGAGAGCCTCCTTTTCCATCGCCATGGCGACCCTCTTGCCTTCTTCCAGAGAGACGTTGGGATCCATGAAAGCCTTAACTATCACCGCACCCTCCTCCAGCTCGGGGGCGAACTCCGTTCCTATGCGTGTGAGCAGAAAGAGACTGAGTATAAAGGAGACGAAAACACCCAGGAAGAGGGGAATCCTGACCTTGAAGGTGGCATCAAGAACCCTGTCGTAAACGGCGTGTATCTTGCTCATTAGCTTGCTGTAGGTCTCTTTGCCGGGGCTGAGGAAGTAGTAGCTCAGAACCGGTATGAAGGTGAAGGCTATCAGAAGCGAACCCAAAAGCGCTATTATCAGCGTCAATGCGAGAGGTTTGAAGTATTTGCCTTCTATAGACTCAAAGACGAATATGGGGGAGAAGACTATCACGATTATGAGAACTGCAAAGAGAACGGGTCTCCAGACCTCCTTGACCGAGTCCAGAACTACTGAGAACTTGAGTCCGTCCTTCTTCTCCGTCAGGTGTCTGTAGATGTTCTCCACTATGACCACCGAGGAGTCCACGAACATCCCTATACCTATGGCGAGACCTCCCAAGGTCATGAGGTTCCCGCTCATGCCCGTTTCTTTCATAACTATGAAGGCTATAAGGAGTGTGAGGGGCAGGGAAGATATGACTATCAGCGACGCTCTGAAGTTGCCCATCAAAAAGGCGGTCACGAAGGCGACCAGGAGCATACCGCTGAAGAGTGCCTTCTGTATGGTGGATACCGCCTTCTCGGTCAGGTAAGCTTGGTCGTAAAGGTGTTCTATCTTCACACCCTCGGGGAGTATTTTCTGTATCTCTTTTAGTTTGTTCTTTACCTTGTCCACCACCTCTTTGGTGTTCTCGTATATCCTCTTTACCACTATGTTTCCTTGAACCTCTTTCCCGTTCATGGTGAAAGCGCCTCTTCTGTTGGGCACCTCACCCTTTACCACCCTCGCCACGTCTCTGAGATATACGCTTACACCCTTCTCCTCGTCCACCTTTATGGGGATTCTCAGCAGGTCTTCCTCCGAATACACCCTTCCCAAGCCTCTGACTACGAGGTCTCCCTCCGCAGACTGGAAAAAGCCACCTCCCACAAGCAGGTTGTTCCTCTCAAGGGCTTCTAAGAGTTCTTCAAGGGTTATTCCGTAAGCTAAGAACTTGTCCGGGTCGGGGACTATCACATAGGCAAGCTCGGGACCGAACTGGACTATCTCCTCCACACCGCCCACGCTCATTATCAGGGGACGGGCGACCCACTGCTGGAATATGGACTTTAGCTCCGCGTTGGTATATCTGCCCTTCTCATCGTGTATCACATAAAGAAGAGCATTTCCAAGACCCGTGGCGTTGGGACCCATGACGGGGTTAAAGCCCTCAGGAACCCTCTCCCTCGCGTCGGGGAGCTTTTCCATAACCAGCCTTCTGGCGAAGTAGATGTCCGTCCCGTCCTTGAAATAGACGGAGACGTAAGAGAGAGCCGGCAGAGAGACGCTACGCACGAGTATGACGTCCTTGAGCCCGTTCATCACCGACTCAACGGGTATGGTTATAAGGGTCTCTACCTCCTCAGCGGAGAGTCCGGGAGCTTCGGTGTATATGTTCACCTGAACGGGTGTCGGGTCTGGGAATGCGTCTATCTGGAGCTTCTTAAAGCTGTAGGCTCCGTATATTATGGTGCCCACGAGGGCTATCAAAACTAAGATTCTAAACTTCAGTATCGCCCTGAACATCTCTTACCTCCGATAAAATGAAAGTGTGAAAAAGCTAAAGAAGCTGAGCAAATTCTTTGGGGAGACCTTTCGTAATCTCGGCGTTGGTGTTATGGTGGGTTCTCTTATACTGAGCATATCCTCCAGCATTCCGAGGAATACGCTTATGTATCTTTTCTTCTTGGGAGTGGCGTTCGTGGTTATCGGCTCTATACTATATCTATATGGAGAGTAGAGAAAGCTGGGATTTCCTCGTCTGGATGGTGCTGTCGGGTGGAGTAATCCTCTTCGTTGCCTACCTGATACTCGGTGCAGTTGCCTACTACCTTGATAAGAAGGAAACCAAGCCTTCCAATCAGTGAGCATGTCCGCCCTCTTCAACTCCCGTTAGCTTGGTTTTCAGAAACACCGTTCCGCTGACCGCTACCTTCTCGCCTTCCTTTAAACCTTCCAAGACCACGTAGTATCCATCCAGCTCTCTCAAGACCTTTATCTCTCTCGGCTCAAAGCCATCGTCTGTTCTCACGAAGACCACCTTCTCCTCCTCTATCTCCTGAACCGCACTCTTGGGAACGAGTATCGCCGGCTTGCCCTTAGTCCTCACGTGCAGGCTCACGAACATTCCCGGTTTGAGTATGTGATCCCTGTTCTTTGCCACGCACCTGACCTTCACCCTTCGGGTCTTTCTATCAACCTCATGACCTACGTAATCTATTGAGCATGGAAGACCGCCTTCGGCGGTGATGACACTACCTCTAACTCCGTGCTTTATCTCCCTTGCGGATCCCTCCTCAGCCCAGCCGTAAACCCAGAGGACATCGTGGGAGTGAACCTTAAAGAGCAGGCTGTCAAGACCCACGCTGTCTCCGAGGGCTACACGCTGAGAGACTATGTAACCGCTCCCGGGAGACCTTATGAGCAAGTTGTATCCCTTCACCTCTCCGTAGCTTTTGAGCTTTCCAAGGAGAGCCTCATACTCGCCCTTCGCTCTCTCGTACTCCACCATGGAGTTGTAGAAGCGTGTGTACTGAATGACTTTCTGGGAGTAAAGCTCCTTGTCCCTCTCAAAGACCTTCTTGGCGCTCTCCATTCTCACCTTAGCCATCTGGACTTCGCCTATCAGGTTCGCCAGATCGGGAGAATAGACCTCAGCCAGAGGAGTTCCACCCTTCACGTAGTCTCCTTCCTTCACGTAGAGCTTTCTCACGATGCCCTCAACAGGACTGTAGATGGAGTAGTTGAGCAGAGGGTTTTCCACCACCTCCGCAGGTATCTTCAAAGCCTTTCCGGAGGGTTCTTTTTTGACCGTGTAAAGCTTTATGCCCAGTTCTCTCATGTGGTCTTGGGTCATGTGTATCTCTTCCTTGTGTCCTTCCTCGTGTCCGTGACCCTCCTCCTCGTGTTTATGACCTTCTCCCGCATATACGAAGCCTGCCAAGGCAAGCAAGAGAGCTAACTTCCTCATCTCTTCCAACCTCCTATCTCTATGAACTCCGAATAGGTCTCATGCATGCTCAAAAGAAGCTCGGCTCTGCTAACTAAGAGCTCGTAATACCTCCTCCTCACGTCCGAAAGCTCAAGGAGGGTTATTGTCCTGAGCCTGTAGCTCTTTATAGCAAGGGCAAGCTCCTCCTGTGCCCTCGGGATCACATCTTTCTCAAGTCTCTCAAACTCTTCCTTCAAAGTCTCAAGGCGTATGCTCACCGATTCAAGCCTGCTCTTTACCCTCAAAAGCTCTCCTTCCAGTCTCTTCTTGAGCGCCTTCTTCAGGGCTATGTTCTGGAGTATCTCACCCTGCCTTCTGTAAAAAACAGGCACCTCAAGGGTAAGAGCACCTCTCAGCCCGTAATACTCTCCGTCCGCATCCTCAACCACAAAACCCGCACTCACACGAGGCTTTGCCAACGCCCTCTCAAGATCTATCTGTCTCTCAATGCTCTCTATCCTCTTCTTAACCGAGACCACCGCAGGCAGGTTTTCCACGTCCAGCTCCCAAGTCTGGGAGGAGTCCCTCAGGTCTCCCTCAACCTCATCTATCTGAACGCCCACCAGTCTGGAGAGTTCCTTGAGGCTCGCCTTGTAACGGGCAAGGGCAACCTTGTAGCGCACCTCTGCGAGGTCTTTCTCCCTCTGAGCCCTCATCAGCTCAAGAGGTGTCACCTCACCCAGATCGTAAGCCTTTTTGACGAACGCCTCCACCTCCTTGGCGGTCTCGTAGTTCTCCTTCCATATCCTCGCCAGCTCCTTGAAGGTGAGCGACCTGTAAAAGCTCCTGTAAACCTCACCCAGTATCTCCCGCTTGCGGGACTCCACCGCACTCTCAAAGGCTTCCTTCTCCTTTAGCACCATATCTCTGCTCTTTCCACGCACGCCCCACAGAGGCAAAGGCTGGTTGAACTCAAGGAGGTAAAACGCCCTGCCCCTGGGCTTGCCGTCCTTATCGTTGGTCACGAAACCGCTTTCCAAACGGGTCTCAGGGTTCGGGAAGGCTGTGGCAGACCTCTCCATTCCCTCAAAGACCTTGACCTCCTCCTCAAGTGCCTTTATCTGCGGACTCTTCTCAAGGGCTGTCCTTATCGCTTCCTCTATCCCTATTCCAAAGCTCAAGCTCGCAAAAAGCAGTAGCAGAATGAACATACTTTCACCTCCGATTTTTCTCTCATCAAACAGAGGGAGGTCGGATCAGATAAGGAGACGAACCGTCTTTATAGGGTTTAAAAAGACCGCCTGTCGGCGGTGGGAGGTAATTTCTGTGTAACTTCTTTGAGTTGTAACGATAGGTAGAAGCCTCTCCTCAAGGCTCGGCACAGAGTCTAAAGAGATCTTGAAGAACTTACCCGTCAGATCCGAGACCAGCTTTACGTGTAGCTCGTCCTTAGCCATGGGCAGGTCGTCGCCCTCGCTCTCTACGTGGACTACCTTCTCGTGGAAGTGAACGCAGAGAACGTCCTGAGCAAACCCTTTAGAGGAAAAGGTCAGGAGCACGCTCAGAGCCAAGAGTAAGGGAAGCAACTTGCTACGCATATTAGTTGAAATATATTAAAACGCCATGATCAGAAAAGCAAGGCTCAAGGACGCACCCTTTATACACTCCCTTATAAGGGATTATGCGGAGGAGGGAATACTCCTACCCAGAAGTCTGAACTCCATATACGAACACATAAGGGACTTCTGGGTCTATGAAGAGGAAGGTGAGATACTCGGTTGCTGTGCCCTCCAGATAGTCTGGGAAGACCTTGCGGAGGTAAGGAGCTTTGCGGTTAAAAAGGATAGGAAGGGAGAGGGAATAGGACAGGCTCTAATATCCGCCTGCCTCAAGGAGGCTAAGGAACTCGGCATCTCAAGGGTCTTTTCCCTAACCTACGCCAAGGATTACTTTGAGAGGTTCGGCTTTAAGGTCGTTGATAAGAGCGTTCTTCCCCACAAGGTCTGGAGCGACTGTATAAACTGCGTCAAGTTCCCCAACTGCGACGAGATAGCGGTTATACTTGAGCTTGATGGTAACACCCCTCGTCTCCTTGAAGAAGGTCTCAAAGTCCATAGAGGGTGAAGAGATACTGAAGGACATATCCCTTGATATCTTCAAAGGTGAGTTCGTGAGCGTGGTGGGTGCCTCTGGCTCTGGCAAGAGCTCCCTCTTATACATCTTAGGTCTCATAGACAGCCCCACCGAGGGCAAGGTCTTCTTTGAGGGTGAGGAGGTGGTCTTCACCGACGAGGAGAGGATCTCAAGTATAAGGAATAGAAAGCTGGGATTCGTGTTCCAGTTTCACTACCTCCTTCCCGAGTTCACCGCCCTTGAGAACGTGATGGTTCCCATGGTCAAGGCTGGTCTCAATAAGAGTGAAGCCAAGGATAGATCATACGAGCTCTTGCGTGGCGTGGGACTTGCTGGCAAGGAGAACAGAAAACCCCACCAGCTCTCGGGAGGCGAACAGCAGAGGGTAGCCATAGCCCGTGCCCTTGCCAACGATCCACTCCTCATACTTGCGGACGAACCCACGGGCAACCTTGATTCCAAGAACACGGAGGTGGTCATGGAGATATTCCAGAGGCTCAACGCCGAGGGAACTACAATAGTGATGGTAACCCACGAGGACTACTTGGCAGAGAGATCTCAGAGGATACTCCACATGAAAGACGGGAGGCTTACATGAAGAGCTTCAGAGACTTTATGGAAGAGAAAGTTAAGGAGTATTACACCTCTCCCAAGGAGAAATTCTCCTCTCAGGGAGACTTCTTCACCGCCCCAGAGCTGGACAGAACCTTCGGTGAGGCGATAGCGGACTTCCTATACCACCGCCTACGGGAGTTTGAATCTCCCACCATCTTAGAGCTTGGTGCGGGCAGAGGACTTCTGGCGAAAGACATTCTAAGCTACTACAAAGAGAAAGACCCAGACCTTTACCAGCGCCTCAACTACCTCATATACGAGATGAGTCCACCGCTCATTGAGACCCAGAAGAAGATACTCTCGGAATTTGATAATGTCTCTTGGGTGGAAGACCTGCCCCAGATGGAGGGAGTCGTCCTCTCCAACGAGTTCTACGATGCCCTACCCGTCCACGTGGTAAAGGAGGGAAAGGAACTTTACATAAACGATGAGGGCGAGGAGGTGTGGCTCAGCCTTGAGAACGGGAGGGTAAAGGAGTTCCTAAAGCGCATGGGCTACGAGGACTTGAACCAGAGGGTAGAGGTCTGTCTTGACTGCATAGATATGCTTGAGAGAGTTGCCAACGCCCTTTTAAAGGGTTACCACCTTGCCATAGACTACGGCTACGTCTCTCAGGAGATCCAGAAGTTTCCCGAGGGCACCGTGGTGGGATATAAAAAGCACACCCTTGAGGGCGATATATACCAGAAGGAGGATATGGACATAAGTGCACAGGTTAACTTCTCCGCACTGATGGAGTACGGAAAGGACTTCGGACTTGAGACCATACTTTACGACTCCCAGCGTAACTTCTTGGCAAGCATACCCCATTTCGTATCCCAGTTAGAACTCCTCAGCTTTGAAGAGACACCCGAGAACATAGAGAGGCTCTCAAGACTAAAGACCATGCTTATAAGCATGGGAGATAGGTTCAAGGTTTTATTTCAGAGCAAGGGCTTATAAAATAAATACTTTGGAGGAGAGAAGATGGACGACATAGTTGTGGGTGGATACCTCGTAAAGGGAGACAGGTACTACACCAAAGACCACGAGTGGGCTTTCATAAAGAACGGCAAGGCACAGGTGGGCATAACCGACTACGCCCAGAAGATGCTGGGAGACATAGTTTACGTTGACCTGCCCGACAAGGAGCAGGAGGTTGAAGCAGGAGAGACCCTCGCCAACATAGAGTCCGTAAAGAACGTGGCGCCCATATACAGCCCAATAACGGGCACTGTGATTGAAGCGAACGAAGACCTCATGGATGACCCGTCTATAGTTAACGAAGACCCTTACGATGCGGGCTGGATAGCCATACTTGAGATGAAAGACCCCACGGAGGTGGAAGACCTCATGCCCGCTGAGGACTACGCGGAGCTCCTCAGGGAGATAATAAAGGAGGAGCAGGGAGAAGAAGCCACCGAAGAGATACCCGTTGAAGGTCTTGAAGAGTCCCTTGACAGCCTCCCCGAGGAGGAACTCGGCTACGAAGAGGAAAGGTAATGTACATACCCCACTCGGAGGAGGAGACCAAGGAGATACTTTCCCGTCTCGGGCTAAAAACCCTTGAAGACCTCTTCTCCCACATAGACACATCACTCCTAAGCCCACCCCAAGACCTGCCCGACCCCAAGTCCGAGGAGGAACTCAGAAGCTACTTCAAAGACCTTGCCGGTAGAAATAAAAACCTCGTCTGCTTTGCTGGAGCGGGAAGCTACGACAGGATAATCCCCTCAGCTATATGGTTTCTGCTGGAGAGAGGTGAGTTCTTAACCGCCTACACTCCCTACCAAGCGGAAGCCTCTCAGGGAACCCTTCAGGCGCTTTTTGAATACCAGACCATAATCGCTGATCTCACAGGCATGGAGGTTGCCAACGCCTCCATGTACGACGGAGCCTCAGCCCTCGCGGAAGCGGTTCTGATGGCACGGGCTATAAAGGGTAAAGGAACCCGTGTCGTTCTGTCCGCAGGAATAAACCCTTTCTACAGGCAGGTAGTCAAGACCTACCTTCAGGGCTACGGAGACGAGATAAGGGAGGTCAGCTACACGCAGGAGGGAACCACGGACTTAGACCTTCTGGAAGATAGTTTGAAGGACGGCTCGGCTCACGCCTTCGCCGTACAGTATCCCAACTTCTTCGGATACATAGAACCTCTAAAGGAGCTGGGAGAACTTGCCCAGAGGTATGAAGTGCCCTTCATAGTGGTGGCAGACCCCATAGCCCTCTCCCTTCTCAAACCCCCCGGAGACTTCGGAGCGGACATAGTGGTGGGAGAGGGACAACAGCTGGGAGTACCCATGAACTTCGGAGGACCCTACGCAGGATTCTTCGCCACCCGGGAGAGGTATGTGAGAAAGATGCCCGGCAGACTCGTGGGTCTTGCGGAGGACATAGAAGGGAAGAGGGCGTTCACCCTCGTCCTCCAGACCAGAGAACAGCACATAAGGAGAGAGCGGGCGACCTCCAACATCTGCACCAACCAGAACCTGATAGCCCTCGCCAACCTCATATACGTCCCCCTGCTGGGTAAGGAAGGTCTCAAAGAGGTGGCAAGACAGAGCCTATCAAAGGCTCTATACCTTAAAGGAGAACTCCTCAAGCTGGGTTTTGAAGAGGTATTCAAGGGCAGTCACCTCTGGGAGTTTCCCCTAAAGGTAGAGGGTGCAGAGAAGCTCTACAGGGATATATTGAATAGAGGTTACATGTTAGGTGTTCCGGTATCACGTTTTTACCCCGATCTCAAGGACACACTCCTGATAGCGGTTACTGAAAAGAGAACCAAGAAGGAGATGGACGACCTCGTTGATTCTCTCAAGGGAGTTTTGAATTGACCTCCTCGCCGTTGGTTAAAGAATTGATGGTCTGCAACCCGATAATCTGCAGTCCCGAGACCAAGGTTCGTGAGGCGATAGACATAATGGAGAACCACCACATAGGCAGTGTGATAGTGGTGGACAACTTCTCCCGCAAGCCCGTAAACATAATCACCCACAAGGACATAATCTCAGCCATATACCATAGCAAGTTAGACAGCCCCGTGAGTGAGCTGATAGAACTCCTTGAGAAGATGGAGCTCATAACCATAAGAGAAGACGCGCCCGTCATAGAAGCAATAAGGATATTTGAGGAGAAGGGAATAGAACACCTGCCGGTGGTCAACAAAGAGGGTATCCTCGTAGGGATAATAACCGGCACCGACATACTCAAGGGCCTCCCAAGGTTTGCACTGATAGACCCACTCACCGGGCTTGAGAACAGGCGTGTCCTTGACTACCTGAACCAGAAGCTGAGTCGTCAGAAGGCTAAAGACCTATTTGTTCTCTTCATAGACATTGACGATTTCAAGAAGATCAACGACACCTATGGGCATGTCTTCGGGGATAAGGTGCTTAAAAAAGTGGCGGAGGCGATTCTCAGCTCTGTTAGAACCTATGACAACGTTATAAGGTATGGTGGTGAGGAGATAGTGGTAGTTCTCCACAGGGTTGATGAGAGGGAGGCTGTGGAGATAGCCAATAGGATAAGGGATCACGTCCGCTCTATAAAGTTCAAAGAGCACCCTGAGGTTAGGGTTTCCGTGAGCATCGGTATAGCCCCTTACAGGGGTTCTCTTTTAAAAACCATAGAGCTTGCGGACAAGGCTATGTACCAGGCAAAGAGGAAGGGCAAGGACAGGGTGGAGGTTATTGAATAACCTCTCTCAATATTTCTATAGCCTCGTCTATGTGTTCTTTTCCCACTATCAAAGGTGGCAGGAATCTGAGGACGCTACCACCGGTGCAGTTTATAACCAATCCTCTCTCTAACGCCTTCAGAACTATCTCTTTACACTCTCTTCCGATGTCCAATCCCAGCATCAACCCCTTACCCTTTACCATTCCCACCTTTAGGTCTTCCAGCCTGCCTTTGAAATACTCACCGACCTCTTGAATATGAGGGAGGAGTCTCTTGACCTCTTCAACCACCACCAGCCCAGACCTGCAGGCTAAGGCGTTCCCTCCGAAGGTTGACCCGTGGCTCCCCGGTGTGAGATGCTCTGCCACCTCCTCCCTTGCGATCACAGCCCCTATGGGAACACCACCACCCAATCCCTTGGCGAGGGTTATTATGTCCGGCTCTATCCCGTAGTGCTGGTATCCGTAGAACATTCCCGTCCTGCCTATCCCCGTCTGCACCTCGTCCACTATGAGAAGGAGACCCTCTCCCCTGCATAGCTCCTGAACCTCCCTCAAAAATTCCGGATCGCACTCGTTCACCCCTCCCTCTCCCTGAATGACCTCAAGCATCACACCTGCGGTTTCCTTGCTGATCAGACCTTTGACCGAGTTTATATCGTTCAGTTCCGCATAATCAAAGCCCTCAAGCATAGGCTCAAATCCTTTGTGCAGGTTCCCCTGTGCTGTTGCGGACAAACTCCCGTAAGTCCTTCCGTGAAAACCCTTCCTGAAGGTGATGAGTCTGTATCTGTTCTCTCCCCTATCCCTGAAGAACTTCCTGACCAGCTTTATGCCTGCCTCGTTCGCCTCCGCCCCGGAGTTACAGAAGAAGACCTTCCCCTCAGTCCAGAACTCTTTCATCAGCTCACCGGCTAACTCCTCCTGCCAAGGGTTAATAAATAAGTTGGACACGTGTATAAGTTTGTTTACCTGATCGCAGATGGCTCGAGAGAGCTTAGGGTGGGAGTGTCCCAGAGAGCAGACAGCTATACCCGAGAGGAAGTCAAGGTACTCCTTGCCGGACTCGTCGTAAAGGTAAACACCTTCACCCCTTACGAAGCTCACGGGTAGTCTTGTGTAGTTCTCTATCAGATACATAGCTCAATATCTTACTTTATGTCCACGGGTATGGCACTCCTCACCTCCTCAACGTAGGAAAGGTCTGCCTCGGCTTCAAGATATATGTCTCCCGTCTCTGAGAACTCAAGAACCTCTCCCCAGGGGGAATATATACCGCTCTGTCCTGCGAACTTCGTTCCCTTGAACTCTCCCCATGTGTCCGAGACAACCACGTAGCTCTGAAGCTCTATCGCCCTCGCTTGGGACAAAACCCTCAGGTGCTCCCTCCTCGCATAACCCCATTGAGCGGGAACGAGCAATATGTCTATGCCCTTCTTCTTTAGGTCAAGAACCATGTCTGTGAACCTGAGCTCAAAACAAATGAGGATGCCTACCCTTCCGAATTTTGTTTTAAAGACAGGGTTTTCCTCTCCCGGCACGAAGTATCTGTCCTCCTCAAAGGGGTAGAAAAGCTTCACCTTGCTCCTCCTGCCTATGACCTTTCCGTCCTCTATCAAGAAGGCGGTGTTCTTTATGCCCTCCTCCGTGTGTTCGGGGACTGTCCCGCATATCAGGAGGTTCTTCTGCCTTGAGGTGAGTTTGAGTTTCTCTATTATGTACTCACTGAGCAGTGCGAACTCTTCAAGCCTGTCGTAGTCAAAACCGCAGAAGAACATCTCGGGTAGTAGAACGAGAGAACCCTCCTCAAGCTCATCAAGAAATCGGGCGAGCTTGTTGTAATTCAGCTCAACGTGGTCAGTAAGCGAAAGCTGTATTGTCGCTAAGTTGAACCTCATCAAAATATTCTATGACAGGTGAACACGGTGAAGCCCTTTACATGGGTGATTCATATCATATATTTCAAGATGAGGGGGGTAAGTAAATGCAAACTTTACCGGAGGTCTTTAAAGCCAAAGGTTACTCCCGTAGGGACTTCCTCAAGTTCGCAACCCTAACGACAGCGATCCTCGGACTTCCTCCCTCCATGCTACCAAAGGTAGTCCACGCCCTTGAGACGAAACCCAAGCCGGTCGTTATATGGCTGGAATTTCAGGACTGCGCGGGATGTTCAGAGTCCTTCATAAGGTCAACCACCATAATGCCCACGGAGGTTCTCTTAGACTTCATCTCTCTGGAGTACCATGAGACCCTGATGGCTCCGGCGGGGGAGTACGCGGAGGAGTCCAAGAGGGAGGCTATGGAGAGATACAAGGGGAAGTACATCCTCGTTGTGGAAGGCTCGGTTACGCCCAACGGGGTTTACTGCACCGTGGGAGGGCGTTCCAGCTACGAGCTATTGAAAGAGTCAGCCGAGAACGCTGCCGCTGTTATGGCTGTGGGAAGCTGTGCCTGCTGGGGAGGGGTGCCAAAGGCTGAGCCTAACCCGACGGGAGCGGTTCCCCTATACGAAGCCCTCAGGGGAAAGACCGTTGTGAACATCCCCGGCTGTCCACCCATAGGGGACGTCATGGTAGCGACCCTCGTCCACTTTTTAGCTCTCGGCAAGCTCCCTCCCCTAGACAGCCTCGGAAGACCCAAGACCTTCTACGGACAGACCATACACGACAGGTGTTACAGGAGAGCTTTCTACAACGCTGGGAAGTTCGCAGGGAGCTTTGACGACGATAAGGCGAGGAACGGATACTGTCTCTACAAGCTCGGCTGTAAGGGACCTATAACGAGGAACGCCTGCGCCACGATAAGGTGGAACGGTGGACTCAGCTTCCCTATACAGTCCGGGCACCCCTGCTTCGGCTGTGCGGAGCCCGACTTCTGGGACAGGGGCTTCATATACCAGCCCCTATCCGTTGTGGAGATGGGCTTCGGACTGAAGAAGATAGCCACGGGGGTTGCCATAGGTGCCGCCGCCGGAGCGGGTATAGCCTGGATGAACAGAAAACTGAGGGGAGGCAAGTAATGCTTAAACCCAAACCCCTCGGTCTTGCGGTCGGAGTCCTCTGGGGAGGCGGTTGCCTCTTTGCAGGGATAACTTCCATCTTCGGATGGGGAGACGAGTTCGTCAAGGTTATGGGAGACTTCTACTGGGGATATTCACCGGGGATTGTGGGAGCCATTATAGGAGGGGTGTGGGGCTTCATAGACGGCTTCATAGGAGGCTTCCTGCTCGCCCTCCTTTACAACCTCTTTGCGGGGGAGTGAGATGATAGACGTTAAGGTCTACGACTTCGTCAGGGGTCCGCTCTTGGAGTTCGCCCTCTATTTCTTCTTCGCGGGGATAGCCTACAGGTTCATCAGGGTTCTCCTCCTCGGGCTTCCGAAGGACTACGCCAAGCCCAAGGGAAATCCTCTCGCGAAGGCTCTTGAGAAGATAGCCCTGAAGCCTACACAGGGCTGGAGATTCTTCATAGAGGTATTCGCCCACAGGGGCATCCAGTACGTTGGGGGCTTCCTTTTTCATTTAGGTTTTCTGGGGCTTACCTTCTTCGTCCCACAGCACTCCTTTCTATGGAAGGAGATAATCGGCTTTGAGCTCCCCTACATGCCACAGCTGATTGCGGACATCCTCGCCTACTCCGCCCTGCTATCCTTATTCGCCCTCACCGTCCACAGGGTCTTCAACCCTGTCCTCAAGCTCCTGACCGGAAAGGACGAGTACTTCGCAAACTTTCTCATAGGAACGATCATCTTCACAGGGCTCCTAGCCTCAAGGTGGTCTGGAGGAGGGCTCTACGTCTGGATGGTGACCCTCCACATGCTCTCGGGAGCTATCCTGATAATCTACATACCCCTCAGCAGGCTCTCCCACTTCGTCTATTACTTCTTGTCTGTCTTCTTCTACGGCTGGAACGTGGGAAGGAGAGGGGTGAGCTTCTGATGGAGGTTCCGAGATGATAGCGAACGAAGCTCATCTTCACCTCGTCCTTAACCACTTTCCCATACTCGGTGCCATATTTGCAATTCCGCTCTTGGCTTACGGGTTCTTCAGGAAGAACACCTCCCTAGAGAGGGCAGGACTCCTCTTCCTGCTATTTGTGGGAATAGTGTCCGTTCAGACCTACCTGAGCGGTGAGTCCGCGGAGGACATAGTGGAGAAGCTCAGAGGTGTCTCTGAGGTGTACATAGAAAAGCATGAGGAGATTGCAAGCGTGGCTGTCGCTGTGGCTCTTGTTACATCCCTCGTTTCCCTGATAGCCCTCTTTCTGTCTCTAAAAAATAGCCCTCTCCGAAGGGCTTTCACCGGCATAGCTTTGCTCTTGGCTTTTCTAACCTCAGGCGTGATGGTGCTGACCGCGAACTACGGCGGGAAGATAAGGCACAGCGAGATAAGGGACGGGGTACAGCTCCAGAAAACACCCTACGAAGATGAGAGGGAGTATGATGATTGAGGAGGTTCTGAGATGACGCTTCGCGTGGAGCACAAAGAACAGATTACAGAGAAGGAGATAGAGACCTTCTACGAGGTCTGCAGGAGTTCTATAAACGCGGAAGTCGCATCATATTTAGAAGCGTGCGTGCGCTGCGGTCTCTGCGCTGAAGCCTGCCTCTTCTACATGGGAGAGAACATTTCCGGGAAGATAGACCCCACACTCACTCCGGCCTACAAGGCGGACCTACTCAGGGAGATATACAAGGAGAACTACACCCTCTGGGGAAGACTGAAGAAAGCCCTCGGTTTAGGGGTTAAGATAGAACCAGAAGACCTGAAAGAACAGGTCAGACTCGCCTTCTACACCTGTACCATGTGCGACAGGTGCACCAAGGTGTGCCCCATGGGGATAGACACCCCGCGCCTCGTTGCGATAGTCAGGAGCGCCCTAACCTCTGCGGGACTCGTTCCAGAGGATCTCGCGGAGGCTACGAACACGGCTGTTGAGAAGGGAAGTCCCCTCGGCGTTGACATCCCGACGTTTCTGAGCAGGATAGACTTCATCTCCGACGAGTGGGAGGTTGAGATCCCGGTTGACCAGAAGGCGGAATACCTGTACATCCCTTCTTCCATAGAGCTCATGAAGTATCCCTCCTCCGTCGCCTCAACCGCAAAGGTTCTCAACCGCCTTGGTGTGAGCTGGACTCTCTCAACCAAAGCCCACGAGGCTACCAACTTCGGACTCTTCACCCAGAGCAAGGAGGTAACGAGGGAGCTCCTCAGAAGGATACTGGAGGGAGCCAAGGAACTCGGGATAAAGACGATAATAGCTCCCGAGTGCGGGCACGCCTACCAGTCCATGAGGTTCGTCGCTCCCAACGTCTTTCCCAAGGAGTGGGACTTTGAAGTCCTTAACGTGGTTGAGTTCCTCTACGGGATGCTGGAGGAGGGGAGGCTCAAGCTGAGCAAAAAGGTGATAGACCAGATAACCCTCCACGACTCGTGCCAGATAGGAAGGAGGGGAGGCGTCCTTAAGGAACCTCGGGAGGTCTTGAAGCTTATAGCTAAGGAGTTCAAAGACTCTGTGGAGTTTCCCGAGAAGAACATCTGCTGCGGTGGAGGTGGCGGCGTGGTGGTGGAGCACGAGGCGGACTACCACAGGCAGAAGGCGTTCCTTGCAAAGGCTGAACTCTTTGATAAGGTTGGCGTTAAAAACGTCGCCTGCTACTGTGCGAACTGCATGCTCGCTTTGAGTAAGAGCTCTCAGGAACTGAACAGGGATTACAAGTTTCTGAGCCTCGTGGACCTGGTCGCCGAAGCCATAGAGGAGGAAGGAGGATGAAGAGGGTTGTCGTTGACCCCGTAACGAGGATAGAGGGGCATCTGAGGATAGAGGCTGAGGTCAAAGACGGAGTGATCCAGAAAGCTTACAGCTCTGGAACCATGGTAAGGGGTATAGAGATAATCCTCAGGGGCAGAGATCCGAGGGAAGCCTGGGCTTTAGCCCAGAGGATATGCGGGGTCTGCACCACCGTTCACGCCTTCGCCTCCATAAGGGCAGTTGAGGATGCCCTCGGGATAAACGTTCCCGAGAACGCATCCCTTATAAGGAAGCTGATGATAGGAACCCTCTTCGTCCACGACCACGTTGTTCACTTCTACCACCTCCACGCCCTTGACTGGGTTAACCCCGTTCAGGCTCTCAAAGCAGACCCCGAGAAGACCTCCGAGCTCGCGAGGAGGTACTCCGACTACGAGAAGTCAACTCCCGGCTACTTCAGGGACGTTCAGAGGAAGGTTCTCCAGCAGGTTGAGAGGAAACAGCTCGGTATATTCAACAGGGGCTACTGGGATCATCCCGAGTACAGACTTCCTCCGGAGCTAAACCTCATACTCCTCGCCCACTACCTTGATGCCCTTGACTGGCAGACGAGGATAGTTCAGGTTCACACGATCTTCGGAGGGAAGAACCCCCACCCCAACTTCGCTGTCGGAGGGATGCCCTCCCCGATAAATCCCGCAAGCGATACCGCTATAAACATGGAGAGGCTTGGAAGGGTGAGGACGCTCATAGAGGAGATGAACCACTTCGTAGAGAAGGTCTATCTGCCAGATCTGATAGCCCTCGGGCAGTTTTACAGTGATTGGTTCTTCAGGGGAGAGGGGCTCGGGAACTTCCTCGTCCTCGGAGAGCCCGAGAGAGACTCTTACAAGGAAGGGAAGTGGTTCGTACCGCCCACCTTCATTGAGGGAAGGAATATCGCAGAGCCTCAGGACGTTGATTACAAGGAGGTCAAGGAGTACGTTACCCACAGCTGGTATAAGTACTCCGTCGGAGACGACAAGCCCCTCCACCCCTGGGAAGGGGAGACGGAGCTCAGCTACACCGGACCAGAGCCTCCCTACGATTACCTCAACGTTGATGAGAAGTACTCCTGGCTCAAGGCTCCCAGATACAAGGGACTTCCCGTGGAGGTTGGACCCCTCTCAAGGGTTCTCGCCATGTACGCGAGAGACATCTACGGAGTGAGGGAAGAGGTAGGCATAGTCCTAAAAGGTCTTGACCTTCCTTTAAAGGCGCTCTTTTCCACCCTCGGAAGGACCCTCGCGAGAGGGCTTGAGACCAAGGTCTATGCGAATGCGATGAGGGAATGGTATGCGAAGCTCCTTGAGAACGTAAAGAAGGGAGACTACGAAGTCTTCAACCCCGAGAAGTGGGAGCCCTCCACCTGGGAGAGTAAGGCTAAGGGTCTGGGTCTTATGGAGGCGCCGAGGGGCTCCCTCTCCCACTGGGTTCACATCAAAGATGGAAAGATAGAGAACTACCAGGCTGTCGTTCCCACCACCTGGAACGCCTCTCCCAGGGACGCAAAGGGACAGCCCTCCGCATACGAGGCTTCCCTCGTCGGACACGAGCTAAATAACCCAAAGGAACCCCTTGAGATACTGAGAACGATACACTCCTTTGACCCGTGCCTCGCCTGTGCGGTCCACCTCTTCGGCGATGGGGAGACAGAGGTCAGGGTTGTGTGAAGCCGAGCCTCCTGTGTATTGCTAAATATGGAGGCGTCCTGAAGTGGGGAACCCTGTGGACGAAGTAGTACCTCGCTATGTGGTAGCTCGTATCAAAGCCGTAGAAGTTCAGCTTCATGTGTTCCAGTTCTTCTTTCCTACATCTCTCTATCAGCTCAAGCCACTCGGGGCTAGTTCTTTCCCTTCTCTTTTCCTTTATGAACTTCATAAAATCTCTTGATCTCACGAACTCCTCAACCCTCCTCTTTAACTCCCTCCTGAACTCCGAAGGAGTCCTTCCGAACACACCCTCTATGAGACCTATCCTCTTGGCTTCTTCAGAGCTTATCGGCATCCTCCTCTCCATTACCTCCCTTCCCCTCTCCCAGCCGACCCTTTTGGGAAGCGTGTAGGTCCAAAACTCTGAGCCGTAGAGGTTCCCTATGTTCTTGTAGTGGGGGTTGAGGACGACTCCCCTCCTCGCAAAGACAAGGTCGCATGTGAGGGCAAGGAAGACTCCTCCGGCGCCAGCGTTGCCCTGCATCCCGGCCACCGTTAGCTTGTCGGGAGTCCTCAGTATCTCCTCGCAGAGGTCGTCCATGGCGTTTATGTTCCTCCAGGACTCGTCGGGCGGGCTCTCGGCGTTCTCTATAGTGTTTAAGTTCATCCCGTTTGAGAAGAAGTCCTCCTGACCGAGCAGGACTATCGCCTTGACAGGTCTCTTTTTTGTGTATCTCACAACATCCCTCAGCCTCTCACACTGCTCGGTTGACATCGCCCCGTTGTAGAACCTAAAGTGTATGTATCCCACATCCCCCTTCTCCTCGTACTCAATCTCCCTGTAGGTTTTGAAATCAACCCTTTCCCAAGGTTTTATCTCAACCTCTGGGACGCTCTCCGCGAGCTCCGGAAAGACCCTCAGAACGGGAAGCTTTATGGACTCCTTACCTCTCCTCCTCACGTGGGTTATCCACACAGCTCCGTCCCTCGTTCCCACGCAAACCGCCTCATCCCTCCTCGCCAGAACCTCCCCGGGACTTCCCTTCAGCTCCTCCTCGGGGTAAGCGTTGTAGAGGAAGACCTCCTCCCCGAACACTCTGTCGTCAAGAACTCCCGGCTGGCTGTCGCTCGCATAGATCTTTCTGAGAACGTCCTCCGTTGAGTCCTTTTCCCACTCTATCCTCCTCACGGACTGCTCCATCCTCGGATTCCATCTACCCTCCCTCTGGGGTTCTGGTTTGAAGTTCCCACTCTCAAACTTCTCAACAGCCTCAAGGACACACTCAACAGCAGCCTCAGTTACCTCGTTCCTGTAGATGCTGGACTTCCTTGCGAACCTCATGGGGAACTCACGCCACGCCCAGATGTCCCCCGCATCGTACTCCTCGTCCGCTTCTATCAGGCTAACCCCCCACACCCTTTCTCCCCTCACTATCGCCCAGTCAAGGGCAGAGGGTCCCCTGTCTTCCCTCACCCCCGGATGGACTATCAGTGTTTTGTAGCGTCTCCAGACCTCGGAGGGAATCTTTCTCTTGAGGAACGGAGCGATTATGAGGTCGGGTCTGTAGAGCTCCGCCGCCTCTATCATGAGCTCGGGGTGGACGTCCAGCTCCACAGAGACCTCGTGCCCTCTCTCTGTGAGTTCGCAGTAAAGCCTCTGGGAGAGGGAGTTGAAGCGGTAGCAGTAGAATAGCACCCTCATAGTGAATGCCTATTCATTAATAATAGGAAGGACCGCTTCGCGGTGCAAGTATAATAGGGAATTCCATGGAACGCATCCTCATAGACCCATCGGAGCCAAAGCTGACAAACGCCAGGAAGATAATAAAGCTCGCCCTCCCCATTATAGTTGTGAACCTCCTCTACACGGTTGAGAGCATGTTCTCCCTCGTCCTCGTCTCTGGCATATCCGCTTCGGCGGTCGCCGCCGTGGGCTTTAGCCTATCACTCCTGTGGTTCATCTACTCCCTCATGGCTCTCTCCTACACCGGAACGAGCGTTTTAGTCGCCCAGAGGGTGGGTGCCGGGGAGAACCCCTCCCCAGTCCTCTTTACAGGGCTCCTTATATCCTTCCTCATAGCCCTGCCCCTGACATTCCTCGGCAAAGACCTCGTTCTCTTCCTCATGTCCACCCTGGGAGCTTCTGAGAGGGTAGTTTCCCTGGCGAGCGACTACCTCACTCCAATCTTCTGGTTCATCACGATAGGTTTCATGACGAACACCTTCTACGGAGCCTTCAACGGTGCAGGGGACACGAGAACTCCCATGAAGGTAGCCATCTTCATGAACGTGATAAACATATCCACAGCCTACCTCCTGATATACGGAAAGCTTGGACTTCCCAGGCTCGGGGTCCAGGGTGCCGGGTGGGGTATAGTTCTCTCAGAACTGTTCGCCTTCTTCGTTTATCTCTACCTTACACGCTTTAAAGCTAAGCCCTTCAGGCTTGAGTTTATCATGGACAGGGAGCTCCTTCTGAAGTTCCTCAGGATAGGGACTCCTACCGCCATAGAGAGGGCGATAACGAGCCTCTCTTTCAACGTTTTCGTTGGCTTCCTCGCCCACTTTGGGGATAAAGTTCTCGCGGCGCACCAGATAGGTCTGAGGGTTGAGAGCGTATCCTTCATGATAGGCTTCGGCTTCATGGTGGCGAGCACGGTAATAGCGGGTCAGAACTACGGTGCGAAGAACCTTCCGGGACTCGTTTACGGGGTCAAGTTCACCGCAAACCTCACCGCCTTCCTGATGGGTGTTCTGGGTCTCGTTCTCATACTCTTTCCCAGGTACCTGACCCTTCCCTTCAGCAGAGACCCCGAGGTGATAGGCTGGGCTGTTTACTACCTCGTGATAGTGGGCATATCTCAGGTTCCCATGGCCTACGCGGTGATATTCTCCGGTGCTCTAAAGGGTATGGGAAGGACTACCGTGCCTATGGTTGTGAACGTTGCCTCCTTCTGGCTCTTCAGGATAATACCCTCCTACCTTCTGCTCAAAATTGTGCATTCCCCCCTCGTCCCCTGGGTCTTCATGACGGTGGAGATGTTCATCAGGGCTCTTCTCTTCTACTTCGCCTTCAGGAGGGAGGTCAGACGTCAAACCTCCCCATCTTCTCCTCAACCTGGTCTGCGGTCTGACTGATGTTCTTGATCTCCTTAACTATCTCTTTCACGCTTGAGGTGTTTTTCTCGGATATGCTCGTAATCTCGGTCATGTTGTCCCTTATTATGTCTATAGCCCTGCTCTGCTCCTCCATAGCGGTGGCTATCGTGTCTATCACGCTCGCTATCTCTTTGGTAACCTCCTCTATCTTCCTGTAACTGTCAACCACGTCCTCAGAGGCTGTCCTGCCCTCTTCAACGGTGTTCAGAGCCTTTTCCACGAGTTCTGCTATCTCCTTTGCGGCGTTACCTGAGATCTCTGCGAGCCTCCTCACCTCGTCGGCGACGACCGCAAAACCTCTTCCCATCTCTCCCGCCCTTGCAGCCTCTATGGCGGCGTTCAGAGCGAGGAGGTTCGTCTGCTCAGCGATGGTTATTATCGTCTCCGTTATAGAGCTTATCTCCTTGCTGACGTCAACTATCCTTCCCATAGCTGAGTGCATCACGTCAACCTTGTCCTTACCCGTCCTTATGCTCTCCTCCATGTCCATGGATACGTTCCTCGCCCTGAGGGTCTCCTCGGACACCTGCCTGAGAGCCTCTGAGGTTTCGTCCACCGATGTCATTATGCTCGCTATGCTGCTGTTGAGGTTCTCGTTCTCCCTCTCTATCCTCTCCGAGTTCTTGTCAAGGACTTTTATGCTCTTAGCTATGCTGTCCAACCCTTCCTTGGCTTCTCTGAGGGCGTTCTGCAGGTCTGATAGGGAGGAGTTCACGTAGTTTGTAAGCTCTTTTATATCCCCCTTGTACTCTCCCTGAACCCTGACCTTTAGGTTTCCCTTTGACACCCTCATCATCACGTCCTTTATGGACACTACGGCGCTCCCTATATCCTTTACCATCTGCTCCAGAGAGTCCACGAGCCTGTCAAGCTCGTTGCGGAACTTGCTGAACTGTATGTCTTTGAACCTCATGTTGTTGGCGAGCTCTTCAACCCTTGATGAGAGCGACTTTATGTTCCCAAGGACACCCCTTGAGACGAACCAGAGGGCTATTGAGACCACGAGTACGGAGGGTATCGTTATGCCCACGACGACGTTGTTCGCGAAGGCTATGTCAGCCTTGAGCTCTTCCTGCTCCCTCTTTATTTGCTTCAACCTGAGCTCTATGAGCGCGTTCAGCGTGTCTATCGTGTCCGTAAATCCCTTCTTTTCGGCTTCAATTAGGGCTTCCTTAGCCTCATCGTAGGCTTCAAGCTCAAGTAGCTGTATAACGTTCTCTATATCCCCCTGGTAAGTGAAGAAACCGAGGTTAGTTGTAAGCTCTGCCTCCTCCTTGCTAAGCTCGTGTTTTCTCTCATTGAGCACGGCAAGCCCGTCCATGAACTTCTTTATGTTCTCCTTTATGGCTTTTCTCGCCTCTTCGTCCTGGGGGTTGAATATCAGGTTCCTCACCGCTATCGCGGTAAAGAGCATACTGATCTTCATATCCTTGTATATGTCCAGCTCTTCCAGAGCGTCCTGAACGTCATTTATAGACCTTGCTACCTTTGCCTGCATGGTGTACAGGACTGCAGTTATCGCTATGCCCACGACTATCAGGAGTGCGTTTACCGCAAGGAGCTTGCCTCTTATGGTCATGTCTCAGTCCTCCTCACTTTAAAAATAATCGGAAAGTAACGAAGAAATATTATAGGAGGTGTGGCTTGTCCGACCTTAAAAGTAAGATCTCTTCCCTAAAGGAGAGGTTGCTTGACCCCTTCAACGTTAACGAGCTTGAGAGGGAGTTTGAGGAACTTCTTGAACTCATGAGGCGCTCAGATCCCTCCGAGATCAGAGAGATAAAGGACGACTTTGAAGAGATAAGAGAGCTACTGTTCAGGAATCTGGAGATAATATCCGGCGGCTTGAAGCCCCTGCTTGAGAGGGGTAAGGGTGGTCTCTTCTCACGGAGGGTGTGATGTTCGGTGCTTCCTTTGGGATAATCTCACAGGCTCTTGAGATATACAGGAAGTCCCTGGACATACACAACAGGAACGTTATAAACGCCAACAACCCCGACTATGTTCAGGAAGACCCCGTGGTTGAGAGCTTCGCTCCCGTAGGGATAAACTTTCAGGACGTCAGGAGAGACCAGAACATATACTACCTGAACCTGAGAAACTCCAAGCTCTCACTGGTCAGATACCTTGAGGAGAGGAGCGGCGTCCTGTCCAACGTTGAGGGTATCTTTCAGGAGCTCTTTGAGGGGACGGGGATAAATGACTACACGAACCGCTTCTACGAAGCCTACCTGGACGTCATGAAGGATCCCACCAACGAGGGCGCCAAGAACGAGCTCTACAACTCCGCTAAGAGCCTCGCAGACTTTCTGAGGAACAAGTCAAGCGACATAGACGCCCTTGACAACAGCATAGATTACAACCTGAGAGATGTGGTGTCCAGAATAAACGAGCTCAGCAGGAAGCTCTTTAACGTTAACAGAGAGATAACCGTCATGTACGCCCAGAACTACGCACGGGGTAAGGATTACAAGAACTTCCTTGATATAAGGGATAAGTACCTGAGAGAGCTCTCCGAGCTTATAAACATAGACGTTCAACAGGACGAGATAGGCAGGGTGAAGGTCACAACGTCAAAGGGTTTCGCCCTCGTTGACTTTCAGGACAACTACTGGCAGCTTGAGTACACCGGCGGAAAACTTTACTGGAAGTCAAAGGACGGGAACGATGTGGACATAACGGGTGTTATAGAGTCCGGCAAGGTGAAAGCTCTCCTTGATGCGAGGGCAGACCTTGCAAGGTTTAAAAACGAGCTGAACAGCATAGCCTCTCAGCTCATATCCGAGGTGAAACTTCCCAGGGCGAACAGCGGAACCTGGTATCTGGTCAGGAACGTGAGTGATCCAACCCAGCCCCTCTCTACCTACGGCATAGACGGGAATCTCAGCTTCTACGACAACTCCACCACACCTCCCACGCTCCTCGCGACTATACCCAACTACGGTACCCAGTCCCTGAACTCCCTTGCAACTGCCATAAACTCGGACGCTACCCTCACCGGTGCAGGTTTCTCGGCTACGGTGGTAAACAATCCTGACGGAACCTACACTCTGAGGATAGACAACACGAACCCCAACTACTCGGTAAACGATACCGGAGGCAACGTGTACGAAAGCTCCCCCGTCTTTACAGGCAACGACGCCTCCGACATATCTCCTGTGAGCACACTCCGTTCCGACATAGACGACGTTGAATTCTCCCTCACGGATACCTTCAGCGACTTCGCAAACCTGTGGTGGGATAACAGCAAGGGTAAAGTCAACACATTCATCGGCGATATATCCACGACTCAGGCGGACGTTAAGGACAAGCTGAGGATAGAGTCCGCCCTCCTTGAGTCCCTGGACAGGAAGCTAAAGGAGATGCAGAGCGTTTCAATAGACAGGGAGTTTATGGAGATAATGAAGGTTAAGAGAACCTACGAGGCTGTCGCCAAGGTGGTGACCACGATAGACGAGCTACTGCAGACTACCCTTAACATGTGAGGTGTGAGCTATGAAGGTGCCCGATAACCTGCTCTTCACGATATTTCAGCAGCAGGACGAGAGGATAAGGAAGGAAATAGCACGGAAGACCATAGAGATAGCTACCGGCAAGAGGATACACAACCTCTCTGACGACCCGGTTGCCACCTTCAACGTCCTGAGCCTGAAGAAGGATATAGCCCAGCTATCCCAGTTCTCAAAGAACAGGCTCTTCTCCGACGTGAACCTGTCCTACATAGACTTCACCCTGGACAAGATGTCCACCAAGATAAAGTACCTGTACACCAAAGCCGTCCAGGCAAAGAACGAGCTAAACACAACCGATGCCCTGAGGGCTGTCGGCGTTGAGTTCGGGGAGGCTCTCAGCTTCCTTCTTGACAGGGCTAACGAAAAGGTGGGGGAAAACTACATATTCTCCGGCTCAGCCCTGACCACCAAGCCCTTTACGAATAGCTTTGTATATCAGGGTTCTCAGGAGACTTTCAACGTCCAGATAGACGAGACCAACTTCGTTGAGGTGTTCTCTGCGGGAAGTAGCGTTTTCTCCGCGAACGTTTACCAGATGGATACGCTCTTTTCCTCCCCGGACACTGCCTTTACGGTCTCGGGGATTATGAACGTGAACTATAACTCCACAACGGTGAGCCTTGACTACGGGAGGGGTATCTGGTATCTGGCTGGCAAGGTCTCCGACCAGAATGTCCCCCTTTCCAGCTACGGCTTTGACGGCGACCTCGTCCTCTACGACAACTCCATGAACGAGGTGGCGAGGATAACCAATTACGGGCAGTATTCCCTCAACGACCTCGTGACTCAGATAAATACCGCCTTCGGCGGTGAGAACATAACAGCCTCTATCGTAACAAACCCGGACGGCACCTACACGCTCCGCGTGAGCGATGGGGATTCACCAGCTAACAACTTCATAGAGGATACCTCCGGCAACGTTCTTGAGAGCAACAACCTCCAGAACTTCGTAAAGATATTCAACGGGATTTCACCGGGTGACGTGAACGCCTTTGTCCACCAGGTTCCCAACGGTCAGTACACCCTGAGGCTCGCGCCGGAGGATGTATCAACCACTCTGAGTGTGAGCTTCAGCGGGACAGCCCTCGGCAACTTCTCAACGCCTAACATATTCCAGCTCATAAACGAGGTCAAGGACAAACTCTCTGGGGGACTCGCCCCCGACGACTCCGACCTCCTTGCCATCCAGAGGGCTTACGACAAGGTAGTTTCAGAGCGTTCAAGGTTCGGAAGCATACTATCGCAGGTTAAAGACCAGCAGCCCGTTCAGGAGAACAGGATGGACGTTCTCAGGAAGCAGAAGTCTGACACCGAGGAGGTTGAGCTCTCCGAGAGCATAATGGAGTACACGAGATACAGGACAGCTTACGAGGCTCTGATGAGGATAGTCACTGAGTCAAGGGATATGACCATACTTAGATACATATAACTACTCCTCTTCCTCTGTGAAGGCGCTCAGTATGGTCTCTATTATTGAGATTATCACCGATATTACGTTGGCTGCGAGAGCCCCCTGGGCTAAACCCATAGCCTCCTGGGGATCACCCATGTGGTAGAGGAAGAGGGCTGGGATCAGGTGCAGGTCTGCCACGAGGCTTGAGGCGAGCATCTCTGTGGAGAGGACTCTCCCCTCCCCTATCTTCAGTATGGTAGCCGCCAGGTTGGTCGCCACGGTCACCACGAGCTCGTAGGAGTTGGGGCTCGTTATGAAGCTTATGTTCGTGGTAAGCGCCATCAGGATGAAGAAGTCTGTGATTATCTTCTTGTACCTCATATCTCTCCCTCCAGAACCCTTGAGGCTTCCTCCATGAGAACCTTCTGGGCTTTTCTCAGGTTCTTGGGCTGTCCGAAGAGTATCAGGGTGTCTCCCTCCTCCACCTCCGTCTCTCCGGTCACGGTGACGTCCAGGTAGCCATCCGGCTTCCTTATGGCTATAACGGTAACCTTTAAAGCTCTCCTGAGGTCTATCTCCTTCAGTTTCCTCCCTATCAGAGGCGAGCCCGGTTCTACCTTGAGCTCAAGAATGTCTATGTCCGTCTCTTCACCGAAGGCTATCCTGTCAAAGAGGTCGGAAATGAAGGCTGAACCCGAATGGAATATGTAGGCGGCAAGCCTCGTTGCGAGGAGCTTGTTGGGAACGACAGCCCTATTTGCCCCGAGCTCCTCCAGCTTTTCCGAAGTTCCGTCCGTTGAGGCGAAGGAGTATATATAGAACTCCTCCTTGGAAGGTCTTATGAGCCTCGCTGTGACTATCACCGCTATGTTCTTAGCGTCGTCCCCGAGGTTCACTATCATCCCCCTCGCCCTCTTTATGCCTGCGGATAACAGAACAGACCTCTTGTAGGGCTCTTCTATTATGAAGTGCTTTATGTTGTGCTCCTGCAGGTACTTCATAGCCTCTTCCCTGCTGTCTATGACCACGAACTCTATCTTCCTCTTCTTGAGGGTTCGGGCGAGCCAGGCGGAGGTTTTGTCGTAACCACAGATTATGTAGTGCCCCTCAAGCTCCTCTATGTCCCTCAGCATCTTTATAGCCCTGTAGAGCTTAATTATATCCTCCTTGAAGAAGAGCCTCACGATCACGGTCACCGATGTGGTGAAGACGCCTATTCCCATTAAAGCTAATATGGAGGTGAAGACCCTACCGTAGACCGTCTCGCTTCCCGCTACCACCTCACCGTAACCTATGGTGCCTATCGTTATCACGGTCATGTAGAAGGAGTTTATGAAGTCCCCTCCCGACAGGAGCATGTAGCCTATCGTGCCGACGGACAGGGCGGTATGAAGCATGAATAGAGGTATCCTCAGCTCCCTCAGGGCTTCTATAAACCTCTTCTGGTATATCTCTATGAGCTTGGGTTCCCTCTTCCTCCTAAGCCTCCTCTTGAGCTTCCTCTTTATCCTGAACCTGGGCATGGGCTACCTCAACTAACTATAATAGGTAAAAGTGATGAGGGTGAACGCCATAGTTGTTGACATTGAGGGAACGACCTCTGAGATAACCGACAAGCTCAACGAAGTTCTGGACGCCATATATGACGAGGGGGGAGAGGTAATAGATGTCAAGGTCACCCACGCGAGGGAGCACGGGATAGACGGCTTCACCGTGGTTTACACAGTCCTTTACAGGAGTGAGAGAGAGATACCGGAGGAGTAAATAAACCCATGAACATAAAACACCACTGCCGGAGGTTTCCCCTTGGAGGAGATAAGGAGCGTGCAGAACTACCTGAAGGAGATATTTGAGGAGATCAAAACTGAACTCGGCGATAACGAGTTCATAAGGAACCTCGTTGGTTCGGAGGAGAACCTGACCCAGCTGATAGACCGCCAGAGGGAGCTCCTCTCAGAGTATATAGAGAACTGGGAAGGTGAGGCTGCCGACTTCTCCAGAAGGTTTGAAGAACTCTACACCTCAATTGACGTCCCCTACACGGTAGTAGCCTGGAACATAGACAGGATGAAGAGCAAGCTCATGGAGAAGCTGATAGAGGAGGACTACTCTCAGGAGTTCGTCCTCAGGTTCAAGAGGTATCTGGAAGATCTCGTAAATCAGATAGCCAAGATATACCTCAGGAAGGACGTAAAGGTTCTGAGGAACTTCAAGAACTCCCTCTTTGCGGACAGACTGCTCTACAGCGTGCACAAGAGCTGGTTTCTCAGGATAGCGGACTGTATTGAGAAGGACGACTTCACGGACTTCCCTCTGATCTCCGCCCAGGAGTGTGAGTTTACGGAGGTTCTTGATTTTCCCGAAGCTCTGTTCGTGTGCCTTGACGCCAACATGTGCACCTACATCCACAACCTCCACGCCCTCATCCACGATACAGCAAACAGCTTTTACGCCTTCTATACCAAGGGCGCCTACTACCAGGCTTACAGGGTCTTTAAAGACCTCACGGAGTTGGTCGCCAAGCTGCTGAAGACCATATCTGAACTTTACTTCCTCGCCTACTCAGACCCGGAGGGTAACTTTTTCAAGCTCGCCCACGGTCTCTCAAGGGAGGAGGGCTACAAGTACGTGTCGGCAATAGACGTCATAGGACTTAAGAAGATAAACAGAACCCACGGCGAGAAGGTGGGGGATGCAATCCTTAAGGAGATAGGCAACAGGCTCAGGGAACTCACCTCGGGAGACACGGGCAGGACTCTACTCATAAAGGGGGTCACCTCCAACTTCTTCATGTTCAACAAGGACTACTCGGAGGATGAGATAGTAAAACTGGTTGAGCGAATGAGGGAGGAACTCACATCGGAGCTTGAGATAGAGGGCAAGAAGATACCCGTTTCTGTTTCCATAGCCACCCTTGAGCTTGAGCCCTTCGTGGAGCTCGTGGAGAGTGAGCTCAGGGACATACTTTCCTTCCTGAAGGACGAGGCAAAGAAGCAGGAGAAGCACTCCAGCATGTCCGTGGGTAAAGAGAGACGCCAGGAGATAATAGCTTGGATAAACGAGAAGTACAGGAACGTTGAGAAGGTCAAGGACAAGATTGAGAGGGGAGAGATTGAGCTCGTGTACCACCCCATAGTTGAGGTCAATAACACGAGCAGGGTGGTCGGTGCGGAGGTTCTCGCAAGGCTCAGGAACGGGGAGAAGCTTATACCCGCGGGCGTCTTCATAGACCTCATATACGAGCTTGAGCTCGTGGAGAAACTTGACACCCTCATACTTGAAAGACTCCTTGACCAGAGGGAGGAGTTGGATGTTCTTGGAACTCTTTACATAAACGTGAGCTCCCGTTCCCTCAACTCCGACAGGTACCTTGAGAGGCTCTGTAATTTCATAAGGGACATGAGCGATATGAACATAGTGGTTGAACTGACGGAACAGCAACTCCTTGAGAACACCGATGCCGTTGTCAGGGTAGCCCAGAACGGGCACGTTACCCTTGCGGTTGACGACTTCGGCACGGGGTACTCCTCCCTGAAGCTGGTCGCAGACCTCGTTGACAGGGGTCTCCTGAAGATACTTAAAATAGACGGCTCCCTTGTGAGGGAGGTGCTCAGTTCCCACGCCATATGGAAGGTGGTGGACATAATATCGGTCTTGAGCAAGCGACTTGAGACCAGGACGGTCGCCGAGTTTATAGAGAGCCAGGAAGAGCTTACGGTAGTCCGCTCAATGGGTATAGATTACTGTCAGGGCTACTATATCGCCAAACCCATGCGTCTCCAGGAACTCCTCGTTTGGATGAAGACGCTCTCATGAAGCTGAAGGTGAAGGTAAAACCCTCCTCAAAGAGGGAAGGTGTGAGGGAGGTATCTCCGGGGGAGCTTGAGGTCAGGGTAAGCGCCCCGCCCGAGAGGGGAAAGGCTAACGAGAGACTCATAGAGCTCCTCGCCAAACATTACGGTGTAAGGAAGGGTGCGGTGAGGATACTTAGAGGGGAGACCTCAAGGGAGAAGGTCGTGGAGATTGACCTCTGATGGTTATTATCATCACATCGGGAGGAGAGAAGAGCCTCATGGGAGGTCCCCCGGTTCCCAAGCCCTTGCTCACCGCTATGAACTTGCCTGGAGCGAGTTCCTTTATGCCCCTGTCCGTTTCAAAGAGGAGCCTAAGAGCGGTATAGCCCACGAAGAAGAGAACACCCCCGTGGGTGTGCCCCGCAAGGACGAGGTCAATGTAAGGTAGCGCCTCCCTCCTCACCTCAGGTCTGTGCTTTATGAGAAGGGTGTATTTGGAGGTATCCGCATTCCTCAAGACCGCCAGTTCGTCGGTGAACGCCTCGTATCCGAGCCTTTTGCCGTCAGGGTCGTCAACTCCTGCTATGTTTAAAAGACCGCCTACGGCGGTGATTTCACCCCTCAAAACCCTGAACCCAGCCCTCTGCAAGAAGTCAATAGCCTGATCATGCCCCACGTAGAACTCGTGATTTCCCAAGACCGCAAACTTACCCAAGGGAGGGTTTATATTCGCCAGCTTTCGTGCGAGGTGGTCAAGCCCCCTCATGTTCCCGTCCACCATGTCCCCCGTGGCAACTATGATGTCCGGCTTCTCCTCCCTGTAAACCCTATCCACCATGGCTATCCTTTCCTCCCCCATCACGGGACCCAAGTGCATATCGGATATATGCAATATCTTTATCTCCCTGCCCTCCGGTAGCTTGGGAGTCTCTATGGTGAACCTGTAGACCTGCAGGTAGTAGGTCTCCGCATGGCTGTAAGCACTGAGGATTAAGGCGAGGAAGAGGGTTATAAAGAACGCCCTTTCGGGCGTGGGAGAGTGAAACCTTCGGTAGAGGTCAATTATCAGACCAACCAGCAGGAAGTAAATGACAAAACCCATCCAGAGGAGACTCACGAGGGCGAGAGGTCTTGATATTTCCACAAAGCCGTTCCTATCAAGCACCCTCCAGAGGACGGGCGATATGACCGCCGAGGAAAGGAAGAGAGCTAAAACCAACCTCCATTTCCCGGAGAGCGAAAAAGCCTGAGAGACCTTCCGGTAGAGGTAGTAATGAACGAGGGAGTAAAAGGTAAGGAAGAGAGGGACGAAGAGGCTCATCAAGCCTCCAGTATGGCACCCTTAGAGGCGTCGGTGACGAGCTTGGAGTACCTCCTGAGCCAAGAGCTGGGTATATCCTTCTGCTTGGGTTTGAAGTTCTCAAGCCTTTTCTGAAGCTCTTCCTCGGATACCAGAAGTTCCAGCCTTCTCTCGGGTATATCTATGAGTATCTCGTCCCCGTCCTGAACGACTCCTATTACGCCCCCTGCCGCAGCTTCGGGTGATACGTGACCTATGCAGGCTCCCCTCGTTCCTCCGGAGAATCTTCCGTCCGTTATAAGAGCGACCTTGTCTCCGAGTCCCATACCCACTATGGCGGAGGTGGGAGAGAGCATCTCCCTCATGCCGGGACCCCCCTTGGGACCCTCGTACCTTATCACTACCACGTGTCCGGGTTTCACCTTGCCTCCCAATATCCCGTCTATCGCCTCCTCCTCAGAGTCAAAGCATATAGCCCTGCCCTTAAACTTGAGCATGCTTTCCACCACACCGGCGGTCTTGACCACCGAGCCTTCGGGTGCGAGGTTTCCGAAGAGTATGGCTATTCCTCCGTCCTCCGAGTAAGGGCTATCCACACTCTTTACCACCTCCCCGTCCGCATCGTTCGCCTCTTGAGCTATCTCACCGAGGGTCTTTCCGCTCACGGTGGGTCTGTCCAGATGCAGTAGTCCCTCTTTCTTAGATAGCTCCCTAATTATTGTGGGTATGCCTCCTACCCTGTCCAAGTCCTCTATGTGGTAATGAGAAGCAGGCGCTATCTTGCATATAGTAGGCGTTCTCTTGGATATCTCGTTTATCTTGGCGAGGTCGTACTCAATACCCGCCTCTCTGGCTATTGCAAGGAGGTGAAGAATCGTATTGGAGGAACCGCCCATGGCTATGTCCACGGTGAAGGCGTCGTCTATAGCCTCTTCGGTGAGTATATCCTTTGCCTTTATGTCCTTCTCAAGGAGTTCCATTATCTTCCTCGCAGCAGTCCTTGCGAGAATCTCCCTCCTCGGGTCTATGGCGAGTATGGTTCCATTACCCGGTAGGGCAAGTCCCAAGACCTCCGTTAAGCAGTTCATAGAGTTGGCTGTGAACATACCAGCACAGCTTCCGCAGGTGGGACAGGCGTTCTGTTCTATGACCTGAAGTTCCTTCTCCGTTATCTGTCCGCTCTTCAATTGCCCTATACCTTCAAAGACGGAGATAAGGTCTATCTTCTTACCCTCGTGCTCCCCTGCAAGCATAGGTCCCCCGCTGATGAATATGGTCGGGACGTTCACTCTCATAGCTCCCATCAACATTCCGGGAACTATCTTGTCGCAGTTGGGTATGCATATAAGGGCGTCAAGCTGGTGGGCGTTTACCACCGTCTCTATGGAGTCCGCTATCAGCTCCCTTGAGGGCAGGGAGTAGTGCATCCCGTAGTGTCCCATCGCTATCCCGTCGTCCACGCCTATCACGTTGAACTCTATGGGAACTCCTCCCGCCTTTCTGACCTCTTCCTTTATGGGTTCCACGAACTCTCTCAGGTGGACATGCCCGGGAATTATGTCTATGTATGAGTTGGCTATACCTATCAGAGGCTTGTCAAAGTCCTCCTCCGAAAGCCCGCAAGCTCTCAACAGCGCCCTGTGAGGTGCCCTTTCTATACCTTTCTTTACAACGTCGCTTCTCAGTTTCATTCCTTTTCCTCCTGGGGATAATTTAGTTCCTTTTTTCTCCGTTTCATATCATACATTCGCTTGTCCGCGAGCTTGAGAACCATGTTTATGTCCGTGCCCTCCGCCGGCACAGTTACAACTCCGTAACTTATGGAGAGTCCATACTTGCTGAAAGTGCCTTCTATCCTTTTTCTTATGCTGTCAAGTCTCTTTAATAGGGCTTCCTTTCTGCAGTCGTAGACGATAACTATAAACTCGTCCCCTCCTATCCTGCCCACCACATCTCCACTCCTGAAACTTTCCTGGATTATCTGAGCTACCTCTCTCAAGACGCTATCTCCCTCACCGTGCCCGTATAAGTCGTTCACCCTTTTGAAATTGTCAAGGTCAAGGTAAGCAAGGCAGTAGGTAATATCCTTCTTTCTCTTCACCACATCTATGAGCTTTGCAAGGGTATCAAACACAAATGCCCTGTTGTGAAGACCTGTCAGCATGTCAACTGTCGCACGGGTTTTAAGGTCTCTTAAAAGACCGTTAAGTATCAGGCTATAGAATAGGGAGAGCAGGAGAACCGCCATGTAAGCTCCAAGAGCCTGCCTTAACTCTAACCAGTTGTAAAAGAAGTTAATTACTCCCTGCTGTCCCAGCCAGTACAGGGTAAGTATGGACAGGATAAGAACTCCGTTCCACACGAAAGCCTGCCTAATGGGTTTCATAAAGAAGGCGAGCAGCGGGAAGGTATATATCCAGTAAAGCCCTGTTCCTCTCAGTCCTCCAGTTATTGACAGGAAAGAGAGCATTGTGACCATCAGGACAAGGATCGTTGTAGAAGCTAAGTCGTAGTTTCTTTTACGGCTGTAATAAACAGCGTTGAGTAACCCTATTAGGGATAGGAATAACTCAAACAGGGCTGAGGCATAATTTCCTACTTTGAGATGTTGCATCACGCCGAAAACCAAGGTTGAACTTACTCCAACAAAAGTGAACGTGTAGATAAACCTATCCCTGTGTGTGGAAAAGTCTGAAAAGTGCATCTACGAGGTATTTTGCCATAGGTTTGGTGGAGGCGGCGGGAATCGAACCCGCGTCCGAGGACGATGGTCCTGTCCGGGGCTCTACAGGCTTAGCCCGTGTTTAGTTCTGCCCTCGGGTTGCCCACGGGCAGGCTCTCCGAGGGGAGCACGGATGCCTTTCTCGGAAACCCCTCACCGTGCGTCGGGGTCTCCAGAGCCTCTGTTCTCTGACGCCTTCAGGTCAGCCAGAGGCGAACCTCCCTGAGGCGCGCTGCCTTTTAATTAGGCAGCGAGAGCGACTTCAGCTTCGGGAAGTGTTGTTAACGGCTGTTAAGGTTGCCACCCTGCCTGCTCCCCGGGGACCATCAGACCCCGTCGAAACCAGTCGCCCCCTTCAACTGAGCCAAGTCTTAAATTTAACTTATTTCTAAGTCGCGTCAAGGACTTGTAACCTCAGCAGCGTGGAGTTCTTCTTGAAAAAGACCCCCTGAGGGCTTATACTTTTCTCTTGGCTGTCCCCGTAGCTCAGGCGGATAGAGCGCGAGATTCCTAATCTCGAGGTCGGAGGTTCGAGTCCTCCCGGGGACGCCACTAAAATTCCAGACTTTCTCCAAATTCAGGAGCGTGAGAGTCCAGACCGATAACTTTCTTTATATGTTCGGAGAAAACAGCCATCTTGTCCTCTTCCCCGTGCACCAGGAAGGCTTTCTGGGGTTTTGCGTGGGACAACCACTGGGTAAGTTCTCTCTGGTCGGCGTGGGAGGAAAAGCCGTTTATGGTGTAAACCTCAGCCTTCACGGCTATCTCCTCTCCGAGTATCTTGACCCTATCTGCTCCGTCCACTATCTTCCTGCCGAGCGTTCCCTTGGGCTGGTAGCCCACAAATATTAAACTGCACTCTTCTCTCCAGAGGTTGTGCTTGAGGTGGTGGAGTATCCTGCCTCCCGTGAGCATACCGCTCCCCGCTATTATCACCGCCCCGCTCTTTATGTCGTTTATCTTTTTGGACTCCTCCACGTCTCTCGTAAACTTCAGGTAGGGGAAGCTAAAGGGGTCTCTCTCCTTAAATATCCTGTAAGTCTCTCTGTCAAAGAACTCAGGGTTCTGAAGAAATATCTTGGTGGCGTTTATGGCAAGGGGGCTATCAAGAAAGACCTGACACTCGGGGAGTATGTCCCTTTCATACATTTCCCTCAGGACGAAGAGTACGTCCTGAGCCCTCTCAAGGGCGTAGGAGGGTATGAGGACGTTACCCCCCCTGTAGAGCGTTTTGAGGACGGCGTCTTCAAACTCTTCCTTTGACTCTTTAAAGCTCCTGTGGTTCCTGTCACCGTAGGTGGTTTCTATGAACACGTAATCCGATGGTGGTGGCTGTGAAGGGTCTCTTACGATGGGCTTTCCCCTGTTGCCGAGATCCCCCGAGAAGGTGAACACCTTGTCCTTTACCTTAAGCTCAACGAAGGATGAGCCGAGAATGTGTCCGGCGTCCCACAGTGTAACTCTGAGCTCCTTTCCGAGCTGGTACTCCCTTTCGTACTCAAGGTAGGGGGTTGAGAAGAACTCAAAGCTGTCCAGGACGTCAAGCTCCTCGTATAGGGGCGGATTGACGACCTCTCCCAGCCTCTCCGCCTTCTTTAGCCTGCTCCTGTAAGTTTCGTGCATGACCTTTGCGGCGTCCAAGAGCATTATCTTCGCTATCTGGGCTGTGGGTCTCGTGCAGAGTATCTTTCCCTTGAAGCCCTCCTTGACCAGAAGGGGTATCCTCCCGCAGTGGTCTATGTGGGCGTGGGTCAGTATCAGAAAGTCTATCTCTCCCGGTTCAAAGGGAAAGGGTTCGTAGTTCTTCTCCTCCTCCTCCCCCTGAAACATGCCGCAGTCAATCAGGAGCTTAGTTCCTTCCACCTCAACGAGGTGACAGCTCCCCGTAACCGTTCTGGCGGCGCCACAGGGGGTTATCCTTATTGCCATGGCACTATTATAGGGCTATAATATCTAACTTTGAGGCCCGGTAGCTCAGTTGGTAGAGCACCCGGCTGAAAACCGGGGTGTCGGCGGTTCGATTCCGCCCTGGGCCACTTTAAACAACAGCCTCCATAACCTTACCGAAGAACTCCCTGACCACGTCCTTCCAGAACCTTTTACCCTCTTCAACCTCGTCAAGGGCTTTTTCCATGTGGGCTGTGAAGCCGTAATCCATAAGAACCGGGAAATGTTCCATCAGGTAGTCCACCACGGAAAAAGCTATGTCGGTAGGCTTCAGGCTCCTCCGATAGGACTTAACGTAACCCCTCTGTTTAAGGGTCTTTACTATCGTGGCGTAGGTGGAGGGTCTTCCTATGCCGAGCTTTTCAAGGGTCTTTATCAAACTACCTTCGGTGTACCTCGGTGGGGGTTGGGTCTGCTTTTCCTCCACGTAAACCCGAACGAGCCTCAGTATGTCGCCTTCCTTCAGCTGAGGTAGCTTCTCCTCCTTGATCTCAGCGGGATAAGCCCTGCTCCAGCCGTCAAACTTAACCTCAAGACCCTTAGCCTTGAGAGTGAGCGGGGTTTTCAGGTGGGGGGAGCTGACCTCAATATCAACCCTGCGTCTCAGGAGTAGCATGTCTGCCATCAAGCTGGCGAGAGTCCTGGACACTATCAGCCTGAAGAGAGCTCCCATATATCCGCTTAACTTTCTGTCCTTTAAACCCGTTGGTCTTATGCACTCGTGGGCTCCCTGAGAGGTAGGCTTCTCTCTAAACTTTCTGAGCCTCCCCACATACTTTTCACCGAAGGTATTCGCTATGTAAGCCATAAACTCCTTTGCCTTTTTTGGGTTCATACGGTAGCTGTCCGTCCTCGGGTAGGTTATAACACCCCACTCGTAGAGCTTCTGGGCTAAACTCTGGGTCTTCTCCGTCGGCAGCCCAAGCTTTGCGTTGGCATCGCTCTGGAGGGACGATGTTATAAAGGGCTTCGGAGGGGCGACCTTCTCCTCTTTATCCTCAACTTTAACTACGGCATAAATGCCGTCCTTTATGCGCTCAGCTATCAACTTGGCATCGGAGGGGTTTTCATACCTGTAGTCGTAAACCGCCTCAAAGGTTCTACCGTCCTTTTCAAGGACAGCCTTCACATAGTAGTACTTCTTGACCTTGAAGTTCTCTATCTCCCTCTCCCTCTCAACTACCAGACGCAGTGCGGGGGACTGAACCCTGCCTGCGGATAATTTGTAGTTCCTCAGCGCTTTCCACAGGTGAGGAGAGACCCTGTAGCCTATAAGTCTGTCAAGTATCCTCCGGGCAAACTGGGATTGAACCATGTTCATGTTCACATCGCCAGCGTTCTGGAGACTCTCCTTTATGGCAGAGGGGGTTATCTCGTAGAAGACAACTCTCCTTACGTTCCCGTTTACTTTGACTACCTCTTCCTTGACGAAGTAAGCTATGGCTTCTCCCTCTCTGTCCGGGTCTGTGCCTATGTAAACGGAATGGGCTGTCTTGGCGAGTTTCTTGAGGGTGTCCATCACCTTCTTCTTGCCCTTAAGGTATACGTACTTAGCCTCAAGGGTCTCTTCATCAACACCGAGCTCCTTGGGAGGGAGGTCTTTAACGTGTCCGAAGGTAGCCCTCACCACGAAATCCTTACCCAAAAACCTCTGTATTGTCTTAGCTTTGGTGGGGGACTCAACTATGAAGAGTTCCATCAGGAGTATATTAGATTATCTTTGCCACAGCCCTCTCCCCAAGTTTTATGTGGTACTCAAGGGTTCTCATTATGTCCTCTATGGTCTGGGCGAGCTCGTCGGTGGCAAGCTCCTCCTGGTCTTGAAGGGAGTTCTCTATGAACTCGGCGACGGACTCTATCCTCTCAAGGATAGGCTCTTCGTAAACCCTCAGGCTGTCAAGGAATATGGGGGACATACCCTCAAGGGCGGGCAGCAGCAGAGAGGACAGGGAGAGACATTCCGAGCTCAGTAGTAGAGCCTGCTCCTTCATGTACTTGTCCGCCATGGACTCCACTTCTTCAATGACGAGGGCGATGAGGCGGAAGCTCTGGGTGAGCCTCCGCAGTATGTCTATGGTCTTTAGGGTTATCTCCGGTGAGGACTTCTGCTGGGCAAACATGAAGGTGTTTATAACCTTACGCTGGAAGGATATCTCGTCTTCCAGCTTGGCAAGAAGTATGTAAAAGGGGGATACCTCCATATCAGGAAAAGTTATACGAACTGCTCCTGGGTTTCAACCTTGTACTCCTCCACCAGTTCCTTGTAATCGTCAAACCAGTGGGCGTCGGGGTTTCTCTTGTAGATCATGAACTTGCCTGCGTTCTCCGGATCAGCTGCTCTGTGGTATCTGAAGAATATAAGGTCGCTGCCCTTTCCGAGTATCTCTATCTTGCCCGTTTCGTGGGACATCACATACCTGACCCTTGCGGCGAGTCCCGAAACTTTTGATCTGACGGACTCAACGAGGTCTATGGTCTCTTCTATCTTGGTGGAGTAGGTCTTGTTGCCTGCGGTGGGTCTGCACTGGAAGACGTAGTAGGGTGGCACTCCCATGAAGGAAAGCTCTTCAAGTAGCTCCCTGAGGGTCTCCTCGTTGTCGTTTATTCCCTTGAGTATGGGGGTCTGGTTGGTTAGGGTGGTTCCCGTCTTCTGGACGAGCTCTACAGCTTTGCGGGCTTCCTTGGTCAGCTCCCTGGGGTGGTTGAAGTGGTTCATAAGGTATAGCTTCTTGCCCGTCTCGGTGTTGAACCACTCAAAGAGCTCAAGGAGGGAGGGGTCGTCAATCACCCTGAAGGGGTTCACCGCCAGCATCTTTGAACCTATCCTCACGATCCTAACGTGGGGTATCTCCGCAAGAGCCTTGAGGGTCTTCTCTAACTTGAAAGTGGCGAGCACCAACGGGTCTCCGCCCGTGAGGAGGACGTTGTTTATCTCGGGGTGGTTCCTTATGTACTCAAGTCCCTCCGAGACGTCCCTTGCCACCTCGTCGTTGTCGTTCATGAAGAGTCTCTTCCTGAAACAGAACCTACAGTATATCCCGCAAACGTCCGTCACGAGTAGCAGGGCTGTGTCCGGGTATTTATGCTCAAGCCCGTGGACTTTCATGTACTTGCTCTCGTTTGAGGCGTGCAGCTTGCCCCAGACGTCCAGCTCTTCCGTGGTAGGTATGACTATCCTTCTTATCGGGTCTTCGGGGTCGTCCCAGTTTATAAGGGAGTTGTAGTAATCGTTGGTTCTGAAGGCGAATTTATCCGTCACCTGCTTGAGCTCTTCCTTCTCTCTATCCTTTAACTGGGGGATTAAGTCCAACTTGATGATATATTTAACCTTTTTTTGCATCTTACCCACCTCCTTTACGTTACAGAGCGAAAAACGGCTAACCTTCAGCCCTGAATTTAGCAGGGTTTATTTTAGATAATTTTCGTCTCTTGTCAAGTCCTCGGGAGTTTTGGTTTTTACTTGCCCTTTATCGGGATTTATAATTTAAATTAAACATGAATTGGGTAATTTTTAAGAGAAGTTTTCTCCTTTTAAACTTACTTTTCTTCCTATCCTGTGGCATAAAAGGGGACGTCAAACCTCTGCCAGAACCCGAGTATAAGCTGTCAAGAATAGGAAATAAAGTTTATCTGATTCCTAAGAACGAGAAAATTGTTCCCGAAGGATTTTTGAAAAGGAAAGGTTTTTATGTGAGGGAAGAACCCGGACGCTTCTGCTTCTCTGTAAAACACCTGGAGGGTAAGGAGGAGCTCGCCTGCGTTGGAGGTTCTCCTCATAAGAGACCCAGGCTCAAGCTTGAAGTCCGTGAGGAGTATGTCCGAGTCCTCTTTGAGGAGGGGGGAACTTACAGGGTTTATCCCTATGAAGAAGAGCTCCTCCCCGAGCCCGTCAAGGAGGTCAAGGGTGACAGCCTTTCCCTTGAGAGGAGGTTGAACCCCTATAGAGTTGCAATAACCATGGTGGTTGGCGGTGTGGAGAGCGAGCCTGTCGTGGTGGAAGTTCCCCCAAGGAAGCCCCCTAAACCTCCGAAACCGGAACACCTTAGACTCGTTGTCAAGGGCGACAAACTCTACCTCTACTGGTGGACGGAGGAGGAAAAGGTTGGCTTCCTGGTTTTCAGAAACGGGAAACTCCTTACACGGAGACCTTTAAGGAATAACGTGTTCGTTGACAGAGTGCCGGAGGGTGAGGCTGTTTACGAAGTTCGTTCGGTTAACGAGTTCGGTGTTGAAAGCGAACCAGCACGGATAATTTACAGGCCGTAGTGGGCTGCGATAGCCGCAGAGATAGCGAGGACGATGTCCTCCTTGTCCACCTCTCCCTCTATCTCAAAGTCATATTCACCGTTCTGTATCTTCTCCTCAAGGAACTTAACCCCGAAGTCACCTCTGAGGAAGTCGGGATCCCTGATTATCTCCCTATATAGAGGTATGTTTGTGGGAACGCCCCTAACTATGAACTCATCAATAGCCCTTCTTGAACGGGACACGGTCTTCTCCCACGTCAGAGCCCAGACGGTCATCTTGGCTATCATGGAGTCGTAATAGGGAGGGATTATGTAGTCCTTGTAAACGCCTGCGTCTATCCTGACACCGGGTCCGCCGGGAGAGTAGTAAGCGGTTATCTTTCCCGGCGAGGGTGCGAAGTTCTTCTTCGGGTCTTCTGCGTTTATCCTGAACTCTATGGCGTACCCTCTGAAGGTTACATCGCTCTGGAGTATGGGCAGAGGATCTCCAGCAGCTATCTTTATCATCGCCTCCACAATGTCTATACCCGTTATGGTCTCGGTTATGGTGTGCTCCACCTGAAGGCGCGTATTCATCTCTATGAAGTAGTACTCACCCGTTCTGGTATCCACGAGGAACTCCAGAGTCCCGGCGTTCTCGTAGCCTACCTTCATGAGGGATCTCACGGCGTTGCCGAGGATCTTCATCCTAAGGTCTTGAGGGAGAGCTGGAGACGGTGCTATCTCTATGAGTTTCTGGTGCCTTCTCTGGATAGAGCAGTCCCTTTCTCCGAGATGTATTATGTTTCCGTACTTATCTCCGAGGACTTGAACCTCTATATGCTTGGGATTGTCTATGAACTTCTCTACGAATATGTCTCCCTTACCGAAGAAGGTCTCCGCCTCCCTGTAAGCGGACTCAAAGGCTGTCTTGAGGTCTTCCTCCGAGTACACCACCCGCATACCCCTACCGCCGCCTCCGTAGGCAGCCTTCAAGATCACGGGAAAGCCTATCTCTCTCGCAAACTTTAGAGCCTCTTCCACATCGGTTATGGGCTCGGGCACACCCGGGACGACGGGAAGACCCGCCTCGGACATGACCTTCTTAGCCTTTACCTTATCACCGAAGGTCTCTATCTGATCCGGTGTGGGACCTATGAAGGTTATACCCCTCCTCTGACAGTACCTCGCAAAGTCTGCGTTCTCTGCAAGGAAGCCGTATCCGGGATGTATTGCGTCCGCACCAACCTGACGGGCAAGATCAACTATCCTCACGTAGTCTAAGTACGCCCTTATCGGATCTCCGGGTATAAGGTAAGCCTCGTCCGCCTTTTTAACGTAAAGGGATCGGACGTCCGCCTCCGAGTATATAGCAACCGTCTTTATCCCCAGCTCCTTACAAGCCCTGATTATCCTGAGGGCTACCTCTCCTCTGTTGGCTATCAGAACCTTCTTGAACATCTGAGTAATTATACGCCTATCTTGTTACGGGATGGGAAGGCTTAAAAAGTCCTACGGGCAACATCTCTTGGTATCCAAAGGAGTCCTTGAGAGAATAGCCTCCGCCCTTGAGATAGAGGGCAAAGATATAGTGGTAGAGATAGGAGGCGGGACGGGAAACCTGACGAGAGTCTTGCTTGAGCATCCCCTTAAAAGGCTCTACGTCCTTGAGCTTGATCCCGACATGGTGGAAAAACTCAGCCACATAGAAGACTCCCGCCTTGAGGTAATAAGGGCGGACGCAAGCAAATTTGACTTCTGCTCGCTCGGAGAAGACCTAAAGGTGGTAGGCAATCTGCCCTACAATGTGGGATCTCTGATAGTGGAGAACGTGGTCTTCCATCACAGATGCGTATCTGTTGCGGTTCTCATGCTCCAGAAGGAGGTTGCCCTCAAGCTGAGCGGTAAGGGTTCCGCAAGTTGGCTCAGCGTTTTCCTAAATACCTTTTACGAAACTGAGTACGTGATGAGCGTCCCCCCGAGGTTCTTCGTTCCCCCACCGAAGGTTGATTCAGGAGTAATAAGGTGTGTTAGGAAGGAAGCTCCTCCGGAGCTTGATATGAAGAGATACAAGGGATTTCTCACCAAACTCTTTGCGGACAGGAGGAAGATGCTCAGGAAAAAACTACCGGAGGATACACTCTCAAAGGCGGGCATATCCCCCAAGGCGAGGGTAGAGGAGCTATCGGTGGAGGACTTTCTGAGACTGTATAATGTGTATGAGGAAGAGATATGATGAAAGATGTCTTTTTCATAGAGAGAGACCCCTACGCTCCCATAAGGCACTGCTATGCGGTGAACAAGGTTCTCTACGAGTCCAAGAGCGATTATCAGGAGATCCTTGTATTAGAGTCTCCTGAGTTCGGGAAACTGCTGGTTCTGGACGGCGTTGTTCAGTTGGACGAGAAGTATGAATTTATGTATCACGAATACCTCGCCCACGTTCCTCTACACGCACACCCTAATCCCGAGGACGTCCTCATAATAGGCGGTGGAGACGGAGGAACTCTAAGGGAGGTTCTCAAGCACGAGAGCGTAAAACGTGCTGTCTTGGTTGATATAGACAAAGAGGTCATAGAAGTATCAAAGAAGTTCTTCCCCACCCTATCATCGGGCTTTGATGATCCCAGATCTATAGTGGTTAACGAGGACGGCTACAAGTACATTCAAGACTACGAAGGTGAGTTTGATGTGGTCATAGTGGACTCCACAGACCCGGTGGGTTTCGCCCACGTCCTCACCACGGAAGACTTCTTCAGATTCGTCCACAGGGCGCTGAAAGATGACGGAATATTCGTCGGGCAGACCGAGTCCATACACTACCACCTTGACATGGTGGTGAAAGTCCAGAAGAACCTCCAGAGGGTCTTCCCGATAGTTGACCTGTACACCTCCGTGGTGCCCATATACGCAGGCTACTGGTGGACTTATTCCATAGCCTCAAAGAAACATCCCGTAAGGGAACCCTCCAGAGAGGTAAAGGTTCAAACCAAGATATATTCTGCAGACATGCATAGGTACGCCTTCCTGCCCGAGAGCTTTTACAAGAGCATCTTGGAGGGTGGGTTTAGGTATTAGATACTACGTGTGTGCGGACTTCTCTCCTTTGACGGCGAGGAAGTATACGAACAAACCTGCCGCAGCCATGCCCCCCACAAGTATCAGATAGTAAATCAGTACATTATCCATCTCCTACACCCCTATTGATCAATATGAGCCCTATAACAAAGAACACAAGAGCCGAGCTGAGGGCGAACAATGCTCCATATAAGCTAACCTTACCTCTAAAGACAGGCAAAAGCAGCCCAAGTCCGAAGGATATTTTGGCAAGGTCGTAGAAAAGTTTTCCCGTCTCCTTTAGAGTTTCTCCCCTTATATCCATGTGCTCGTGTATTATAATATTTGGGTATGCCTCGTTCCCTCCCTTATGGAGAGGGGACCAAAAAGACCAGGAGGTAAGAGATGCCAAGACACAGGCACTACAAGACCGTAAGGTTCTATGAGACCGTCTTCGTTCTCAAGCCCACCTTCACAGAAGAGGAGGTGAAGCAGAAGGCGGAGGAGATCAAGAAGTTCATTGAGTCCAAGGGAGGAGAGATACTCCACTTCCAGGACTGGGGTACCAAAACCCTCGCCTACAGGATTGAGAACTTCAACCACGGCAGGTACTTCCTCGTTCAGTACAAGACAGAAAACCCCGAGCTGCCCAACGAGCTTGACTTCCAGTTCAAGATAAACGAGGACATAATAAGGTGGCTGAACTTCCAGATCAAGGAGAGCGAGGTAGTTAAGGGTGCTAAATAAGGTTCTGCTCATAGGTAGGCTTTCTGGAGACCCTGTCATAAAGTTTCTCCCTTCGGGCACGGCGGTTACCGAGTTCGGGCTCGTGTGGAACAGGAGATACAAGCAGGGCGAGGAGTGGAAAGAGGAAAGCCACTTCTTTGACGTGAAAGCGTTCGGTAAGCTGGCTGAAGACCTCGCCGAGAGACTTTCCAAGGGTTACCAAGTGGTTCTGGAGGGCAGGCTCACCCAGGACAGGTGGACTGGTCAGGACGGCAAGAGCTACAGCAGGGTCAGGATAGTGGCTGAGTCCGTGAGGATAATAAGAAAACCTAAAATAGAGGAAGTTGAGGAAGAGGATATAACCTCCTCCGACCAGAGCGCCGAGCGCATAGAGGAAGAGCTAAAGAAGCTTGAAGAGACCACCAGAGAAGAGCCCTTTGACGAGGACGACGAGATACCTTTTTAGGGAGGGAGTTCTATGCATCTGAAGGTCGCCGTGTGCCCCCATGACTCTACCAAGAACAAGGTCAACTGGCTCTACTTCATAACCTATCTATCAAAACAGATAGGGCTTGATCTCACTATGGAGCAGTGCTTTGAGTTCAAGTGTTACCACGACAGCTTTTCCTACATAGATATGAGCTACTCCAACCCCCTTGATGCCCTCAGGCTACATGTGGAGAGGGACTTTATCCCAGTTGCGGGGAACGACAACTACGACGAGGTCGTCATAATAGCGAACAAGGATGCGGAACCTTCCCTTGGAGCTATAAAGGGAAAGAAGGTTCTCTGCGTTGAAAACCAGTTCGCCAGCTATCTCGGTATGAGGATCCTCAAGAGAGAAGGGGTTAACTACGAGCTTGAATACAGGGACTCGTGGCAGAACGTCCTCAGCGATGTGGCGAGAGGGATCGCCCCTTACGGCTTTCTATACAAAGATTTCTGGGAGCAGGTTTCTAACGTGTCTAAAGGAGGCGTTGTTCCGATATACGAGAGCGACGAGAAGCTGAGCTCTCACCTTATAATGCTTGCTCCCGAGTTCGGACAGTACAGGCAATCCATACTTTGGGCTTTAGAGAAGATGCCTGAGGATGAGGAAGGTGCTAAAATAATGGAACAGCTCAGGATAAGCAGGTGGTATCCTGTTGAATCCCTTGATTACCTGACCAAACTTATTGAGGAGGTTTGAAATGGCAATTAAGAGACCTGCCAGGAGAAGGGTCTGTTATTACTGCGAGAACAAGAAAGAGCCCGATTACAAGAATTACGAAGAGTTAAGGCAGTTCATGACCGACAGGGCGAGGATAAAGTCAAGGAGACAGACGGGGCTCTGCAACAAGCATCAGAAGAGGCTCGCTCTTCAGATAAAGAGGGCTCGCCAGTTGGCGTTACTGCCCTACGTTGTAGTCTAAAGTTCAGGAGGTTCAGGATGAAGGTTGTGCTGACCAGAGACCTTGAGGGTTACGGCTTCTTTGGAGACGTTATTGAGGTCAAGAAGGGATTTGCCAATAACTACCTAATTCCCAGAGGTTATGCCGTTCCAGCCACGGAAGGTAATGTGAAACATGTTCAAGAAGTGCTCAGGCAGAAGAGAAGGAAGATAGAGAGGGAAAAGAAGAAGGCTGAAGAGCTCGCCAAGAAGCTGGAGGGTGTTGTAGTTCGGGTCACCAAGCCCGTTGGTGAGGCTGGAAAGCTCTTCGGTTCCGTTACCGCTTCCGACGTGGTAAGCGCCTTGAAGGAGCAGGGTATAGAGATAGACAGGAAGAGCGTTGTATTCCCCCACGCCATAAAGCAGGTGGGTCTTTACACCATAACAATACGACCCCACAGGGACGTATCCGTAGAGATAAAGCTTGATGTCAAACCCGAGGAAAAGGAATAAATTATTGAGACCATGAAAGAGGTTGCTGTAGAGAAGAAGCGTTTAAGCCTTCCCTTGGATATACTCTTCGTTGTCGGGGGTGTTCTCACCTCCGGTTTTCTCTCCCTGCTTCCCTACGAAAATACCTTCTGGTACAAGTCTGCTATGCTCGCTTACGGGCTCGCTTCCCTAGTTTACATAGCCTACCTTCTCGTTAGGGAGAGCATACTCGGAAGGATCGCCAGCGGAACCCTTTTCCTCGGTCTCGTGCTTACGCTTACGGGCATGATACGCCGTGGCATAGAGAGCTACCAGATGGGACTCTTTCACCCGCCCTGGAGTAACCTCTTTGAAGCCCTTACCTTCTGGAGCTTCGTCGCCGGTAGCATATACCTGGTCATAGAGAGGAAGTACGGCTTTAAGCTTATAGGAGCCTTCGTAACACCGCTCATATTCTTCACCTCAGCTTACGCCATATTCAAGGCTTCTTCCGACATACAACCCCTGATGCCCGCCCTTAGAAGTTACTGGCTTTACATACACGTGGTTACGGCTTTCATAGGCTATGCAGGTTTCACTGTTGCCTTCGGAGGTGCCGTCGCATACCTACTTAAGGAACAGTTCAAGGACAGAAAGTTCGCCCAGAAGTTCCTTCCCTCTAAGGAGGTTCTGGACGAGATCACCTACAAGTCCATAGCCATAGTGTTTCCCGTTTGGACTGCCTCCATAATACTCGGTGCCGCCTGGGCTAACGAGGCGTGGGGAGGATACTGGAGCTGGGATCCAAAGGAGGTCTGGTCTCTGATAGTCTGGCTCTTCTTCGGAGCTTACCTGCACGCGAGGCAACTGATGGGTTGGAAGGGTAAGCGTGTCGCTTGGATGGTGGTCTTCGGCTTTATAACCGTGCTTATATGCTTCTTCGCGATAAACCTATACTTCCCGGGACTGCACAGCTACGCTACCGAGTAGTCTTCTTCTTCCTCTTTCTGGGGGACTTTCCCGTTGAGGTTATCTCTTTCGTTATCTTCTTTGCGTTCTGTATAGCCTTCTTAACCTTTGTCTTTGGAGCTTTAAGTATGTTGGCGACCTTCTCCACTATCTCGTCGTTGCTCATGTCCTCCTCTAAGAGTTCCACGAGCGAGAGTATCAACCCGAGCTCGTTGTATCTGCTCTCGTAAGCCTCCACTATGTCCTCGTCAAGCTCAAGCTCCCTCGCTATCTCCTGAGGGTGCTCACCCATGAGCTCATCCGTCAGGGAGAACAACCCCGTTATGTAGGCTTTCTCTTCAAGTCCGGGTGCGTAAAGTTTGGCGAGCTCCTCCGAGAGACTCGCCCTTAGGAGAGACCTCTTTATAAGCTCTTCCTCTTCGTGAACGGCGAAGAGCTCTGTTATGGCGAGGGCGAGGGTAAAGTTGGCAACGTTGTTCAGGCTGAGGAAGGAAATGGCATCTTCAACGGAGTTTATGTCGTGCGCCCTTTCCCTGTAGAGGGACTTTACGAACCTCAGAAGTCTGTATGTTGCCCCAACATCCTGCTCTATTACCTCTGCGACCTTCTTCAGGTCTCTGTTCTTTAGAGCCTCGTAGAGCTTCACTACCGTTCCTTTCATAAAGTAGAGGCTCCTTATGTCCCTTATGGGTATGGGTTTTGAGAGGTAGTATCCCTGGAAGTAGTCAACGCCTGCATTCTTTGCCCTGTCGTACTCCTCCTCCGTTTCTATGTGCTTCGCTATTATCCCCTTCTTCAGCTCCTTCAGTATACCCATAACTTCCGTTAGCTCTTCCTTGCTGTAAACGAGCTCCTTCCAGTTTATCTTGACCATGTGACACTTATTCAGGAGAGGGAGGTAGTTCACCTTCTCAAAGCCGAAGTCGTCAATACAGAAAACGAACCCCCTGTCCACTAGCTCATTGACCGCTTTAAGGAGCTCGTTGGTTATGTCCTTGTTGTCCACCAGCTCTATGCCGACGAACTCCGGTGGCAGGAGCTCAAACATCGTAGCTTCAAGAAATAGAGAGGGAACGTTTATGAAGACGGGCTTGCCGTTGCCTATCTTCTCCGGACCCACATCGGTGACGATGTTTATCGTTATTGAGGTGGCTTTAAGAGGGTCAAGGTTCTTTGGGAACTCTTTGGTCTTTATGTCCTTGAGCATAACCTCGTAGAAGGCTACGTTCCCCTCCTTGTCAAAGATGGGCTGCTTAAAAAGTACATACATGCTAAACCCTATTTTATATAACGGTATCTGCAAAAGCTTCTTTAATTTCACCTATGAGATACAGAGAACCCACGGCACATAAGTTTTCTGGGCACTTCCATGCGTCCGCAGGGGTCTCAAAGACTACGATCTCCTTGAATCCCATGTCAACCGCTTTCCTGTAAAGGTTAGTTACTGGCTCGCCCCTGTGGTGGCTAACCTGAACTAAGAATATTGAGTCGGTGTATTTCCTTATCAGGCTCATGGAGAGCTCCCACTCCTTCTCGCGGAGCCCTGTAAAGAGGAACCTGACCTCTGGAAATAGCCTCCGCACCTCTTTGACAACCTTGTTTACCGCATAGGGGTTGTGGGAGCCGTCAAGTATAAGCAGGGGGTCTTCTCTGACCACCTCCATCCTTCCCTCCCACCTCGTAAGTCTGAGGGCTTCTCTGGTCTTATCCTCCTTTATGCCCATGAAGAGACCTGCCATGGTGAGAGCGAAGGCGGCGTTATCAATCTGCCACTTGCCGAGGAGTCCCAGCTGAGCTTCTCTGAGGTTCGTATCCATAAAGCTGTACTCCTCTAAAAAGGTTCTGCCTTTCCTTACGTATCCCCTGTAGGTGTAGTCCTCACCTGCAACCACCAGGTTTCCAAGACCCATCTCAAGAGCCTTCGGGTAGAGGGGATAGCGGGCATTTCCCAGCACGAGGGGTGTGCCTTCTCTGTAGAGATGCAGTTTGTCTTCGGCTATCTCCTCCACGTTGTTTCCGAGCCATTTCGTATGATCCCTCTCTACGTTCGTTATGCCAACCACCTGAGCGGAGCTGACCTTGGTGGCGTCCCACCTGCCCCCCATACCTACCTCCATGACGGCAACGTCAACCCCTTCATCTCTGAAGTACAGTAGGGCTATCAGCGTGGCCGCTTCAAAGTAGGTTAGGTTAAACCTCTCAAATATGCCCTTCAGCTCCTTGACGTACCACTCAAGGGTCTCCTCTTCTATCCACCTTCCCTTTATCCTCCATCTCTCCCGTTCGTCCACGAGGTGTGGTGATACAAACCACCCCGTCTTCAGACCGTGCTCCCTCAGTATCCTCTCTAAGAAGGCGCAGGAAGAGCCCTTTCCGTTAGTGCCACCCACGAGAAGGGCTGGGTAATTTCTCTGGGGGTTTCCCACGTAATCCGACGCCTCTCTTATCCTTTCAAGGGTGGGCTCTATCTTGTAGTCTCTGCCTTTATAAAGGTTCCAGAGCTTCATGGAGAAAGAAAATTAACACGCGAAGCGTCTTTTTCAAGTTAAAATTCCCTTTAATAACAGCGAAGTTAAGGAGGGCTGAGCGTGAGAAAGTATGTGCTTCCAGAAGCAGAGATACCGAAGCGTTGGCTGAACATCATACCTCTTCTGCCGGAACCCCTTGAGCCACCCCTTGACCCGGAGACCAAGGAGCCCATGAGCCCTGAGAAGTTATCGGTTATTTTCCCGGAACCTCTTATAGAGCAGGAGGTTTCCGACAAGGAGTGGATAGAGATACCCGACGAGGTTATGGACATCTATGCTCTCTGGAGACCTTCTCCACTGCACAGGGCAAAGAGCCTTGAGGAGTTCCTCGGGACGCCTGCCAAGATATTCTACAAGAACGAGAGCGTTTCACCTCCCGGTTCTCACAAGCCCAACACGGCTGTCGCGCAGGCTTACTACAACAAGATCTCTGGTGTTAAAAGGCTGACAACGGAGACGGGAGCAGGTCAATGGGGTAGTGCCCTGTCCTTTGCAACCCAGTTCTTCGGTATAGAGTGCAGGGTCTATATGGTCAGGGTTAGCTACAACCAGAAGCCTTACAGGAGAATACTCATGGAGACTTGGAAGGGAGAGGTTATACCCTCACCCAGTCCCTACACCAACGCCGGGAGGCAGTTCAACGAAAAAGACCCCGAGCACCCCGGGAGTCTCGGTATAGCCATAAGCGAGGCTATAGAGGAGGCGGCGACGAGAGAGGACACCAAGTACTCTCTGGGAAGCGTCCTGAACCACGTACTCCTGCACCAGACGGTTATAGGTCTGGAGACCAAAAGGCAGATGGAGGAGGCTGGAGTCTATCCGGACATAGTGATCGGCGCGGTGGGAGGAGGTTCCAACTTTGCAGGGCTGTCCTTCCCCTTCATAGCGGATAGGTTAAGGGGAGACAGGGAGAACCTCAGGGTGATAGCGGTTGAACCTGAAGCCTGTCCCACGCTGACGAAGGGCGAGTACAGGTACGACTTCGGTGATACGGTGGGTCTTACACCTCTGATAAAGATGCACACCCTTGGACACGACTTCGTTCCCCCACCGATACACGCCGGAGGTCTCAGGTATCACGGAGATGCTCCGCTCGTCTGTAAACTCTACGACCTTGGATATATAGAGGCGGTTGCCTACAAGCAGACGGAGGTCTTTGAAGCCGCACTCACCTTCGCAAGGACTGAGGGTATAGTTCCAGCCCCCGAGTCCTCTCACGCCATAAAGGCTGCGATAGACGAGGCTCTCAAATGTAAGGAGACGGGAGAGGAGAAGGTGATACTCTTCAACCTTTCCGGGCACGGCTACTTTGACCTATCAGCCTACGATAAGTATCTCAGGGGTGAGCTGGAGGACGGTTGAGGCTATGTCCTTGAAGGATTGTAAGAGGGATGAGACCGGGGGTGAGAGTCTCCACTCCGCCGGTTATAGCTTTAGAGGGTGACGAGCTTGCCCGGTGCAGCCCAAAAGCCGAAGCCCTTTGTGAAGTGGGCTGGCGGGAAGAGACAGCTGTTGGAGGTGCTCCTCAAGAACGTCCCAGCCAGATTTAACACCTACATAGAGCCCTTTGTTGGGGGAGGAGCGCTCCTGTTTGCGCTTTTACCTGATAGAGCCATCATAGGTGATGCGAACTGTGAGCTCATAAACGCTTACAGCGTGATAAAGGACAACGTAGAGGAGCTCATAACCAGCCTTGAGAGGCATAGGAACGATGAGGACTACTACTACGAAATCAGGAATTTAGACCCCTCAACCCTTTCTCCCGTTGAGAGGGCGAGCAGGTTCATATATCTGAACAAGACCTGCTACAACGGGCTCTACAGGGAAAACTCCAAAGGTATGTTCAACGTGCCCTTCGGAAGGTACAAGAACCCTAAGATACTTGACAGGGACAACCTCAGGGCTGTATCGGAGTTCCTTAACTCCTCTAACGTGCTGATACTCTGTCAGGACTACAGGGAGACCTGCAAGCTTGCCGGTGAAGGGGACTTCGTTTACTTAGACCCTCCCTACCACCCTCTTTCAAGGACTGCCTCCTTCACAAAGTACAGCAGGAACGATTTCAGTGAAGAAGATCAGGAGAGGCTCGCGGAGGTGTTCAGAGAGCTTGACAGAAAAGGGTGTTACGTGATGCTCTCTAACTCCAACACTGAATTTATAAAGAGTCTCTACAGGGGTTATTACATACAGGAGCTTGAGGCGAGCAGAGCCATAAATTGCAAAGGTGACGGCAGAAGGAGGAGAAAGATAGAGCTCCTGATAAAGAATTATTGAAAATCCCCACGATGGGCTTATACTAAGCGCCTATGATAGGCAAGGTCTTTCAGATATTCAGGGAGAAGGGCGGGCTTTTGAAAGCCCTTGACCTCTGGGAATGGTATGAGAACCTTGATGCGAGAGAGCAGAAGAAGATAAAGAAGTACTACTCCGTAAAGGTGATAAAGAACCTGAGTTTCCCTTACAAGGCTAAACACTTTGACAGCGGAAATGTGGAGAACCCTTTGTACACAAAGAGGACTTTTCTCGCCACCATAGCCCAGACCGCTCTGCTTGAAGGAGACTACGAAACCGCCGAGTGGCTATACAACGAGGCTCTAAAGATGGATGGGACTCCTTACGAGGCTCACCTCATACTGAACGACCTGGTGCTCCTTTCCCAGAAGTTGAAAGACTTTGAAAGGATGAAGAAATACTGCGAGGAGGACATTGAGCTCTATCCCCAGTACAGGGAAGAGTTAAAAAAGCGCTCCGGGGGTCAACTCCCTCAGATAAACGCCTTTGAGGTTTACGTTTACCTTCTGGAGAGAGAAGGAAAGGTTAAGGAGGCTCTTGAGCTTGTGGAAAGGATAAGGAGTGAAGGGATCACCTATCCCTATTACGAAGAAGTGAAGAAAAGACTTACGGAAAAGCTCACCGATGAAAGAGGTTAGCGTCCTTATAAGAAAGGTTGTTAGACTCCAGAGGGAGGAAAAACTCATACCTCCCGGCAGCTCATTGCTCGTGGCCTTCTCAGGTGGGGTAGACTCCGTGTCTCTCGTGGATGCCCTCCTTGAACTCAGAGACTTTCTTAATCTTAAAAAGCTCTCCCTCGCTCACTTCAACCACCGTCTCAGGAAGGAGGCTGACGAGGAGGAAGAGTTCTGCAGGGAGTTTGCACGGAGCAGAGAGCTTGATATATTCGTTGGTGCGGAAGATGTTGGAGAAGTAGCTCGCAGGGAGGGGAGAAATCTTGAGGAGGTGGCGAGAGAGCTGAGGTACGCTTTCCTGCGAAAGGTAAAGAACGAGCGGGGCTACGACCTTATAGCTACAGCCCACCACCTTAACGATCTCGTGGAGACAGCACTTATATGGCTGTCCAGGGGTGCGGGGCTTGAAGGGTTCCTCGCCTTTGAGCCGAGAGAGGGAGATGTGGTCAGACCCCTCTATGGGGTGAAGAGAGAGGAGATACTCTCCTACGCTGAAGCAAGAGGTCTTAGGTGGGTTGAGGACACGAGTAACACAGACCCGAGGTTCTTCAGAAACAGAGTCAGAATGGAAGTTATACCCGTTCTAAAGTCTATGAACCCGAACCTTGAGGAGACCTTTTTAAGGACGAGGAGGATACTCAAGGATGAAAACGAGCTGCTTGAAGAACTTTCCATGAATGCCCTTAAGGGCGCTAAAGAAGGGAACTGTCTCAGGGTTAAAGAGCTTCAGGGTTCTCATGTGGCAGTTCAGAGGCGTGTGCTCAGGCTTTTCACCGGTGTTAGAAATTTTTCAAAGATAGAGCAGCTAAGAAACCTCCTGAAGAGGGGTGGAGAGGTTGACCTCGGGGAAGGTCTTAGAGCGGTCAGGAAGGGCAAACTCCTTTGCTTGAAAAAGAAGGGTTGAAAGCCTATCTTCTATTTCTACGGACGCACGTAAGGAGGAATAGTAGTGCAGATGTTCAAGAGCTTTTTCGTATGGGTGTTGATAATAGGAGCTACCATAGTAGCCTTCAACATCTTTGAGCAGAGGCACGACCTCGCCACTAAGGTTCCCCTCAACAGCTTTGTTCAGCTCGTTGATGAAGGCAAGATAGAGAACGTTCAGGTGAAGGGAAGGACTATAGTGGCTACCACAAAGGAGGGACAGAGGATAGAGACTGTGATCCCTCCGGGCTCAACCGTGGTGGATGAGCTCGTTAAGAAGGGTGTCAGAGTTGAGGTTGACGCTGGAGACGCTGGCTCCGGATGGCTCATAAACCTCTTCATATCTTGGCTCCCAATACTCCTCTTCATAGGTATCTGGATAGCCCTGATGAGGCAGATGAGCGGTGGAGGTGGCGCCAACGGTCCCGGCAGAGCCTTCTCCTTCGGAAAGAGCAGGGCAAAGGTATACATAGAGGAGAAACCCAAAGTTACCTTCGGTGATGTGGCGGGAATAGATGAGGTGAAGGACGAGGTAAAGGAGATCATTGAGTACCTCAAAGACCCTATAAAGTTCCAGAAGCTCGGTGGAAGACCCCCAAAGGGAGTCCTCCTCTACGGAGACCCCGGTGTCGGTAAGACGCTGCTTGCAAAAGCGATAGCCGGAGAAGCCCACGTTCCCTTCATATCCATATCGGGTTCAGACTTCGTGGAGATGTTTGTGGGTGTCGGTGCAGCGAGGGTGAGAGACCTCTTTGAAACAGCCAAGAAGCACGCACCCTGCATAATCTTCATAGACGAGATAGATGCGGTTGGCAGGACGAGAGGAGCCCTCAACCTCGGCGGAGGTCACGATGAGAGGGAGCAGACCCTCAACCAGCTTCTCGTTGAGATGGACGGCTTTGATACCTCTGAAGGAATAATCGTGATAGCCGCTACCAACAGACCGGACATACTTGACCCTGCACTGCTCAGACCCGGCAGGTTTGACAGGCAGATATTCATACCAAAGCCCGACGTAAAGGGAAGGTACGAGATACTGAAGGTTCACGCCAAGAACAAGAAGCTCGCACCCGACGTTGACCTTGAGCTCGTGGCGAGAGCTACACCCGGTTTCACGGGAGCAGACCTTGAAAACCTCCTGAACGAGGCGGCGCTGCTCGCTGCGAGGAAGGGTAAGGATCTTATATCCATGGAAGAGGTGGAAGAGGCTATAGACAGGATAACGATGGGTCTTGAGAGAAAAGGTATGGTTATATCTCCTAAGGAAAAGGAGAAGATAGCTTATCACGAGGCAGGACACGCCCTGATGGGTTTTATGACAGAGGACTCCGATCCCGTCCACAAGGTCTCCATCATACCCAGAGGAATGGCTCTGGGAGTTACACAGCAGCTTCCCATAGACGATAAGCATATATACGATAAGAAGAACCTCTTCAACAGGATACTGGTTATGATGGGCGGAAGGGCTGCGGAGGAGGTATTCTACGGCAAGGACGGCATAACAACCGGTGCGGAGAACGACCTCCAGAGGGCAACCGAACTCGCCTACAAGATGGTTTCCATGTGGGGTATGAGTGAGAAGGTCGGTCCCATAGCCATAAAGAAGGTTAGCAACCCATTCCTGGGTGGTGTCTCCAACAGCATAGACACGAGCCCAGAGCTCCTCAGGGAGATAGACGAGGAGGTCAAGAAGATACTGACCGAGGCCTATGAGATCGCTAAGTCTACCATAGAGACTCATAAAGAACCGCTGAAAGCGGTCGTTAAGAAGCTCCTTGAGAAGGAGTCAATAACCTGTGAGGAGTTCGTTGAGGTTCTAAAGCTCTATGGCGTTGAAGTTAAGACGGGATGTAAGAAAGAAGAGAAAACCTTTGAAACCAGCACTGAAAAGGAAACCAAAGAGGAAGAGAAGGAGGTTGTCTGATGGGAATGACCATTACGGAGAAGATCCTCGCCGACCATGCGGGCAGGAAGGAGGTCAAGCCCGGAGACCTTATAACGGCGAAGATTGACCTTGCGATGGCTAACGACGTTACCGCCCCTCTTGCCATCAAGATTCTGGAGAAGCACGGTATTGATAGGGTCTTTGACCCCAATAAGATAGCCCTCGTGCTCTCCCACTTCGTCCCGGCTAAGGACATAAAGTCCGCAGAGCAGGCAAAGCTGGTAAGGGAGTTCGTCAGAAAACACGGCATAAAGTACTTCTTTGAAGAGGGAGAAGGGATAGAACACACGATACTGCCCGAGAGGGGCATAGTGGTGCCTGGAGACCTCGTGGTGGGTGCTGACTCCCACACCTGCACCTACGGAGGCATAGGAGCCTTTGCAACGGGCGTGGGTTCAACGGACATAGCCTACGCCATGGCTACCGGTGAGATATGGCTCAGAGTTCCCGAGTCCATGAAGTTCATCTTCTACGGGAAGCCCGGTGCCTTCGTGATGGGCAAGGACTTGATACTGCATACCATAGGTGAGATAGGCGTGGATGGAGCCCTTTACAGGGCTATGGAGTTTGAGGGAGAGGCTATAAGGGAGCTCTCCGTTGAGCAGAGGCTAACTATAACCAACATGGCTATAGAGGCTGGAGGCAAGAGCGGGATAATAGCCCCCGACGACAAGACTATTGAGTACGTAAAGGAACGTGCTCAGAAGGAGTGGAAGGTTTACGAGAGCGACCCTGACGCTGAGTATCACTCCGTCTACGAGTGGGACGCGAGCAAGATAGAACCTCTTGTGGCGTGGCCTTACCTTCCCTCCAACGTCCACCCTGTCAGTGAGTCCACCCACATAAACGTTGACCAGGCTTTCATAGGCTCCTGTACCAACGGGAGGATAGAAGACCTGAGGATAGCTGCCAAGGTCTTTGAGTCTGCCCTCAAGCAGGGTAAGAAAGTCCATCCTTACGTGAGGTGCATAGTTATACCCGCCTCAAAGAATGTCTACATGCAAGCCATGAAGGAAGGCTTGATAGACATATTCATGGAGGCTGGCTGTGCGGTGTCCACCTCTACCTGTGGACCCTGTCTCGGCGGACACATGGGTGTCCTGGCGGAGGGAGAGAGGTGCATATCCACCTCCAACAGGAACTTCCCCGGCAGGATGGGTCATCCCAAGTCCGAGTCCTACCTCGCTAACCCCGCCGTGGTGGCTGCAAGCGCCGTCCTTGGAAGGATAGCCCATCCCGAAGAGGTGGTCAGGGCGGAAGAGCTCGCCACCGTATAGAGAACCCATGCTCGGCATAATCGGCGGGAGCGGGCTGTACGAGTTTGAGGAGTTAAAGGTCGTTGAAGAGGTCTCTGTAAAGACCCCCTTCGGGGGTGCCTCTTCACCCATCATCGTAGGTGAGCTTGAGGGTAAGAGAGTAGCCTTCCTCTCAAGACACGGAAAGGGACACCTCTATCCTCCTCACAGGGTTCCTTACAGGGCGAACCTGTGGGCTCTGAGGGAGGTCGGTGTGGACAGAGTTCTCGCTGTATCGGCCGTAGGCGGTATCAACAAGCTCTTCCGGGCTGGAGACTTCGTCATTATAGACAACTTCCTTGACTTCACCAAGGGGAGGGAGTCCACATACTACGAGGGAGTCTTTTCCGTGGACGTTGAGGGAAATGATGAAGTCGCGAGGCTCTTGAGAGAGAAGAAGGTGGTTCACATAGACGTGACGGAACCCTACTGCCCTCAGATGAGGACTCTCCTGATGGACATCCTTGAAGAGAGGCGTCTAAAATACCATCCGGCTGGGACTTACGCCTGCACCGAAGGTCCTCGTTTTGAGACCGCCGCCGAGATAGGCATGCTTGAGAAGCTGGGGGCGGATGTGGTAGGTATGACGGGATACCCGGAGGTCGTCCTGGCGAGGGAGCTAACGATGTGTTACGCTTCTCTGTGCGTAGTGGCTAACCCCGCGGCGGGCATATCAGCCCACAGACTAACGAGCGACGAGGTCATGGAGCTTATGTCCCAGCGGGAGAGGGACGTGAAGGAGGTTCTCAGAGAGGTCATAAGGAGACTCCCGGCGGAGAAAACCTGCGGTTGCGATAGAGTCCTTGAAGGAGCGGAGGTATAGTGGAAGAGCTTTTCAATCAAGAGGTGGTTAAGGAGCTCGGCTTCGGGGGAGCCATGGGTTTCCTTGTAGGGTTTACACTGAAGAGGGTGTTCAAGCTCTTAGCCTTCGTGGTGGGTCTTTACATCCTCAGCCTCGTGTGGCTCGCCGATAACGGGGTCATAACCGTGAACTGGGACTCCCTCGGTAAGTTTGCGAGCAGTTTCTTCTCCTCCTTTGAGAGCTTTGCCCGGACGGCGGTCAGGACTGTCTCCTTCGGGGGGAGTTTTGCTGTGGGGCTCGCCGTAGGCATGAAAGTATAATATTTCCCAAAATGGTGAACCGGATGGAAAGGGAGAGGTGGGCGACCCGCATAGGTTTAATACTCGCTATGGCGGGTAATGCTGTCGGTTTGGGTAACTTCCTCCGATTCCCCGTTCAGGCTGCGGAGAACGGCGGCGGAGCCTTCATGATCCCTTACATAATAGCCTTCCTGATAATTGGGATACCCCTCATGTGGATAGAGTGGGCTATAGGTAGATACGGGGGAGCCCACGGGCACGGGACAACGCCAGCGATATTTAACCTCCTGTGGAGAAACAGACTCTCCAAGGTAGTAGGGGTGTTCGGTCTATGGATACCCCTCGTGGTGATAATCTACTATATATACATAGAGTCCTGGACTCTCGGCTTTGCCGTGAAGTTCCTGCTGGGATTAGTTCCAGGTACACCCGCGGACGGCTCCGACCCCAACACCTACCTTCAACCTTTCAAGGAGTTCCTGACAAGCTATGTGGGTAAGGGTGATGAGCTTATTACGCCTTCTCCCTTCGCCTACGTGGTGTTCACAATTACCGTCCTCATCAATGTGTTCATACTCAGCAGGGGCGTGTCCAGGGGTATAGAAGCTTTTGCAAAGGTGGCGATGCCCACCCTCTTCCTGCTCGCCGTGGTTCTCGTCGTCAGGGTTTTCCTTATTGATACGGGCACGGGAAGTGCTCTGGAAGGGTTGAATTTCCTTTGGAAACCAGACCTTTCTAAGTTGACAGACCCCGGTGTGTGGATAGCAGCCTCGGGACAGATATTCTTTACCCTGAGCCTCGGTTTTGGAGCGATAATAACTTACGCTTCTTATATAAAGAAAGACCAGGACATAACCCTCAGCGGTCTGACAGCCTCCTCGCTGAACGAAACCGCCGAGGTGGTTCTAGGAGGTTCGCTCGCCATACCTGCCGCCGTTGCCTTCTTTGGCGTGGCTAACGCCGTTGCCATAGCCCAGTCTGGAGCCTTCAGCCTCGGTTTTATAAGCCTGCCGGCGATATTCGCCAATATGCCTGCGGGAACCTTTCTCGGCTTTCTATGGTTCTTTCTACTATTTTTTGCAGGTCTGACCTCTTCCCTTGCCTTGATGCAACCGCTTATAGCCTTCTTTGAGGACGAGTTCGGTCTTTCAAGGAAGAATGCGGTTTACATGACTGCTGGCATAGTCTTCTTCAGCGCTCACCTCGTCATATTCCTGAACCGCTCCCTTGATGAGATGGACTTCTGGGCTGGGACGATAGGCGTGGTCTTTTTCGGTCTCCTTGAGATGGTGATATTTATGTGGATATTTGGGGGTAACAGAGCCTGGGAGGAGATAAACAGGGGAGGTATAATACGGGTGCCGAGGTTTTACTACTACGTCATGAGGTATATAACCCCTGTTTTCCTGCTCGTTCTGCTGGGGGCATGGGGCAAGGAGTACATACCGAAGGTGCTTTCAGAGACTCACTGGACTGTGTGGGTTACGAGGTTCTATCTTGTAGGACTCTTTCTGTTCCTGACGCTCCTCGTCTTCATAGCGGAGAAGAGAAAGACCCGGGAGGTAAGCTGTGAATAGGGTAATGATATTCCTCCTCTCCTTTTACTTCGGGCTCGGTGCCTTTTTCAGCTACATAGTGGCTCCCCAACTCTTCAAGTCTCTGGAGAGAGCTACCGCTGGAGGTATAGTGGGTAAGATATTTCCCCTTTACTTCGGTATAGGGCTGGGGGCTGTCGGTATTTCCCTGCTCATAGGCTTTACCTCTAAGATGAGCAGATTCCTGCTCTTTTTGCTGCTCGCGAACTTGGTCATACTCCTTGCCCTTAATTTCTACGTTCTCCCACAGGCTCATGCCCTTAAGGGTGCCGCATCCCCCGAGTTTACGAAGTTGCACCTGATCTCAGTTATAATGAGCACCGTTTCCCTGTTCCTTACCTTCGGAGCTATAGTTTATCTGATAGTAAGAACTAAGGATGCTGGTTCTTAGGCTCTCTCAGGTTCCGGTTCCCAAAACAAACCGTTACATAAGGCGTAAGGGCGGCAAGGTTTTTAAGCCTCCACGGGTTAAGAACTGGGAGGTTAAAGCCCTCTGGGAGCTCAGGCAGCAGTATTCGGGAGAGCCTATAGACTTCAGGGTCTCCGTTGACATAACCCTTACCCTGCCGAATCACAGGAAGAGGGACATAGACAATATGCTCAAGAGTTTATGGGACGTCCTTGAGAAAGCTGGCGTTCTGAAGAACGACAACCTTATATACGAGGTAAGGACGGTGAAGAGAGTTGTAAGGGGAGAGCAGGGCGTTGAGATAAAGATAAAGGAGTTTGAAGGGGGCTAAAGAGCTGAGAGTTTCTCAAGTATGAGCCTTGAGTCTTCTTCCTCCGTTACCTCGTCAAGGTTGACCTCAAGCCAGTGCTGCCTCCTGAACCACCTCAGCTGCCTCCTCGCGTAGCTCTTCGTGTTTTTGACTATGTTCTCAATAGCTTCCTCAAGGCTTACATCTCCCCTAAAGTAGGGGATCAACTCCTTGTAACCTATAGCCTGGGAGGAGGTGAGAAAGTTCTCAAAACCTCTGCCGAGTAACTCCTTTACCTCCTCAAGGAGCCCCCTTTCCACCATCTTCCTAACCCTCTCCTCTATTCTCAGGGAGAGGGTGCTCCAACTCCTACTCACGTGAACGCCCAGGAACCTGAAGCGAGGGCTGTCCCACCTGTGGAATGAGGAGAAGGGTCTCCCCGTTTCTACGAACACCTCAAGGGCGCGGACTATCCTCCTGAGATCGTTTGGGTGAACTTTTTTTGCGTAGGAGGGGTCTATAACTCTCAGGAGCTCATACAGGCGTTCCTTCCCCTTTAAGCTGGCTATGCCGTAGAGCTTTTCTCTGAGTTTCCAGTTGGGTTCGGGAGTCTCCTCTATCCCGTAGAGGAGAGCCTGCAGGTAAAGGTATGTTCCCCCTGCAACTATGGGGACTCTCCCCCGGGAACTTATCTCTCTTATAGCCTCAAGGGCGAGCTTTTCAAAGAGTTTAGCGTCAAAATACTCCCCCGGTTCAACTACATCTACGAGGTGGTGTTTAACTTTTTCCATGCAGTCTAAGGGCTTTGCCGTACCTATGTCCATGCCCCTGTAGACAGACATGGAGTCTGCGCTTACGATCTCACCCCCGAGCTGTTGGGCTAACCTGCAGGCAAGCTCGGATTTACCGGATGCGGTCGCACCTCCTATAACTAGAAGCTCTATCATCCTTGAAAACCAGAGGAATAGGGTAGATAATAATATACTGCCCTAAACGGGGTGTAGCTCAGGTGGCAGAGCGTCGGCTTTGGGAGCCGAAGGTCGCAGGTTCAAGTCCTGCCACCCCGATGTACACGTGAGGGCCCGTAGCTCAGCCGGATAGAGCAGGGGATTTCTAATCCCCAGGTCGCAGGTTCGAGTCCTGCCGGGCCCGCCATTGATTTTCATAGGTTTTAGCGATTATGAGACTTCCCCAGATTTCCTGATTTCTAACGAATTTCTAACGGAATTTCTCAGAACACCGTCAAGTAGTTGAGCTTGAGACCTGTTGAAGTCCATGTCCTCGAATAGATGGCCGTATATGTCAAGGGTCGTGTTTATGCTGGCGTGCCCGAGCTGTCTCTGGATGTATTTTATGTTTTGCCCGGCCCTTATCCTTATGCTGGCATTCGTGTGCCTGAGGCTGTGGAAGGACACAACCCTCAGCCCAGCTCTCCTCAGCGCCGGCTTGAAGTACCGGTTTACCACGTTCTGATGCTCGGAGGGCTCCCCCTTAGGGGAGGGGAAGACGAGGTTGTATTTGTTAGGAGGACAACGTATTTCCCAAAGCTTCAGCTCCTCCACAAGGACATCGGGCATATCCACCTTCCCTATGGAGTGCCGGCTCTTTGGTGTGTGAAACTCACCGTTCCAGAGGGTTCTCCTTACGTATATCTGCTTAGAGTGCCAGTCTATATCGTCCCACTTGAGCCCCCAGAGCTCCCCCGCTCTGAGACCTGTCATCACAGCTGTTAGGAAGGCCACTCTGTAGTGCTCGTGGGTATTCTCCAGAAGGAACTCTACCTCTTCGGGGGTAAGTATGTCTATCTCTTTCTTCTCTCTCCTCGGTCTCTGAAGGTTCTGTGCCGGGTTGTGCTTTATGTACCCCCAGCTCTGGGCGTGCTTGAACATCTCCTTGAGAAGTACCACCTCTTGGAGGACTGTTGTGGGGCTTACCTGAGATAGTCTCTCGGCAACGTATCCTTGGAGCATACCTGTTGTTATCCTCGAGAGTTTTTTATCTCCAAATCTCGGCATGAAGTGGTTCCTGATTATTCCCTCGTACCTCCGGAAGGTTGAGGGCTTAACGCTGCCCTTAGCGTATTTGCTGAGCCACTCTTCACAGAAGAAGGAGAATCTCACTTCCGGAGGCAGGACGGAGCTTCCGGCGTTCAGCTCGGCGAGCTTCTCGGCTAAGACCTTCTCGGCTTCCCTCTTGGTGGTACCTGCCGGAAACCACTTCCTCTTGTGTCCTATGGGGATGACTACGTAGTATCGTCTGCCCTTCTTCTGTATGCTACCCCTTGCCATATTTCGGCAGACCTCACCTTCCTTTATTTCTTAATGTAAACTTTCCGATATCAAATCCTCCAACGACGCCGTAGAATACGCCCCCTTGTGCATTCTGGGAAAATCAACCAGAAAGGGCTGATTGTGGAAGTTATCTACAAACTCCTGAAATTCCTTGTCGTCCATGGGAATTGATACCTCTCCCCACCTGTTGGTGACCGCACTACCTATGCTCTGGACGAGAAGGTTCATTATGTTGTCCGGACTATCCTGAACAGGCTCAAGCTCCTCCGATGGTAAGGGTGTGGGGCGGGCGATGGATTGGTCGGTTTTAGCTACTTTTTCCATCATAGAGTTATTATTCTTAGCCATTTCTTACCCCTCCTGTTCTAACTTTTTAATAAGGGCGGTTATATCTCTGTGCAATTTGGAAATTCCCACTATAAAAGTGATTATCAATACAACGCCAACGACAGCCAAGAACAAAATATTACCCTTGTCAAGAGCGGAAGGGCTCGCTATTATTCCTGCCAACCCTCCACCAATAGTAACTACGGTTAGCCAAAACAATCTTAGCAGTTCTTTGTAATACCCAACTCGTTCTTTTATCCCTTCCATATCCATAGCCAAAACTCTCTCAGCTCTTTTCTCCTGTTATTCTCTTAGTGTCCTCATCAACCGTTTTAACTATGTAAAAAACAAGATACAGGACAGATACAACCGCAACCATAAAAGCTATATAGCCTAAAGCCTCCATCTCCAAAGCCTCCTTAATACCCAAACCTTTGCTTTAGGTAGGCTATATCTTGAGCCGACCTCTTGGCATCTTCCACCTTGTCACCTACATCTCTTACTGCTACCTTAACACCAAGAATTTCATCTAATATCCTTGTCACGTGCTCCCTAATCTCTTTCTTTATAGTCCCTGAAGCATAGCCAATTCCCTCAGCCAGCCCTGAATGTTCATTGTGTAATTCCCCATGCAACTTCTCCAGCATAGAAGCAAGGACTTCCTCTACCACAGCAAGGTCAACCTCTTTCTTGGACATCTCACTCTTTAGAGCCTGAGCGACCGCTGTGTGTATCTCGTTAGCAAACTCCTCCCTCTTAACAGGGTCCTCAAGTATGGAGTATCTCCGAGACAACCTATCCAAGGCACCCTCAATGGCTTGTCTTACCTCGGTTAGTCCTATACCCATGTCTAACACCCTCCTTATAAACGTTCTCCCTATCTAATATAAAGAGACCCCTCGGATTTTGTTAAGGGAAAATGACCCGTGGTGGCTTGTATGATTTCATACAAACTTGAGTGGGCAAGATGGACGACAGGCTTGACGGAGAGTAATACCCGCCTACTTTCTGAGAATAAGGAGTAAAGATATGTTAGTATCAATATAACGGCGGGTCTCAAAAGTCTCAAAAATTGGAAAGGGAAAATGACCGCTCAGGGTTTTAAGCCTCTGTCTCTCTGTTGCTTTTTGCTTGCTCTCATCTGTGGTGAAAGCTCCTTTGAGAGCTTGTCCACAACCTCAACCGCCTTGCGGATAACCGTATCGTTTATCTTTCCCCTGTTGATAGCAGTCATCAAAAGGTCTTCCACCTCATCAATCATTTCGGGGCTCCATTTCCAGCCAAGCTCTTGCCACTCTTCTACTTTGTCCCTCCACTCTTCCCAATCTTCAGGGCTTGCAAATCCACTTCTATATAACTCATAGGCTTTCACAGGGTCGTTCCACCCTGCTACATACCATTCGTAAGCTTCCTTTGGGTCTCTCCAACCTGCCAGATACCACTCCAGAGCTTCCTCGGGGTCGTCCCAGGCATATCCGTAATCATACCATTCCATAGCCCCTACCGGGTTTGACCATCCTGCCTTACTCCATTCCATAGCTTCGTAAGAGTCTTCCCAACCTGCTTCTTTCCATGCACGAGCTTCATTGAAGAGCCAACCATGCCATCCTGCTTGATACCACCTATACGCCTCATCCGGGTCATCCCAGCCTGCTTGATACCACTCAAGAGCCAGGGTTGCTTCTCTCCAACCGGCATCACGCCACTTGAGAGCATGATAAGGGTCATCCCAACCCGCTCCATACCATTCATAAGCCTCTTCAGGCTCCCAGCCCTCCTTATACCATCTCAGAGCTTCGTAAGCATCGTCTATCCCATTTTCATGCCATTTCTTGGCTTCCTCCATCTCGTCCTCTTCCCAACCTGCTTCTATCCATTCACTCTCGTTAAACCCCATATCACCTACCTCTCCGTTTTTTGGGGATTATAGTGATAGGGTAAAAATTTCGTTCACATCCCGGCGGTCTGGGACAATCAGCTGGCTTGGCTTATATTTAAGTTATGCTCAAGTTCAACTGGGACGGAGTAAAAAGCGACACGGAAATCACTATAAGGGAGATGCTCTACGACGACCCGAGAGACGTCCTGGCAAAGCATGAAGAGGAGGAACTGAAGGAGATATTCCTTACCTACATACACAGGTTTGACAAGAAGAACAAGTCCTTCTGGAAGCTCGTCTTGGGAGTGAGCGATGAGGAATATGATAGGGCGATTAGAGAGAACTTTAGAGAAGCTAACAAGGTCTGGGATTACTGAAGGCTTTTACCTTGCAGGCGGAACTGCTGTGGCTATAAAGTATGGGCACAGGCGGTCCGAAGATTTTGATTTCTTTGCTTTCCCCGACAGACAGATTAATCTCAATAAAATAACCGCCCTATTGGGGAACGAAGCCAGATGGATAACTGCCGATGAAGAAACTGCAATCTTTATTCACCTTCCCGAGAACGTCAAGACTTCTTTTTTCGTATATCCCTACCCACTCTTGGAAAAGCCTGGGTTCCATGAAGAGCTAAGAATCTTTATTGCTTCTGATATTGACACAACCTGCATGAAGGCAATAGCGATAGCTCAGAGGGGTAGTAAAAAGGACTTCTACGACCTCTGGTATCTGATGCAGAAGCACGGATGGACTCTGAACGACCTTGAGAATGCTCTAAAAAGAAAAGTTCCATCATGGAGCTTCGGTATATTCCTGCGTAGCCTGACCTATTTTGAAAACGCCGAGAAGGAAAGCTACCCTGGCATAGACGAACGCTGGGAGGAGGTCAAAGAGTTTTTCAAGGGGCTCGTGAATGTCCGTAGAAAGAAGAGACAACGGCGAGGCAACCGCCCTACGCTGTGAATTCCACACAAAAAGAACACCGAGGGGAATTACCGTAATGGGAAAGTGCTATCTCTCCGGCGGTCTTGGGTAATTGCTTCTACGGTGAGGCTTTTTGTTTATCTCTTCCCCGGCAAGAGACCGCACCAGGCTCTCACGTATCCCCTTTGCTATCTCTACATACATTTTGGCTTTCTCCTTCACCTCAAGAGCCTCTTCCGGCGAAATATCGTCGTCCATTACAAGGTCGTAGTCGGCAATTGACCTGTAGTGTTCAAGGTCTCTGAGGAGCCTGTGCATTTCTTTTTCATGGGGCAGGGCTACATACAGTAGATATTTAACTTCTCTCTCAGTCTGCGGGTCCCTGCCGGAGAGTATCAAGAGGCTTTTGCTCATATTGAAAACCACATAGTAAGCCCTGTTGCAGAGGTTAAGAAAAAACCCCTTTTCGTATAGGTCATCAAACTCACGCAGTATGCTCTCAGCCTTCTTCAGGTATAGCTCTGAAAACCTCAGCTTGTCTTCAAGAGAAAACCTGTTCTCTTCGCTCACGCCTCCTTCCTTTCCGTCCACATCTGGTATGCAAGCATGGCGAACAACACAAGAGCCACAGCCAGAGCCATAAGGGCAGGGGCATACTCATTCATTTGACTTCTTCTCCTCAATAAATTGAGACGTGTTCACTCGTCCGCCTCGTCAGCCATCTTCTTCATAGTCCATGCCATATAGATAAAAAGAGCCGTAACCACGAGCAATCCTAAAGAGCCCAATACCTCGTAAAGGTTCATCTCTCACAGCTCCAATTTAATTCGTCCCTCTACATACTGCCTTACGAGAGTAGCTATAAGGGTCTGATAAGGTATTCCCGTCTCAAGGCTCTTTCTCTTGAGAAGCATTATGTCCCTTTCGCTCAGGCGTATGCTTATCGGTCTTTTCTTCAAAACAGACTTCGCTCCTTCCTTCAGGGCTTCCTCCAGACTGTCGTAGTCTTTAGCCCTATTCCACTCACCCCTTTCAAGTTCCTCCTCTATCTGCTTTTCAAACTTGTCAAGTTTCGCCATTTCTATCACCTCCTAAATACTGCTTGGTCATCTTCCTGCTGGGGAAGATGGTGATAAACCTTATAACGCCTTCCCTCTCTTCAAAGGGAACTACGTATGCATATCCGCCTATCTCTACTATGAGCAACTTCTGGCTGGGATACCTATCTCTGTTTGGGTGCTCAAGTATGTCAAGTATCTTGCCTTCGTTGATTGCGATAACCACATCTTCAAAACCAATGCCACGCTCCAGCTTGAGCTTGAAGTTCTTATCCTCATCCCAGTCTATACCCACTCCTTATATTTTAATGTAGTCCTTTGTATATACAAATCAATCTTTTTAAGGTTTGGGAATAATTATTCCCAACTCTCTCCGAAGTTGCGTTCTCCCCCTATAGGTCGTAAATTTCTCACATGGACCCTATCTTCCACTCACGGCTTGAGAGGATACTTGAGAGAAGAAAAGAGCTTCTCCTCAAACTCTCCGAGAAAGAGGTCATCTTGCCTACCGTTGACGAGATTGTGGAAGTGAACAACGCCATCCTTCAGGAACACAAAGGAGAGTTTGGCGTCAGAGGCTATGAGCCTTTGTTCTTGGCTGTGACATCCTCTCGGCTTTAAAGAAGCCGAGCTTCCTGCTTCACAGAGGTATAGCTTACACGGATATAGGGATTTCCCTTAAATATCCGTGCAGTGGCTTCCCTCTCCACAGGCGTTACTTCCCCACAGTCCGTAGGTAGGTTTTTTACAGTGGTTGTCTCCACTTTTGATAATCCTATCTTCAGTATGTTCACTGCACTGTTGAAGTCCCTATCAATCACTAATCCACAGCTCTCACATTTGTAGGTTCTGTCTGACAAGGTTATATCTTCTTTCCTGCTTCCACATCTGCTACACATCTTTGTTGTCGCTTTGTATCTATCCACAGGTATAAGGGTCTCTATGTTTTGCTTTAACATAGAAATTATTCCCCCTATACCTGTGTTTTGTACCTGCTTTCCAAATAATCCACTGTGCCAGTTCTTTATCTGTTCTTCTTGGATTAATACATATTCGTACCTCTTTAGCAGGGATAGTATCTTGTTCTTGATGTCTTTCCTTCTGTTGTAGATTTTTTGATGCTCCCTTTGTATCTTGTGTTTTGTCTTTTGATAGTTTTTGCTTCCCTTCTGTTGCCTTGATAATTTCTTTTGTAATCTCTTTAATCTTTGTGTCTCTCCTATACGGTAGTTTATCTTTACTCCGTTTGATAGAGTTAATTGATGTTTTATCCCAAAATCTATTCCTATCGGTTTGTTTATTTTTTCGTGTTTTATCCGGTCTTTGTCTATATAGCAGGTTAGGTGTATGTAGTATCCATCTGGTCTCTTTATTAACTCTGCTTTTGCTATGTCGCAGTTTTCTGGTAGTTGGTGAAGTCCTAACACTCTTAAAGGCTTTTTTAGTCCTTGTAGCTTTATTCTATTCTTATCTTTTAAAACCTTGAATGTTATTCCGTTTTGTTTTAGAGGAATGTTTCTGTAATCTGATTTGAATTTTAACCTTCCTACTTTTATCCCTTTTCGTTTTGCTCTTGATAGGTCTGTTAGGTTTTTCTTTATCCTATCCATTATTCCCTGTTTCATTTGGGACGATAGACAGGTTAATTCCCTTGTTTCAATTCCTTGTGGTGTTTTCACTTCTACTTGTTTTATTTTTTCCGTTTGTGGATTTAGCCTGTTTTCTATGTCTGCTACTGTGTAGTTATAAAGCCATTTTGCTTCTAAGAACACTCTTTCTAACCAATGCTTCTGCTCTTTGTTTAGGTTGGAACATGAAATTTTAAGTTTATAAACTTTTGGGATTTGGTTTTTGCGTTTTTCTTTGGTCTTTTTTAGACTTTCTTTTATTTTCCGTTTTTTATCTAAAGCTATTATAGTCATCTTGAAAACCTCTATAGTATTATAGCAGATTAACGATTTAAAGGATTTTTGAGAGTTTCTAACGAAACCCTCTGCCATTCATCACCCGTTTTAAAACGGGTGCATTCTGGTATTTTTTCGTAAAGGAAATGCAAAACAAAGAAGGAGATATATATATGCCTTAGCCGGCATCCTCTTCTTCCGTATAATCAAAGACCGCCCCTTCATAGAGGGGAACAAAAGGACAGCCGTAGTCGCTACCGAGATGTTCCTTGAACAGAACGGAGCCCAGCTCACGCTTTCCAACGACAGGTTATACGTTCTTGCGGTGAAGGTAGCCAAAGGAGAGTTAACAGAAGAAGAAGTAGCAGAGGAACTGAGAAGCTCACCACCCCGGAAAGGACTGACCCCCGGACTCCGCTCCTAATCCCCCTCACACACAAACGGCTCCTCTTTCCTGAAAGGATTGAAGGGCGTAAGACACAGGTCGTAGCCCAGAGCCCTCAATATGTCTATGTTCTTCTCACCTCTACACTTGAAACTTTCAAGATATTTGCTATAATAATATACACACTCTTTGGAGTGGAAATCCGAAGGGGAGGGGTAACCCCTCAATCCGAAGCCCCTCCCCGTTGCCAAAAATAAAGTGGATGAAGAAAGTAGCTATTCTTGTAGACTGGGAAAACCTCAGAAAAACTTTAGAAAGAGCTTTCAAAAAGTTTAGAATTTCGCCAGACAAATTTTCTTATAACGACGTGGACAAGCTTCTTCTATTTATTATGTCTCTGTTAGAAGAGGATGAGGAAGTGTACAGGATATTCTTTTACGTCTCCGAACCACCGAAAGAAGCCCGCTGGCGCTCCGCAACTTATTCAATAGACATGGATGAAAAGTATAGAAAAATCTACGAAAATGCTGTAACCTTTTTAGAAAGCTTAAAAACCAAGGATTTAGTGTCTATAAGGAAAGGAAAACTTGAATTCAGAGGATACAATAGTCAGAACAAGCCTCTGTTCACACAGAAACAAGTAGATATGCTAATAGGTTTGGATATGGCACATCTAAGTTACCTGAGACTCGTAGATAGAGTTATGGTGTTTTCCTTAGACAAGGACCTTATTCCCGCTCTGAAAATTGCACGAGTAAACGGTCTCCAGGTAATAATACCAACCTACAAGGGGCTTCGGCAGGCAAGCCCCGAGCTTCAGGAGCATGCGGACTTCATAAGATATGTGGATTTAGCTGAAAGGTTAAGAAATATATCTTGATATGGAAACAAGCTTAGCTTTGTGCTTCAGTCCGTATCCAAACAGGAGGTCAGCCATATCCCTCAAGAACTGCATATTGTCCCGTGCTTCAACCACTTTAGGATTGCCTTCTCCCACTCCCTTACCATCCTCTCTCCAACCCCTCTGAAGCCCATCTCTTCCTTCATGTATTCCTTCACCTCTTCCATCTCCTCTCTCACAGCGTTTTCGCACTTCTCGTATAACTCCTTAGCCTCTTCCTTAGAAAGCCCGCAATGTTTCATGCCGAACTCCATCAGCCCGTCCCTGCCGTGCCACCTCTTCGTCCCGTGCATGAACAGGGCAGGCTTATCGTCAGGAATGTAAACCGTAGTACATACCACATCGTAGGCAGGCGATAGCCTTATCTCCGAAAAGTCGTCCGTGTATATGAGACCAAAGTTCTTGACGTGAGCGTCCCCGTTCCGCAAAAGGAAGTTCATCACCGTCAGCTTGTAGTAGGTCTTCATATCCTCTTCCGGACAGGTAGAAAACCGCTCTACAACCTTCGCTATCTGCTCATAGCTCCCCTCATACTTGGTCTCCCTTGTCTTGCCGAGCAAAGAACCCATCTCCTCAAACCCGGGGTATTCTCCCCTGGTGAACTTCTCCACCACAATAAACCTGCCGTTCCGAGAGAGGTATATATTCGGTATCCTTATCCCCACCCTCTCCACAGCCCTCATGCAAAAGTATTCGTTCCTTGCAAGCTCTGGGTATTCCTCCCCGAAGGTCTTGATTATGTATTCTCTGCCCTCAACAGGAGCCAAAGTCTTCGGTTGAACCCCTCCTATAGCGTTCTTGTAAAGGAAGGTGTTTAGCAAAGCTCTGAAGGTATCCCACGTGTCGTTCTCAAGAACCTCCTCAAGGGATATAGCTTTCTCCTCTTCCGGTCTCTCTTTGCCCTCCAGCCTTATCCTTCCCTCCACCCCGCCCGCAAGGTAGTAGAGCATGGTAAAGTCGTCAGCCCTGCCTTCCCCCTTGTTTATCAAGTTCCTGAGAAGCTCAAAGAGATAACCTTCGGGAATGAAGGTATCAAAGAAGGGATGGAGGCGGAACCTGCTTATATAAACACGCCGGGTATTAGGCATGGAAAGACACAGGTGCGTGTCCGCTTTATCGGAATACTCAAAGGCATACTCCCTCTCCGAGTTTTCAAATAGAGTCCCTATCAAAGAGCCCCCGTGGTATGCTTTGATGTCCATTTCAGTTTACATAATGCGTCTGTGGTCTTGTTAATGTCAAGTGATATGAACAAGCCATGGTCAAACCAAAGGAAGAAAAAAAGAAAAAGGGGGCACGGGAGCCCCCTGTGTTTACCTCCCGGGCATTCGGGCTTGTCTGCCCGGTGCTTTCTTTTTCTGTTGGTCATCTTGTTGGTCGGAGACAATATCCAAAATCTTCCTGGCTTTGTATGGGTCGTCCACACCAAGTTCACGGTGAATCTTACCCACTATAACCATTCCCCCTATATGAGCATTTTTCTCGGCGTCTTCCCACAAGCCTGTCTTATGCCATTCCAGGGCTATTTCAGGAGAGAACCCCACTTCCTTCCACTTCAAGGCTTCTTCTGGACTTTCCCACCCTGCTTCACGCCATTTGAGAGCCTCATAAGGGTCAAGGTATTGCCATCCTCCCTTATACCACCTTAAGGCTTCTTTCGGGTCATCCCACTCGTTTTCATACCACTCATAAGCTCTCCAGGGCTTGTCCCACCCCGCATCATACCACCTCTTGGCTTCCTCTGGGTCCCTCCAGCCAGCTTCATAGCACCGTAGGGCTTCTTCTGTGTCCCAACCTACTTCATACCACCGCAGGGCTTCTTCAGGGTTATCCCAACCGTCCTCCATCCAGTCGTGAGCCCCCTCGGGGTCTCCCCATCCTGCTACATACCACTCATAGGCTCTATCAGGACCATCCCAATGCCATCCAGTTTTATACCACCTCCGAGCCTCTTTAGGGTCTTCCCATCCTGCTTTATACCATTCCTGGGCTTCCTCTATATCCCAGCCCGCTTCTATCCACTTCACTTCGTTGAACTCTCTTATGCTCTCCATAGTTATACCCTCCGTATAGGTTTCCTTCAAGGAGTCTCCGATATGATGTGCCTCATCGGGCGATAAGGACTTGAGTTTTTCATACAGTTCTTCTCCACTTTCGTCTCCGGTTAATATACCCCATTGAAATAGCGCCTCTTCCCAGCTTTCAAAGTCCCTCTCTATAAGCTTCAGAGTTTCTTCTCCGGCGGTGTAGTAAGCATTTGCATTAAAAGTTTCAGCAACCCATCTAATAAACGCCTCTCTCCTGTCCATATCAACCACTCACCTCTCCATTTTTTGTGGATTATAACGATGGGGTAAAAAAATCGTTCATATCCCCGGTCGGTTGGGAATAATTATTCCCAACTAATCAGAAAACCCTACAGATAAGGACCTCTCCTCTTTCTCCTGTCAAGCCTCTTTCTCCTGCCTGCGACTTCAAACAGAAAGTCCCTCAGCTCCCCCAAGATTGAGACGCCCTTCAGGGACTCGTCAAAGATGGTAAGTCTCTCCACAGCCCTGTCCCACTCCTTCTCAAGGTAAGTTAGCCTCTTGCCTATCTCCTCAACCTTCCCGGCAAAAACATCAGAGCTTTTCAACAACCTCTCCCTGTCTTCCCTGTGTCTCAGAACCGCCACCACGTCCACAACATCTCTCACCTTCAGGTCATAAGACCTGTAGAGGAGCTTCTTCGTTGCTATCTCCCAAGGAGTCTCCACCTGAATTCTGTATCCCATGACCTCTTCAATGGTAAAAGGCTCTTTCGTCAGAGAAGGGGCGAGGATAAAGTCTATCTGGGAGTCCTCTCCTATCCAGACCTTGATAAAGTGGGACATCTCGTTGTATCTGAGGGCTATCTCTTCAAGGTCGCTATTCACTCTCGGAGAAAAGAAGGGAAGAAGCTGGGCGTTCCAGAAGAATATGTCCACATCTTCGCTGTCCCTGTGTCCATATCTGTAGGCAAGAGCGCTTCCTCCTCCCCATGTCCACTCGGTAAAAGGAACGTGCTCCCTCTGCCTCTCAAGAACCTTCAGGGCTATCTTCAGAACGCTCTCCCACTTCAAACCTTCCACACCTCTTCAAGATACACGTTCCTCGCATAGGGCTTCACATACTTCTCATAGAACCCCCTCAACTCCTCAAGGGAGATACCGTATTCCTCGCAGAACTCAAGGATTATCTGGGGAGGGTTGTCGGCAAAGAAATCGTGTATGTGGAATTTCCACTCCTGGAGCATGGTCATGCTCTTTATGGCATTAACCACTACCTCGTCCGTCATCTTCACCTTATAGCTCTGATTAGCCGTAGCGGTTGCAGGGTGCACTTTGGGCATAGATATAATTTACGATTTTCAAAACCTTATCACTATCTCCTCATAATAAAAGAGCTCTTGAGGTCGGTTATGACTATGACCTTTTCCTTGGTCATCTTGCACCTATATCTTCTCTTATATGGAACTCTTCACTTTCCATGCTCCGGTGATTTCCTCAAGAACTCAACCTCAACCGGAAGAGAGACCTTTTCGCCAAAGAATCCAGAAAGCACCTCTTCCATCCTGTCCAGAAGTCTCCTTTCAAAGTCAAAAAACCTGTATCTATCTTCCTTGTCAAGCTTCAGGAAGTCGTAAACCACCACAACCCTGAAGGGGAAGGAGTCCGTGTCAAGCTCTATCTGCACCCCTGGAAACTCTCTCCTGAGCTTTTCTTCCTCTTCCTTCACAACCTTGACCAGCTTCAACGCCAGGGAGATGATAAATGTCTCTTTCTCGGTCAAGGTTTGCATACCTTACCCTCCTCTTGATTTACACGATACTCCAAATCTTGTGAAATGTCCATCCTGCTCAAGAACCCTCTCAAGCATATCTGAGCAATCTTTCCATATACTTCAACCTTATATTAACCTCCCTGAGCTGTCTCTTCAGCTGTTTGACCTTCATTATCTCCCGAGCTTCCTCTTTGCTGAGAGGTCGCAGGTGAACCTGCACAACCTTATCCCCCACCCTCTTGCTCTTGCAAAGGTAGTAGTATTCCTTCCCGTTCACCTTCTTCTTCCTGACAAACCCATCCACATCCTTTATCTCTTTCTCAAGCTCAAACTTGTAGCTCCTGAGTCTCTCATACTCTTCTTTAAGCATATCGTAAACCGCTTCATACCTCATGCTCCCTATTTTATACAGTCTCCGGAAAATTTCCACTACAAACACACATTCGGCAAGTGTAGTGTAAAAGAGGACTGTTGCTCGTCCATATCCTCACGAAAGGAAGTCACAGATACTTCTCAACCCCCATCATCTCCTTTGCTTTCTGGAAGGTTATATCCTCGCCAAAAACAAGCTTTGTCTTTCCCTTGTATGTCTCAATATCAGCCATAAACTCTTCAAAAGCCCTGAGCCTCTTTTCTTTCTCTCTATCCTTAGCTTCTCTGAGTATAAGCTCCTCTATGACCTTACTCTGGGACTTTCCCATCTCCCTGGCGAGCTCTTTTAAAAACTTATCTGCTTCCTCGGAGAGGGTGATATTCTTCCTCACCTTCATGTGTCTGAATATACGCATGAGTGAGTGTGTATGCAATTCACCTCCCAAGGTATATACCCAGGAGAGGGTCGGTGAGTTCGTAAACCCCCCTCTTCCTCCTCCTGACTATACCCTCCAGCTCAAGGTCTTTAAGAACCTGAAGAACCTGCTGACTTGAGAGAGTCCCCTTCAGAACCTCATAAGGGTTTTCGCCCATAGCTATTATCCTTACCACCTCACCCCTGTATTTCTTCTCCTTGATGTGGTAAAGGAGTGTCTCAAAGTAGTGCTTTTCCTCTTCAAGCAGTCTTTCAAGACTCTCCCGCACGCATTCTGGAGTAAACTTCTCGCAGGTCAGGAAGATTACCTGAAGAAGCTTCTTGAGGTAGTAGGGATGTCCTCTCGTTATTTTCAGGACTTCCCCCTCAGCGTCTTTATCCGGACTCATGCCCCCAGACCTGACCTTATCCCTTATATATTCCCTCACGTCTTCCTCATCAAGGAAGTCAAGGACAAACACCCTTGCAAACCTGTAGAAGGGTCCCTTTGGAGATGTGAAGAACCTCCTCATCATGCTCTCCTGAGAACCTGCAAACATATAGACGCAATCCTTATGCATCTGCACGGAGCTCCGCACGATGTCCGGTATCTTCTTGTTCAGCGTGTAAACCTCAGAGAACTCATCGTATATGACGAGGAACCTCTTTCCTGACTTCTGGGCAAGCTCCTGGGGCAGGTCTATAACCTTTCTGAGAAACGCAATATCCTCCTTCTCCTGCAAAAGCTCAAGTCCGACCTCAAGCTCAAGCTCCCCCACCTTTACCTTCAACTCCCTTATAGACCTCAGAAGCTCCCCTATCCTGTCTTTAGCTTTCTGGACGAACCCCTTTATACCGACCGCAGAGTAAACTGCGTTGAGTATGTGTTCTCCCAAATCCCTCACGCTCGTGCATACATTCACATCCACGTAAGCTACGAAGAAGTCCTCCTTTACCCTCTCCGCCACCTTCAGCATGAGAGAGGTCTTCCCATACCTCCTCGGAGCTATAAACACACAGCTCTGTCCCATCCTCACGAGAGCGGAAACCTCTTCAAGCTCCCTCCTCCTGTTTATAAACTCCTCGTCTATTACTCCCACTTTCAAGAAAAATTCTTTATTCATAATAAAGAAAATTTATGTCAAGAAATTTTATTTACAAGAGTTGCCTACGCACTCCCCTTCCTCTCCACGTAGCTGATAACCTCCGACAGGGGAACCATCCATATACCGCCTATCTTCCTCCCAATCAGAACTCCCCTGTTTATCAAGACCCTCACATAGTCCTTGTTTTTGAAACCAAGGAGTTCCGCCACCTGAGAGGGAGCCAGGAGCACGTCCTTTTCCCTTCCGTAAACCTTCAGGCTGTGGAGTAGCTCATCCCTTATCAGCCCCTCAAAGACCTCAACCTCTCCGTATTCAAGGACCGTATCCGTTATCTGCTCATCTGTGAGCTTCCTTCCCCTTGAGAGCTTGTCCACCACAACGACAGCCCCCTCCTCCGCTTCCCTGAGAGCCTCTATGTATCTTTTCCTATCCCTAAAAGCGACGTTGATAAGCCCTCCTTCTATAAGGACCGCATTCATCAAAATCCTCCCGACCCTGCCGTTGCCGTCTGTGAAGGGATGGATTACCTCAAAGAGAAGGTGGAAGACTGCGGACTTCCTTACGGGCTCAAGCTCCGAGTTCCTTAGCCACTCAAGGACTCTCTCCATTACCTTCGGGACGACTTCCGGTCTCGGAGGCTCAAACCTCGCTCCGGAGATAACCATGTCCGTATCCCTGTATCCCTTCGGGACGCTGAAGCCTTCCCAGAGCTTTTCGTAAACCCAGAGGACGAGGGGCTCTGTTACCACCTCCTCCTTCCCCGCCCCCTTCAGGGCGAGGGAATAGACCTCTTTGGCTGTCCGATAGTAGTTCCACGCTTGTCTGAGTGCCGGGTCTTTGGGCACTTCCTCTCCGAGCTCCTCCATCTGCACCCTCACCTGTTCTATGGCAAGGGAGCATTCGGTCTCCTCTTCAAGCAGATAAGGGAGGAACTCCTCGGCAAGGACAACAGGCTCTCTTTGATATGCCATCGTATCAATTAATATGAATTACCTTTATTGGTTTTCAAGGAGATAGTGAGAGTGATACGGTATATCTTAATTATCGTCCTTCAACCTCTTCCCACTCCCACGATACGAAAACCCACTCTTCGGGGTTATCGCTTGACGTGGCTACGCTGTTTACGGCTGTGTTTATATCGTGAATACGCTCACTTGCCTTGCCCCTCCCTTTTATCAAAAGTCCCACATCAGCTCCTTCTCTCGGAGAGGTTATATATACCTCTTCCACAAACGGCAGGGATTTTAACTCCTCCAATATCTCTTTGACCACATCGCCCTTAACCTTCATGCTCCATTACCTCTGATAGAAGATTAATATACTCTTCAAAAAGGTGCACGGCGGTTGAAGGTATCTCTTCAATAAAGAGCTTACCCTTGAAGAGCTAAGGAAATTTCCCGAAGACCAGATAAGGCTCGCCTGCGGTTTTGCCAGGGATTACGGATACCTCTTTGAGCCAAGCCCCTATCTTCTTTCTCTTTGCAGGGGAAACGACAAGGCGGATGAGAGGTATATCAGGAAGTTTTTTGAGGTGGCAGGAGTTAAAACATTTTCCCAAAAAGCGTTCCCAACGTGAACCCAACGCTTTGCCTTACAGCCTCTTCAAATATTAAGCTTCTTCCTTTTTTTAAGAGTTCTTTTCCTTTGGTTTTTAACCTTTCCTTTGTTTTTCTATCAGATGTCAATTCTTCCTTACTTTGTTCTTTCTCTTCATACACATCTCTCATCAAAACAAACTTTAACCTCTCGTAAACCTCATCATCCTTTTCCACTCTTAATTCCGCCAGCACAGTTTCCACTAAGCCGTTCAGTCTGTTATACAGCTCTTCATCCGCTTCCCGTAATTTCTTCTCCAATAGAAAGAGAGCAACTCCGATATCACCCTTATCTATATTCTGAAAAGTTATGAGGTCATCGTATTCCTTGTCATCTCTTTTCAATATGCAAAATAAGTCCTCTATATAATCCTCTTCCGAAAACAAAAGAACGTTGTAAAAATCTCTCAACACATCCTTCTTCTTCCTATCTTCACCCTCCCCAGCTATCAAATCATCTATCTCTTTTCTGAGCCACTTGATTTCATCTACACCTGTATGGGTGATTATGATTGAATGAAGGCATACCCTATA
>NZ_ABHJ01000006.1:0-201027 GCF_000171895.1 Hydrogenivirga sp. 128-5-R1-1
ACTACTTCTGGATTCGAGCCGTTAAATAGTTTTGTAAAAGCATAACTTATATATGTATCATAAACAGCTACTGCTCTTCTAAATGTTTTAAGCCTCTCTGTAAGTAGCTCCCATCTAAGATTCTTATTTCTTATCAAGTCTTCAGAAAAAAGCAAACCGGACTTTAAATCTTTAAACACCTCTATAGCTTTGACAAGTTCCACATCTTGTCTAATTTTTTGAATCTCTGTAAATAGTTTATCAAGCTTCTCACTAAGTCTTGATATCTGCTTTGAAAGATAATATGTGGATAAAGCTACAGCTGCCAAGGTGAGAACACCAATACCAACGTTCACGTAAGGCATTAAAGGACCTAAAGAGCTCATCAATCCCTGTGTAGTCAAATTTCCTACCTCTCTCATATGAGCAACTATTTTTCCTCCATTTGCTTCTCTTATTACTCCGCCTGTAACTTTATATATTCCCTGCTTTAAACCCTCCAATATAACTGGATCGTTAGGAGGAGAAACCACAATTTCATGTAGCATGATTTAACACCTCCTACTCTGGTAAATCTTTTAAAGTTTCTATAGTTTTGTGGATATTGTGACGCAAAATATAAATGTAAACCACTAAAGGTATGTATTTATCATATTCCCTTGGATTCAAAAGTTTAGAAACAAGAGCAAGTGTGGAAATAATAACTATTATCCATCCAAGCGGTCCAAGTACCGTTGCTACAACCCTTTGTATTATCGCATTAACAGCTAAGGATAATCCAGAGCCAGCTAGTAAAGCTCCCGTATAGTTCCATATGCTGTTTATTACTATGGCAGTTAGTATATGGAATTTAAAGCCAAGAGCTTGCCTTAAAGCTATTAATCCTCCATGTGTAAGTATATAACCCACATTAACTTTCGATAAATCTATATTTTCCATACTAGCATATTTCTGAAGATTTGCTATAATCTGTTTAACTATATTTTCTCTATCATTTTTAGGCATAGTTCTCAAATATGCGTCTAATAACAAATCCACTATAATTTCTTCAAGCTTAATACTCTGCTCACAAGTTAGTTCTATATTTTTATACTCTTCTCTAATCTTACGCAAACTTCTTTTCCACTCCTCATCTTTAAGATCTTTTGCTTTTCTCTCCAGGGCTAAAGTCAAGGCTTTAACACATTCTTGCAGTTGCTTTGGATATTTATCCATATTCCTGAATTTGTCTACAATTCCCATACCCTCAGTCATAGCCTCGTTCATGTTCTCTATGATAGTCTTTATTAGGTCATATTTAATTGGCTTTGTAGTGTTAAAGTTAAGCATTGAATGTAAATTTCTTTTTTCTTCTTTATATTTCTCGTCTCGTATATCGAGATATTTCTTTCCCAATTCTGATATAGCCAACATCTCTTTTAATGTTTCTTCATCAGCGCTTTTTAAAATGTCCCAAACACAATTTTTGAGAGTCGGTCCTTTTTGGCTCATCATTTCACCTCCTTTTTTCTCCTCTATGCACCCTGACCCCCCACGGTGGCCTGAGCTCTATCTTCCCCCACAACTTTGGAGGCTTCCAAGCGCTCGTTGGCATCTTGTAGCCACCGCCAAGGTCTATGAAGTCTTCGTTCTCATCAAGGGGAATACTCGTTTTGTTAAACGGCCTTTCCCTTCGCTTTTTGAAATATTTAAAGAGTGCCAGCCCGAGGAGAATCCTAAGTAGATTCCCCATTACTTCCCTCTTTATCTGCAAAGATTATACACTTTCCGGGAGGATGTTCTCACCGAAAGCCTCAGCTATAAGCTTCTTTAGACTTTCATCTTTCGTATTTTCTACTTTCCATAAGGCGTAATCTTTAACGTCCTCTGATATCATCTTCCAGACAAACATGAGCATGGCAAGGTCGTCCATCTGGCCGAGGATGGGGATCACATCAGGTATGAGGTCTATAGGATTGAGTATGTAGAGGAGAGCTATCGCAACCGCAACTATGGTCCTGTATGGGAGTTCGGTATAGTCGCCGTTCCAGTAGTCCTTGATCAGCATAAGGAGAAGTTTCACCTTTCCGATCTCCCTGCTCAGGACGGAACTTCTTTCCACCTTATCGTAAATCCTGTCGGACCCCCTAACCGCTTTCTCGATGTCCTTTTCCGAAGTTCTTTCGGTCAATCTTTCGAACTCTGCTCTGATCTGGTCCTCGGAAATCCTTTCGCTCATATTTACCACCTCCTCAAGATCTCCTCAATAATATAGCGAATGCAATATATATTGTCAAGTCTTGACATATGTCTTTCGCGAAATAACTTTGTAAGCGTGGTCTTCAACGATTACCTTTTCAAATTGCCCTTCTATGCTCCTGAGAACGTAGAGTTCATACTCGGGATAGACCTTATAACCGATTCTCCATCCTCCTGGCTTGTGTTATCCCCTTTCAGTGGTAGGGTGAAGTTTATTAGGGAATACGACGAGGGTTTCTGTCCTTTCCCTGAGAATCTTTCAACTCTCGTAAACATAGAAAGTATCAGACCAGCTGTAGGCATGGCTTACTTCAGGGTTTTCAGGGAATCGGGGGTTCCCCTCAAGAGGTTCGTGGCCTGTTACCTGATAAACACACAGAGCAGGGAGTGGTTCGTTACTCAGCTCAGGACAGCTGAGGAGATAGTGGGAAGATGGGAGGTCAATCCCAAAGAGAGGCTTAGAGTCTTTTTAGAATATGCCAAGCTCCTGAGGCTCTGGGGTGTTGATCCTGCAAGGCCAAGATGGGAGAGGGGAAAAGATCCCCTGCACAGTTACATGGCAGAGAGGAAATCTGTAGGTCTTGAGGAGATAAGGGCTTACAGAGATGAGCTGACCTTTACAGATCCGAGCTACGAAGCCTACCTGGAAATAATCTCCGCAAGCAGAGGTGTCTTCGATCCCTTACAAAAAGAAGAGCTCATGAGGGCGAGGGCGAGAAGTCTGGGGGTGGATTATGAAGAGGTAATGAGCGCCTGGGACGTGAGATGGTATCTGGAGAGGGTAGCCTGCAGGTAGAGGTTAAAATAAACGATCCATGTTCAAGTTCCAGCTTCTCAAAAAGGACGGGAAGGCCAGAAGGGGAAGGCTGACAACTCCCAGAGGTGTGATAGACACGCCCGTCTTCATGCCGGTGGGGACGCAGGGGACTGTGAAGGCTATGACCCACAGGCTCCTTGAGGAGATTGGAGCGCAGATAATGCTCGGCAACACCTATCACCTCTACCTCAGACCCGGAACAGAGGTTATATCTGAGGCTGGAAGTCTCCACAGCTTTATATCCTGGGAAAAGCCCATACTCACGGACAGCGGAGGGTATCAGGTATTCTCTTTGGCTCAGGGGAGGTTCGGGGACAGAAAATCAAAGGTTAAGGTTACAGACGAAGGGGTGGAGTTCAGGGATCACCTCGCGGGAGACCTTCACTTCTTTACACCCGAAAGGGTCATTCAGATTCAAGAAGTGTTCGGTTCGGACATAATCATGCCCCTTGACGAGTGCGTGGAGTATCCGATAGATGAGGACTACGCCAGAAAAGCCCTTTCAAGGACTTTAAGCTGGCTTGACAGGAGCATAAGAGCCAAAAGGAGGGAGGATCAGGCTCTATTCGGGATAGTTCAGGGAGCCTTCTCGGAGAAGCTCCGCCTTGAGGCTGTCAGGATGACTGTGGAGAGGGAACTTCTGGGATACGCCATAGGGGGGCTCTCGGTGGGAGAGCCTAAGGAGATCATGTACTCAATGGCTGAACTCGTTTGTGAGCACCTGCCCGAGGACAAGCCGAGGTACCTCATGGGTGTGGGCAAGCCGGAGGACATAATAAACGCAGTCGCTGTGGGTGTTGATATGTTTGACTGCGTCGTCCCCACGAGGAACGCGAGGACGGGAACCCTTTACACCTCCCTCGGCGTTGTTAACATAAGGCACGAGAAGTACAAGAAGGACTTCTCACCCCTTGACCCAAACTGCGACTGCTACACCTGCAGGAACTTTACTAAGGCTTACCTGAGGCACCTCTTCGTTGCGGAGGAGATAAGCTCTTACGTCCTGAACACGATCCACAACCTCCGCTTCTACCTGAAAATGATGGAGGATATGAGGGAGGCTATTGAGGGAGGAAGGTTTGAGGATTATAAAAGGGAAACTTTAGAGAATGTGACGAAGAAGCTCTAACCCTTTACCCACCTCTCGTCCACAACGCTCTCTACCTCTACGGGAACGTGCTTTAGAACTATACTTCCAGCATGAACCATGGCGTGCTCAAGGGACTCTTTAATCTGTTCTGCGAGCTCCTGCGGACACTCAACCACTATCTCGTCATGGACGAGGTTGACCACCCTCGCTGAGAGTCCCTTCTTCCTCGTTTCCACATCAAACATCAAAACCGCAAGCTTCAGAAGGTCTGCCCCCGTCCCCTGTATGGGGTAGTTAACAGCATCGGTGAAGGTGCTCGCCCTGTAAGGTCTCCCGAGTAAGGTTGTACCGACAACCTCCTTGTTCTCCTTCAGCTCCCTCTTGACGCTGTCGTGCCAGTCTTTAAAGGCGTGGAAGAACTTAAAGAACTTCTGTCTGAAAACGTCCGCCGCCTCAATCTCAAGCTCAACTCCGTAACTGCTCCTCGCATACTCGGAGAGTCCTCTGGCGGAGATCCCGTATATTAGCCCGAAGTTCATAGCCTTAGCAAGCTGTCTCTCCTCTTTGGTTATCTCCTCCTCGGGCTTTTCAAGGACGAGGCTCGCGGTGTATCTGTGCAGGTCCCTTCCCTCCCTGAAAGCTCTAAGCATGTTCTCATCCTGTACGTACTCCGCCGCAATCCTTAGCTCAATCTGGGAGAAGTCCGCTATCACGAAGAGGTTGCCCTCGGAAGCCCTGAACAGGCTCCTCATGTCCCGAGGTATGTTCTGGACGTTTGGGTTTGAGCTGGACATCCTCCCGGTCACAGCCCCTATCTGTCTGAACTCAGGGTAAACCCTGCCGTTCCTTATAAAGCCCTTCAGCTCCTTGAGCTTGTCCAGAGCCTTCTTTATCCTCCTTATCTCCAGGATGTCCCTGACCTCCTTAACGTGGGAAAACTCGGCGAGGGTCTTGTCGTCGGTTGATATGTTCCCCTTCTGGGTCTCCGGTAGTTCAAGACCGAGCCTGCCCGTAAGGAAACTACCTATCTGCTTGGGCGACATGGGGTCTATTCTGTACTTTATGTAAAAGTCCATTATGAGCTTTTGAAGTTTTTTTTCGTACTCTCTGGATAGCCTCTCTATCTCCTCCTCATCAACGGGTATACCGTTCATCTCCAGCCTGGCTATCTCTTGAACGAAAGCCATCTCAACCACGGTTGCAGGATTTGTAAGACCAAACACCCTCGCCGTCCTGGTTCTAAGAAGCTCTTCACCCCTGTCGGTCTCTCCCAGAGCGTTGAGCTTCTCCCTCATCTTGTAGAAGAGCTCCCTGACAACGAGAACATCGGTGGCAGCGTACTCTATCTGCTGTTTAGTCAGAGCCGTCCTTGACCAGTCCGATAGCTGGAGGGACTTGTCCATGGTGTAACCGAGCAGCCTCTCCGCAACGTGACTGAGAGAGTGCCTCTCGTACCCGAGCAGGAAGCTCCCTATCATGGTGTCAAAGGTCGCGTAGGGGACTATACCGAGTGGGTACATGAACTTGAGGTCAAACTTGAGGTTGTGACCCACCACGCCCTTCTTCGCGATGAGCTCCTTAAGAACATCAACAGCCTCGGGAAGGTCAAAGAGGTCTATGACGAATATCCTCTCCTCGTCTCCCACCTGAAAGAGTCTTATGCGATCTCCCGTCGTTTCCGTGTCTATGAACAGGTAGGGAACCCTCTCAAGGCTTGCGACAGCCCTCCCCAGGTGTGCCTTTTCCGTAACGTATTCATACTTCATTAATAATAATATCTACGCTTCCCTAAGAACTTATCAATCAAAAAGTACCCGGCGACAAAGCCCCCTATGTGAGCCCACCAGGCTACACCGCCCAAACCAACGAGGGGTAGGGAGACTATACCGTTCACAAGCTGTATGAAGAACCAGAGACCTATGAATACAACCGCAGGTAGCTCCATGAAGGTCATGAAGAAGAACACGGGAACTAGGGCGAGTATCCTCGCATGGGGAAAGAGTCGCAGGTATGCACCGAGGATCCCGCTCACGGCACCGCTCGCACCAACCATGGGCACGTTGCCACCACCAAAGGCGAGACTTATGAGCACCTGAGTTATGGCGGCGGCGAGACCCGTAAGAACGTAAAAGACGACATATCTGAACTTCCCGAGCCTGTCCTCAACGTTGTCCCCGAAGACCCAAAGAAACCACATATTGCCTATCACATGGAACCAGCCCCCGTGTAAGAACATGTGGGTCAGCAGGGTGTAAGGCTGTTCAAACACCTTTGCCGGCACGAGACCGTACTGCCTTATGAAGATCTCAAGGGCGTTTATCTGCCCCTGTATAGTTACAAGAACCTTCTGGGACAGGCTCCACTCGTAGAGCCATACGACTGAACACAGGATTATTATCCCAACGTTAACTACGGGGAAGCTCCTTGAAGGGTTTATATCCCTAATGGGTATCATTTTTGGGCGACCTCCGACCACGTATAATACCACATCGGAGGTTGAGGCTATGACAGACCCAGAGAAGATGAAGAGGCTCATGGAGAAAGCGAAGCTCGCGGACGAGAACGTTCAGATAAACTTCGTCATACTTGACTTAGAACCCAAGTGGATGAAGTGCAGGAGGACAAAGAGGCTCGTCTTTCAGTTTCACAGGCTCGGAGACGCGGAAAATAAAACCGGCTGTGGTAAGGAGCTTGACAAATACCAGATACTCCCTGACAGGCAGGAGAACCTCGTGGTCACCCAGGTGAACATGATGCTGGGAGGTCTGGGATTGCTCGTGTTCTTTGACCTCTGTCCCGAGTGCTTCGGGGACGTTAACAGATGCACTCCCCTTGAAGAGAAGAAGTGAGAGGGAAGGTAGTTCTCATAACCGGATCAAGCATAGGCATAGGCAGGCACACCGCCTACGAGTTTGCTAAGGCGGGAGCAAACCTTGTAATCACCTACTACAAAGACAAGGAAGAGGGCGAGAAGACGAAGCTCAGATGTCTTGAGCTGGGCGCTGAAGACGTCTCGCTCCTTCACCTTAACCTGATGGACAACGAGAGTATAGTCAGGTGTGTTCAAGAGACTGCGGAGCGGTACGGAAGGATAGACATACTCATAAACAACGCAGGGGTTTTAGCCTGGAAGCCCCTCAGGGAGCAGAGCTTTGAAGAGATAGGGGAGCAGGTGAGGGTGAACCTGGAAGGACTTATAAAGCTGACAAAGGTAGCCCTTCCCTACATAAGGGAGATGGTCATAAACATAGGTAGCGGTGCGGGGAAAAGGGGCTTTGCGGAGCTCACGACCTACTGCGCCACAAAGTTTGGAGTAAGGGGTTTTACACAAGCCCTCGCTCAGGAGGAGGACAGGGTTAAAGCCTACGTCGTGAACCCCGGAATGACAGCGACGAGAATGACTAACTTCGTCGGTGCAGACCCATCGGAAATAGCCAGGGTCATATACAGGGTGGCCTCGGGAGACATAAGCAAGCCGAGCGGTAGCGATGTGGACGTGTGGGACTACCTCTAATGTGGTATCATGTTATTAGAATTTCCTTAAACGGAGGTGCGGATATGAGGAAACTGTTCGCCGTTATGATACTCGCGGGAGGAATGGCTTTCGCCGCTGACGGAGCCGCCATATTCAAGTCAAAGGGATGTGCATCCTGTCACCAGCCCAACGCTGACACGGTAGGACCCTCCCTCAAAAAGATAGCTAAAGCTTACGCCGGCAAGGAAGCAGAGCTCGTGAAGTTCCTCAAGGGTCAGGCACCCGCCATAGTTGACCCTGCAAAGGAAGCCATAATGAAGGCTCAGCTCACGATGGTAAAGAACCTTCCCGAAGACCAGCTCAAGGCTCTCGCCCAGTACATGCTCAGCTTCAAGTAAGTCCTTCGGGGGCTTTGAGCCCCCTTCCACCCCAAAATCTCCCTATAATATTCCCCCATGATAGAATCCTTCGGCAACTTTAAGAGAGACAAGTACTGCGGTGAAGTATCCTTAGAAGACATAGACAGAGAGCTCAACCTGTGCGGTTGGGTTCACAGGGTAAGGAACCACGGTGGCGTCGTTTTTATAGACCTCAGAGACCGGGAAGGTATAGTTCAGGTCGTTGCCGAGGAGAGCTCCAACCCCACTGCCTACGAGAAGGCTGACAGGGTGAAACCCGAATGGGTGGTGGGTATCAGGGGAAAGGTCAGGAGGAGACCGGAGGGTACAGAGAACCCCAAGCTGAAGACCGGATACGTTGAGGTCGTGGCGGAAGATATAAGGGTTTTCAACACCTCGGAGGTTCCGCCTTTTCCGGTGGAAGAGGAGACCAACGTATCGGAGGAGTTAAAGCTCAAGTACAGGTACATAGATCTCAGAAGGTTCTCCATGATGGAGAACATGCTGTTCAGGCACAAGTTCTACCAACTGACGAGGCGCTTCTTTGAGGAGGAAGGCTTCGTAGAGATAGAGACCCCATTTCTGACCAAGTCAACCCCCGAGGGTGCGAGGGACTTCATAGTTCCTTCAAGGCTCCACCCGGGGAAGTTTTACGCCCTGCCCCAGTCTCCTCAGTTATTCAAGCAGATACTCATGGTCTCAGGGTTTGATAGGTACTTTCAGGTGGTAAAGTGTTTCAGGGACGAAGACCTCAGGGCTGACAGACAGCCGGAGTTCACCCAGATAGACTACGAGATGTCCTTCGTAAACGAGGATGACGTGATCGGCGTAGCGGAGAGGCTCGTGGCACACCTTTTCAAGGAACTGCTCGGCGTTGAGCTAAGCACTCCCTTTGAGAGACTCCCCTACGGGGAGGTTATGGAACGCTTCGGTTCCGACAAGCCCGATAGGAGGTTTGGGCTGGAGCTCATAGAGCTGTCCGACATATTCAAGAACACGGAGTTCAAGGTATTCAAGGGTGTCCTAGACAAGGGAGGCATCATAAAGGCGATAAACTTCAAGGGCAGCAACCTCTCAAGAAAGGAGATAGACGACCTGACGAGGTTCGTCCAGAAGCTCGGGGCTAAGGGTCTCGCCTGGATAAAGGTTGAAGCCGGTAAGCTTGTATCACCGATAGTTAAGTTCTTCTCCGAGGAGGAAACCGAGAACCTCCTTGAGCGGGTTAAGGCTGAAGAGGGAGATGTGATATTCTTCTCGGCGGACAGCAAGGAGATGGTTTACAAGGTTCTCGGAGCGCTCCGCCTTGAGCTCGCTAAGAGTCACGGGCTCATAGATGAGAGCAGGTGGGACGTCCTATGGGTCGTTGACTTCCCCCTTATGGAGTGGGACGAGGAGGAGGGTAGATTTGTATCCCTGCACCACCCCTTCACAGCCCCGAGGGAGGAGGACATACCCAAGCTCAAGGAAGCCCTGAAGACGGACGACATTGAGGAAAGGAAAAGGCTCGTTCACTCGGTAAGGGCGCGCGCCTACGACCTCGTAATAAACGGAGAAGAGGTGGGAGGAGGTTCTATCCGTATCCACACCACCGACCTTCAGGAGGTCGTTTTCAAGCTATTGGACATAGGTGAAGTGGAAGCCCAGGAGAAGTTCGGTTTTCTGCTGGAAGCCCTCAGGTTCGGCGCACCCCCCCACGGGGGTCTTGCCTTCGGACTGGACAGGCTCGTAGCGCTGATGAGGGGACTGGACTCCATAAGGGACGTTATAGCCTTCCCCAAGACCCAGAAGGGGATATGCATGCTCACGTCAGCCCCCGACTACGTCACACCCAAACAGCTAAAGGAAGTTCACATAAAGGTCTCTGAGTGACGCCTGCGGCGTTAGGTTCATACCTCCTGGTATTTAACCTTGAGGTTGAGCTCTTTGACAAAGTGGGAGAAGTCCCGCGTCTGCAGAGCCATGAGCGTGTAAAGGACGAGGTTCTCAAAGCTAACGGGCTCCCTCGGGCGTGCTTCCAGGACAAGGGTTCCGCCGTGTTCTATGAGCCTGGACACACCCTCCACCAGGGTCTTCTCAAACTCGGAAGAGTCCTCAGCGATTGAGTTCTCTATCCCCCTCAGGATATCCCTTTTGAGCTCCTCAACGCTTTTCTTCTTATCCCTCGCCTCCTTCTCAAGGAGCCTGTTCATGAAGCCGGGATCCGTCAACTTCAAGCTGAGCTCGTTCAGGTAAACCCTCTTCAACCTGTTGGCTATACGGGCGACCTTTTCCCTGTCGTCCCCTTCTCCTTCAAGCCCCTTCAGGTCGTTTATGAACTCTCTGTCTATGCCCGTGAGTTTGAAGCTGACCTCCGTCCTGAAGGCGCCCGGAACTTCCACGCCTACCTTCCTGACGAGGAGCTCCTTCGTATCCTCATAGAGGCTCAAAGAGACGTATGTGTTCATACGGACGTCGTCGTAGCCGAGTGCTCTGAGCTGCTCCTCCAGCTTCCTGAAGTCCTTATCCTCCCCCCTCATACCGAAGGCGTACACCTCAATGTCCGTGTCCGTGAGCTTCTTTATGACAAGCCTGTCTATGTGACTGCTACCCTCGTCCGTTACGAGGTTCAGACCGGAAACCTCCACGGTTCCGCTCAGCAGGGAGTAATTGACCTCCCGGTAGGTGCTTTTCTCTTCAAGACCGAACCTCTCAAAGAGCTCCTCTACCTTTTCCTCAGCCTTCTTGTTGGCGTAAACCTGCACCGCACCTACCGCAAAGAGAACTAAAAGGATCGTCCCGAGTATAAAAAGGGGTGCTCTTTTCATTCCTTCCCTCCCAGACCACAGGTATTATATAGGGATTTTGTTATACTTATCAGCATGAAAGAGTTCTGGGTATGGGTAGAGCCTTACGATAAGAAGCTGGTCACAACAGCCCTTGAGTCCGGTGCCACAGCCATAGTCGTGCCGGATAAGGAGAAGGCAAAAGAGGTCAAGAAACTGGCGAGGACGACCGTGATAGCACCGGGGGGAGACCTTGAGCTTGGCAGAGAGGTGGTTTACGTCAAGATTGAGGGGAAGGAGGACGAAGAGAAGGCTGCCAAGTATCCACCTGAAGTAAAGGTCATAGTTGAGACGACCGACTGGACGATAATACCTCTTGAGAACCTGATAGCCCAGAGGGAAGAGCTTTACGCCGTGGTAAAGAACGCCCATGAGGCTGAGGTCGCCCTCCAGACCCTTGAAAAGGGTGTTAAAGGGATAGTTCTTAAGACGGAGGATATAAATGAGATAAAGCGCGTCGGCAAGGCGCTTGAGGCTGCACAGGAGAAGCTTGAGCTCGTCACGGTGAAGATAACGAGGATACTGCCTCTGGGGCTTGGAGACAGGGTTTGTGTTGACACAACCTCTCTCATGAGCAGGGGAGAGGGTATGCTCGTGGGCAACTCTTCTGCCGGCATGTTCCTCGTCCACGCCGAGACGGAGGAGAACCCCTACGTCGCCTCCAGACCCTTCAGGGTAAACGCTGGAGCGGTTCACATGTACATAAGGGTGCCCAACAACAAGACCAAGTACCTCTGTGAACTCAACGCGGGAGATCAAGTCATGGTGTACAACCACGAGGGCAGGGGAAGGGTAGTCTACGTTGGCAGGTCAAAGGTTGAGAGAAGACCCATGCTGCTCGTGGAAGGCAAGTATGAGGACAGGAAGCTAAGCTGCATACTACAGAACGCCGAAACCATAAGGCTGACCAGGCCGGACGGGACGCCCTTGTCCGTGGCGGAGTTAAAGGAGGGCGATGAAGTCCTCGGCTACGTGGAGGAGGCGGGAAGGCATTTCGGCATGAAGGTTGAGGAGACGATAATAGAAAAGTAGGGAGTGCTGAGATGAGGGTTTTAGGTCTTCTATTCTTGCTTTTAGGCTGGAGTCTGTCTGTTGCGCTTTCCCAAGAGGTTCTAAGGCTTGGTGCAGCTGTGTCCTTCACCGGCAAGTACGCCAAGGAAGGTGAGCTACTGAAGAAGGGCTACGAACTTTGGAAGGAGACGGTAAACTCCAGAGGCGGAGTAAAGGTGGGCGACAAAAGGTACAGGGTTGAGATAGTCTACTACGACGACCAGAGCGACCCCAGAACTACCGCCAAGCTCGTTGAGAAGCTCATAACCGAAGAGGGTATAAGGTTCATACTCGGACCCTACGGGAGCTCTCAGGTATTCGCGAGTGCAGGTGTTGTGGAAAAACACAGAGCCCTGATGGTTCAGGGAGGCGGAGCCTCGTCAAAGATATACAAACAGGGCTACAAGCACGTGTTCGGCGTGTTCAACGTAGCGTCCGATTACGGAAAGAACCTGATAGAACTCGCCGTGAGCCTGAAACCAAAGCCCAAGAGCGTAGCCATAATATACGAAAAAGACATATTCTCCGAGGACGCCGCGAGGGGAGCGCTAAAAACCGCCAAGAGGCACGGTCTAAGGGTAGTCCTCTTTGAGAGCTACCCCAAGGGCACCCAAGACCTCTCGTCCCTCATGCTGAAGCTCAGGCTGAAGAAGCCCGAAGTGGTCATAGGGGCAGGGCACTTCAAAGACTCGGTCTTGGTCGTAAAACAGCTGAAGCAGTTCAGGATAAACCCCAAGTTTCTCGGGCTAACCGTGGGACCCCCGGTACCAGCCTTCGTTAAAGCTCTCGGGAAGGACGCCGAGTTCATATTCGGTCCCGTTCAGTGGACTAAAGCCTTCTCATACAAAGACCCCCTCTTTGGCAGCACACGGGGATACGTGAAAGCCTTCAGGAAAAAGTACGGGGAAGAGCCCGAATACCACGCTGCAGGTGGAACCGCCGCAGCCCTTGCCCTCCAGCTCGCCCTTGAAAGGGCAGGCTCCCTTGATATAGACAGGGTCAGAGAGGCATTGCTCAGCATGAAGGAGGAGACCTTCTACGGCATCATAGGCTTTGACGAGACAGGAAAGATAAACACCAAGCCCATGGCTGTCATACAGATACAGGGTGGAAAGCCCCTGACCGTGTATCCCTTTCAGGAAGCTGAACCCGTCTATCCTAAACCTGCCTGGAAGTAAATGGATATCATCCTTCAACTTACGGTTGAGTCCCTCCTTTTGGGCGCCTTTTACGCCTTCATGTCCCTCGGGTTTTCCCTGAGCTGGGGTGTCCTGAACATAATAAACCTCGCCTACGGGAGCTTCATAGTCCTTGGTTCTTACCTGTCCTACAGCCTCTATACCATCCTTGGACTCGATCCCGTCCTGTCCCTGCCACTGAGCTTCGGGTGCGGTTTCCTCCTGGGAACACTCCTCCAGAGGCTCCTACTTCAAAGATTGATGGGCTACGAGCCCTTTATGGTTCTGATACTCACCTTCGGTCTTGACATACTGCTCTCCCACCTCCTCAACCTGATCTTCAAAGCCGACATACGTTCGCTGGACGTCCCCTACGCTGAGGGGAGCTTTCTCCTCGGAAACGTTATAGTCCCCTACGTGAAGCTTTTCGTATTCTTCCTGGCTGTTCTACTGACCGCAGGGCTCTTTCTGTTTCTCACAAAGACGTGGACTGGGCGAGCGATAAGGGCTGTCGCCCTTGACAGGGAAGGTGCCCAGCTCGTAGGCATAGACCCCTCCCGTATTTTCCTCGTGGTGTCCGGACTCGGCACCGGTATAGCCCTATCATCCGGCAACATGTACGGGCTGCTCCAGGGATTCACACCCTTTGACGGAGGTTTCCTCACCATAAAGGCTTTTCTCGTCAGCATAATCGGGGGTCTTGGAAGGGTGGAGAGCGCCTTCGTGGGAGGGATGTTCCTCGGCTTCATGGAGATATTCGTCTCCTTTTACTGGGGTGAGGGCTGGAAGCTCTTCGCCTCCCTCGTGGTGATGACAGCCGTCCTTCTGCTCAGACCGAGGGGTCTGTTTGGTGGAAAGTACTATGGCGAGACCTGAGAAGCTTATCCTTAGCTTTTTGCTCCTTCTGGGATTGCTACCCGCACTGCTGGAGGTGGCAGGGGACTCCCTCCCCTCAGGGTATCTGCTGAGGGTTTTCAGCTCAGCCCTCATGCTCACATCCTTAGCCCTCTCCCAGAACGTCCTCCTCGGGTACACGGGCTACCCCGCCTTCGGGGGCATAGCCTTCTTCGGTGTGGGAAGTTACGCCGCAGGCGTCCTCTCAAAGAGCTTGGGCATGCCCTTTTACCTATCAATACCGCTTGGAGGTATTGTCTCGGCTCTGATAGCCCTCGCGGTGGCACCGGTCCTCATGAGATTGAGGAGCCACTACTTTGCCATAGCGACCCTAGCACTCCAGCTTGCTCTCGCCGAGATGGTGGCAAACCTGGAATTTACCGGTGGTTCCTACGGCATAAACCTTCCCATATACAGGGGTGTCATGGAGGACTACGTATTCTATTTGCTCTTCCTGTTCCTCACGGCCGGACTATTCTTCCTGAACGTGTACATAGACAGGTCTGTGTTCGGGTATGCCCTTAAGGCTATAAGGGAGGACGAGCTCGCCGCTGAGACACTCGGGGTAAACACGCTGGTCTTCAAGAGCGTCTCCTTCACGCTGATGGCTCTGACAACGGGGCTTGCTGGAGGAGTTTACGCCTACTGGATAACTTACATAGATCCCCCCTCGGTCTTTGACCCCCTTCTATCTGTAAAGACCTTCGTCGCGCTGCTCCTCGGTGGGGTGGGGAGCACGGTGGGACCGGTCTTGGGTGCCTTCTTCCTTGAGCTGGTTTCGGAGGTGGTGTGGAGTCGGCTCCTTGAACTGCACGGAGTGGTGCTCGGAGCTCTAATAGTGCTGGTGGTTCTCCTCCTGCCGAGAGGCATAGTGGGGGTGCGGAGATGACACTCCTTGAGGTTAGAGACCTGTACAAGAGCTTCGGCGGCAACAGGGTTATGGAGGGTGTGAGCTTCTCCCTTGAAGAGGGGGAAGTCCTCGGCATAGTAGGTCCCAACGGCTCGGGGAAGACCACCCTCATGAACGTGATATCGGGCATACTCCGAGAGGACAGGGGAGAGGTGTTATTTCAGGGAAAAAAGGTTAGCTCCCTAAGACCGAGCTCCCGTGCCAGAATGGGAATGAGTAGAACCTTCCAGATAACGAGGCTCTTCGGAAACCTGACGGTTCTGGAGAACGTCCTTATACCCCTCCACTACGGCTCCCCCCTGAAGGCTGACAGGAACTTAGCCGAAGAGCTGATAGACGCCGTAGGGCTCTCCCACAAGACCCACGACATGGCGGACTCACTCTCCCTCGCCCAGAGGAAACGCCTTGAGCTCGCGAGGGCTCTCGCCCTCAAGCCTAAACTGCTCTTACTTGACGAGGTTTTCGCCGGTCTGAACCCGGTATCCGTGAGAGAGATAGTGGAACTCCTGAAGAGGTTGAACGAGGAAAGGGGCATAACGCTGCTCCTCGTGGAGCACGTGCTCAAGGCTCTCTTTCAGCTCACCCGGAGGGTTCTCGTCCTGAGTGAAGGGAAACTTATATTTGACGGAAGTCCCGAGGAGATGGCTAAAGACCCGGTGGTGGTGAAAGCTTATCTTGGAGAGAGGTATGGCAGAAAAGGTTCTTGAGGTAAAGGAATTAACGGCAGGTTACGGCGACGTGGAAATTCTCAAGGGTATAACGCTGCACGTCTATGAAGGGGAAGTTGTGGCTATCTTCGGCTCCAACGGCTCGGGAAAGAGCACCTTTCTGAAGGTGGTAGCGGGTCTGTTGAAAGAGTGGGGAGGGAGCGTTCGCTTCTTCGGAGAGACACTCACTCACCTCGCGCCCCAGGAGAGGGTCAAGAGGGGACTTGCCCTCGCCTCTGAGGGCAGGAGGCTCTTCCTGGGTATGAGCGTGGAGGAGAATCTGATCATGGGCTCATGGACGAAACGCTCCCGCGTGAAGGAAAACCTGGACAGGGTTTACTCCTACTTCCCGGAGCTGAAAGGTAAGAGGAAGGATCTCGCAGGAGACCTATCGGGAGGGCAGCAACAGATGCTCTCCATAGGCAGGGCACTTATGAGCGAACCTAAGCTCCTTATGATAGACGAGCTCTCCCTCGGTCTCGCCCCTGCGGTAGTGGACAGACTCGCTGAAACTCTCCTGAGCATACGGGAAAGGGAGAAAATATCCATGCTCATAGTTGAGCAGGAGGTATCCTTAGCCCTTGAGGTATCCAACAGGGCTTACGTCTTTGACTTAGGTGAGGTGGTTGACGAAGGTTATTCGGAGGAACTCCTTGAGAGGGACTCCATAAGGAGAACCTACCTGAGCGTTCTTTAAAAAAGGGGGCGAGGAGCCCCCTTCCTATCAGTCCTCCAGCGTGGAAACGTCTCCGACGTCCAGACCGAGCTCCTGAGCCTTCAGAACCCTCCTCATTATCTTTCCGCTCCTCGTCTTGGGGAGCTTCTCCACGAACTCTATCTCGTCGGGAACTGCTATAGGACCCAGTTCGTTCCTAACGTGGAGCTTGAGCTCTTCAACCAGCTTCTCGGAAGGCTCAACACCCTTCTTGAGTATCACGAAAGCCTTTATTGACTCTCCCTTTACCTCGTGGGGTTTTCCTATGACAGCCGCTTCGGCTACCGCCGGGTGGTCAACGAGGGCGCTCTCAACCTCCATGGTTCCTATCCTGTGTCCTGCAACGTTTATAACGTCATCAGCTCTACCGAGGATCATTATGTAACCTTCCTCGTCGTACGAGGCGAGGTCTCCAGCAAAGTAAACGCCGGGAATAGTATTCCAGTACTTTTCATACCTCTCAGGTTCTCCCCAGCAGGTTCTCAGCATGGAGGGCCAGGGGGTCTTTATGACGAGGAAGCCGACCGTGTCCGGAGGAAGCTTCTTTCCGTCCTTATCAACTATATCAACCTCAACGGTGAACATGGGCTTTCCTGCCTTTCCTGGTTTGGCTGGGTAAGAGGGAACGGTGGTTATCATGTGAGCTCCGGTCTCCGTCTGCCACCACGTATCCACGATCACACACTTGCCCCTACCTATGTTCTCGTAGTACCAGTGCCACGCTTCAGGGTTTATGGGCTCTCCCACGGAACCGAGTATTCTGAGAGAGGAGAGGTCGTACTTAGCGGGCCACTCCTCTCCGTACCTCATAAACATCCTTATCGCTGTGGGAGCGGTGTAGAACACGTTCGCCCTGTACTTTTCAACGTAGCCCCACCACCTTCCCGGATCGGGGTAGTCGGGCGCACCCTCAACCACTATGGAGGTCACACCGTTGGCGAGTATCCCGTAGACTATGTAGGAGTGACCGGTTATCCAGCCTATATCCGCCGTGCACCAGAATATATCGTCCTCGTGGAGGTCAAAGACCACCTTTGAGGTAAAGTAGGTCTGAACCATGTAGCCTCCTGTGGTGTGCAGGACGCCCTTGGGCTTGCCGGTAGTCCCAGAGGTGTAAAGTATGAAGAGGGGATCCTCAGCATCCATAACCTCGGGTTCGCAGTGAGGCTCTGAGTTCTTTATCAGTTCACCGAGGTCAACGAAGAGCTCTCCCTCCTCCTCGGAGAGGACGTCTCCGTCCCTGTCCCACACGACGACCTTCTCCACGAAGTCAAGTCCGTCCACAGCCTTCTTCACGGTGGGCAGCAGGTCTATCCTCTTTCCCCTCCTCTTGGTGTAGCTTGCCGTAACGACTATCTTCGCCTTTGCATCCTCTATCCTCGTTCTGAGAGCTCCCTCCGAAAACCCTGCGAAGACGACGCTATGTATGGCACCTATCCGGGCACATGCCAGCATGACCGCTATAGCCTCTATGGTGTTCGGCATGTATATGGAAACCCTGTCTCCCTTCTGAACTCCGAGCTTCTTGAAACCGTTCGCTATCCTGCTGACGAGCTCAAGGAGTTCCCCGTAAGTTACCTTTTTCTCGTTGTTGTCCTCGTCCACGTATATGTAAGCGACCTTGTTTCTCTTGCCGTTCTCCACGTGTCTATCAAGGCAGTTGTAGGTTATGTTGGTCTTTCCTCCCACGAACCACTTGGCGTAGGGGAAGTTCCACTCAAGAACCTTGTCCCACTTCTTGAACCAGTGGAGCTCCTCGGCGACTTTAGCCCAGAAACCCTCTCTGTCCTCAATGGACTCCTTGTAAAGGGACTCGTAGTCCTTTATCCATGCCCTCTCAACTATCTCCTTAGGAGGCTCGTATTTCTCCTTTACCTTGAGAAGAACCTCCGCCTTTTCCTGTTCAGCCATAGTTCCACCTCCTCTTCCAGTTTGTTTTAAATTTTAAACTCTATTTTTAAACCTAACAACCCAAGTTTTAAAGTAAAACAACGTTTTATTTCAGCTTATAAGCATATACTTATGCGAGCAAATTACCAAGTGTTATCAATGTGTTAAGAATGTGCTGTATGCAATTTGTATTTAATTTATATTAAATACCCATAAAAATTTACTTTTGCCGGCAAAATATGCCTCTTTAAAATAAAACAGTGTTTTATTTAACATAAAATTTGACAACTGAAATCCCGTTTTGTAAACTTTAAAACGAAATTTTAATAAGGAGGTGTGCGGGATGGACAAGGAAAAGCTTGAGGCATACCACCGGGAGAACGTGCGGCTGATAACGGTTCTCCTGGTTATATGGTTCCTTGTGTCCTACGTGGGAGCCCTGTTAGCCAAGCCCCTGAGCAAGATGAGCATATTTGGGTTCCCGATGCACTATTGGGTCAGCGCCCAGCTGTCAGTTATAACCTTCGTTGTCCTCATCTTCGTTTACGCCTACGTCATGAACAAGCTTGACCAAAAGTACGGAGTGGAGGAGTGAGCCATGGAAAACATAGTTGGCTACATCATAGTCTTCGGTATAGTTCTCCTCTTCATGGCGATAGCCATATACAATAGGGCTACCGAAGCGGCTGAGTTCTACGTTGCCGGAAGGAGGATACCAGCCTTCTGGAACGGTATGGCTGTCGCCGCAGACTGGATGAGTGCCGCCTCATTCATATCTATGGCGGGTGCCCTTTACGCTCTCGGATACGATGGTCTCGCCTACATAATGGGATGGACTGGCGGTTACGTCCTGCTGGCTCTGCTTATAGCCCCGTACCTCAGGAAGTTCGGAAAGTACACGGTTCCCGACTTCATAGCAGAGAGATACGAGAGTAACTTCGCAAGGCTCGTCGCCCTCATAACGGCGATAATCATAAGCTTCACCTACATGGTGGGTCAGGTTGCCGGTGTGGGCATCATAATGGGAAGGCTCTTCGGGGTTCCCTTTGAGCTGGGTATAGCCATAGGAATGGTGATCATAATAGCGACCACCGTCCTCGGTGGTATGAAGTCCATAACCTGGACACAGGTTGCCCAGTACATAGTCCTTATAACCGCGTACCTCCTGCCCGTTTCCATACTGGCTACCCAGTGGTTCGGAGTTCCCCTTCCCCAGTTCCTTTACGGAAAGGTTCTCCAGAACATAGTTGAGCTTGAGACCCAGTACGGGCTAACGCCCCACTACGTGGAGCCCTTCGTCAAGTTCAACCTCGCCCAGTTCCTCGCTCTAACCTTCGTTCTCATGGCTGGAACGGCAGCCCTTCCCCACGTTCTGATGAGGTTCTTCACAACGCCCTCCGTCAGGGACGCGAGGATAAGCGCCGGTTGGGCTCTCTTCTTCATAGCCATACTCTACCTAACAGCCCCCGCCTACGCAGCCTTCGCACGATTCGTCATACTCAAGGACGTGGTCGGTAAGCCCATAGACCAGTTGCCCGCATGGGCTCAGAAGTGGGCTGAGACGGGACTCTTCAAGGTTATAGACAAGAACGGCGACGGCATAATCCAGTGGGCTGAGCTAAACATACACAGGGACATAGTTGTCCTCGCAACCCCGGAGATAGCCGGACTCGCCGCCGTGGTCGGGTTCTTCGTCATGGCTGGTGGTCTTGCCGCAGCCCTATCAACCGCTGACGGTCTCCTGCTCGTTATAGCGGCAGCTGTTTCCAACGACCTCTACGCCAAGATGATAAATCCGGACGCTCCTGAAAAGAAGGTGGTTCTCCTCGGAAAGGTCGCCGTTGCGGTTGCCGGTGTGATAGGAGGATTCATAGCTGCCCAGAAGATAGCCTTCATAGTCCAGATAGTCGCATGGGCGTTCTCCCTGGCAACAGCATCCTTCTTCCCCGCACTGGTTCTCGGAGTCTTCTGGAAGCGTCTCAACAGACAGGGTGCGATAGCAGGTCTCGTCGTCGGTCTGCTGGTGACGATAGCCTACATATACCTGAACAAGTACCAGGGCGTATCCCTGTGGGGAATACAGCACACAGCTTCCGGACTGTTCGGGCTCATAGCTAACCTCATAGTCACGGTCGTGGTTACGATGGCAACGCCTCCTCCCTCCGAGAGGATACAGAAACTCGTTGAGGAGCTGAGGTATCCTAAGAAGATACACGGGGTATGATACATGATGTTGAGAGGTTTTTAAGAGAACACTATCCCTTCTCCACGCTCCCAGCGTCCTCTCTGGGGGCTCTCTCTTTCCACATAATAGTCCGCTACTACTCAAAGGATGAGGTCATCTTCACCGAGAATTCAAAGCCCCTTGAGTACCTGTACATAATCCGCAAGGGTGCTGTATCCCTTGAGCTTGACGGACAGGAGATAGACTTCCTCCACGAGGGAGATGTCTTCGGATACCCTTCCCTTCTCAGTGGAGAGCCTCCCACATCAACCGCAAGGGTGGTTCAGGACGCGATACTCTACCTCCTTCCCAAGGAGGTCTTTCTAAAACTCATAGAGAAGTACGAGGAGTTTGAGCTCTTCTTCGCCAGGAGCCTTGCAAAAAAGCTCTCTGCCACAGTGAAGATGGTGAAGACCCCCCTGAAGGACGTGGGCTCCTTAGAGCGGTTCCTTACACTGAGGGTTAAGGACATAAAGGTGAAGGCGGTGCCCCTTTTAAGGGGAGAGGATAGCGTCCTTGAGGCAGCAAGGCTTATGAGGGAGAAGAACTTCTCCTGTGTCTTCGTGGGGAACGGACAGACGGGCATAGTTACCGAGAGGGACATAATCAAACGGGTCGTCGCCGAGGGGAGAGACCCCTCCAGCACACGCCTCTCAGAGATAATGAGCTACCCGGTGGTAGCTGTTGAAGAGGACAGCTTTCTCTTTGAAGCCATAATAGAGATGGCTAACAAGAACATAAGGAGACTCGGGGTAAGCCGGGACGGACGCCTGATAGGCGTTATTGAGGACAAGGACATCATAGCCCACGAGAGCAAGAACCTTGTAGTCCTAATAAAGGAGATAGAGAAAGCCCGTAGCGTTGAAGACCTCCGCTACATATACTCCCTCGTTGAGGACATGGTTATAGACCTCTTCTCGGAAGGTCTAAAGGTGAACTACATTGGCAGACTCATATCGGAGATGAACGACAAGATAATGGCTCGTGCGGTGTTCCTCACGATACAGGAGCTCCAGATGGAGCCACCTGTTCCCTTCAGCATCATGGTTCTGGGAAGCGAGGGCAGGAGAGAGCAGACCCTAAAGACAGACCAAGACAACGCCCTCATATACGATGACACATACCCCATGCTTGATATAGACGTTGAGGAGTACTTCAACCGCTTCGGAGAGATATACACTAAAACTCTCATAGAGATAGGCTTCCCCCCCTGCCCGGGGAACGTTATGGTGTCCAATCCCGAGTGGAGGATGGGCATAGGCAGGTGGGAGGAAAGGCTCAGGAGCTGGCTTCTGAAACCAGAGCCCGAACACACCCTTAAGCTGGGTATATTCTTTGACTTCAGGAATGCCTTCGGCAGCTCCGAGCTGGTTGAGAGGTTGAGGGATTTTATCTTTAATACTCTTGAAGGAGAAGAGCTCTTCATAGCCTACATGCTCCTTGATGCGATAAGATTCAAACCCCCCATAGGTTTCATGAAGAGGTTCGTGCTTGAGACTAAAGGAGAGCACAGAGGCGAACTTGACATAAAGAAGGGGGGTATATTCCCCATAACTCAGGGCGTAAGGGCACTCTCCCTTAAGGGAAAGGCGAGAGAGACCTCAACCCTTGATAGGATAGAGAAGCTCAGGGAGAAAAACCTTCTACCGCCCGACATGGCGTCAGACTTAAGCGAGGCTTACACCTTTCTTCAGACCCTACGGCTCAAGAACCAGATAGAGAAGCTCAGGGAGGGGATGAGTCCGGACAACTACGTGAACCCCGAGAAGCTCGGCAAGCTTGAGAGAGACCTGCTAAAGGATTCCCTCCGCATAGTGGAAGACTTTCAGGGCTTCATAGAGAGAAGGTACACAGCCAGTCTACCGAGATGAACCTCTACCTGAACATAAAGAAGAGTTGTCTCCTGCGCAGGTACGGGTCTAACCCTAACTTCGGAAGGTTTTTCAGGGATGTAAACCTGAAACAGAAGGTTGAAGAGACGACGTTCGTCGTATTTGACACAGAAACGACAGGGCTCGATCTGAGGAGGGCAGAGCTCGTCTCTATAGGTGCTCTCAGGGTGGTAAACTACTCCTTCAACCTCTCCGAAAGCTTCCACAGGTTCGTAAAACCCAAAGAGCTCACGAGGGTATCCGTGGAGATACACGGGATAACACCCCACGAGCTTGAAAAGAAGGCTGAGTCCCACGATAGGGTGCTGGAAGACTTCATGGAGTATGTGAGGGGGAGCGTTCTCGTGGGCTTCAACGTTGAGTTTGACCGGAAGATCGTAGAAAAATACAGCCTTAAAGTTCTCGGTTTACCCCTGTTGAATTACAGGCTTGACGTTTTCCGGCTCTGGAAGAAGAGAGGTGGTAGGGAAGGGAGTCTAAAAGATATAGCGGAGGAGCTCGGCATACCGGTGGTGGGGGCTCACTCAGCCCTTGATGACGCTTACATAACCGCCCTCGTATTCCTGAAACTCCTCAAGAGGTTCAGGGGAGCAAACCTCTCTTCCCTTCCCCTCATGCTTTAATATACCCATGCCAAAGCTGTGCGTCGCCCTTGATGTGGACAGAGAAGAGGCTTACAGGCTAATAGAAACCCTATCTGGCTATCCCCTCGTATTCAAGGTGGGTCCCAAACTCTTCCTGCAGTCCGGCTCTGAGGTAGTAGAGAAGGTAAAGTCCACCGGCTGTGAGCTCTTCCTGGACATGAAGTTCCACGACATACCCAACACCGTGAGGCTCGCCGTGGAGGAGGCTTCAAGGCTCGGTGTGGACTATCTGACCCTCCACACCCTCGGCGGTGCAGAGATGCTGAGAGAGGCTGTGAGCTCAAAGGGGAAGGTCAAGCTGATAGGTGTAACCCTGCTGACGAGCCACGACGAGAGCTACCTGAAGTTCCTGCACACTCGCTTCGTAAGCGTGGAAGAGCTCGTCCTCTACTTAGCCCGCACAGGTAAGGAGGCCGGTCTTGAGGGGGTCGTGTGCTCCGCCGGGGAGGTCAGAAGGATAAAGGAGGAGACGGGGCTCTTCACGGTGGTGCCCGGTATAAGGCTGAGCGGCAACGCGGAAGACCAGAGGAGGGTCTTCACGCCCGAGGAGGCTGTCAGGGAAGGGGCGGACATGATCGTCATGGGAAGGGATATATACAGGAGCGACGACCCCGTGGGGGTCGTGGAGAAAGTCCTGGAGAGCATAGGTGCCTGAGCTTATAGAGAGGCTGTTTTCCGAGGCTGGCTTTGAGCTCTCACAGGAGGACGCAGAGAAGTTCGGGCTCTACCTTGAGGAGCTTAAGAGGTGGAACAGGGTACACAACCTCACCTCCGTAAAGAAAGACGAGGAGATAGTCAGAAGGCACTTCATAGACTCCCTGTCCCTTGTCAGGTGTTTCGTAGAGCTTGGAGTTCGCTGGCAGGGAAAGGTGTTTGCGGACGTGGGCAGCGGTGCCGGCTTTCCGGGCGTTCCCCTGAAGATATACCTTAAGGATATAGAGCTCTTTTTAATAGAGTCCGTGTCAAAGAAGTGTAGCTTCCTGGAATACCTGAAACTAAGGCTAAATATGGACTGGACTGTCATATGCGAGAGGGCTGAGAGGGTAGATAGAAGTTTTGACATAGTAGTATCACGGGCTATGGGAGAGTTTGAGGAAATACACAGAGTCCTGGAGAACCTCTCCAGGGAGTACGTTTTTGTGATGAAGGGTAAGGAGCTTCGGAAAGAGTGGACAGAAGAACTCGGCTATACGCCCTGCAGGGTTGAGGTCAGAGGGCTGCCACCCTCCTATATCCTCTGGAAGAGACTCTCCTAATCTCCTATGTGCATAGCCGTGACCGAGTCCCACTGGGCAACGTGAAGCTTCAACCAGGGAACGAGCTTGTTCTCAAGAAAGTCCATGACCTTCTTGGGGTCTTTCTTCTCCTTCCAGTTGTCGTATACCTCCTTTATCTCCTTCCTCATTTTATCGTGGTCTGCCTTGTGCATAGGGTATCCGAAGAAGTCTGCCTCCTTCATCATGGCTTCCTCAGTTGAAAAGTGGTCTTCCACATCAACCAAGAGCTCATCCATTAGCTTGTCAGCCTTCTCCACGTCGTTAGCCTTAAGAGCGTCGTAAAGCTGGTTTATCAGCTCAATCTCGTCCTCATGGACTGCGTTGAAGAACATGTTCGCCACTTTTTGAATCTCGTTAGGCTTGATCAACATCAAACTACCTCCTTATAATGTGGACACCTTTAAGTTAACATATGTTTGCTGTGAGCAAATGATTACTATCACAAATTTACCTGTAAAGCCTGAGGCTCACGTCACCTGCGACTATACGTTTTTCCCCTGCAGGGGTGTGGAGAAGCAGAAAGCCCTCTTCGTCTATGCCGATCAGTATACCGACCTCAGGTTTATCACCGAGTATGACGACCTCCTCCCCTTTGAACAGGAGCCTGTCCTCTATCTTCTCCTTGAAGGGTTTAAAGCCCTTAAGCCTGTAGAGGTTCACGTTATCCGATATGGAGTCAAGGACTCCCCTGAGAACCACTCTCCTGTCGTGTTCTCTGCCGGTTATGAGCCTCATAGAGGTCGCCCCAACCTCCAACTCCTTCGGAAAACTCTCCTGATTGACGTTGAGACCCACACCCACAACTATCCTTCCGGCGCTCTTCTCAACGAGAACACCCGAGATCTTCTTCCCCCTCGCGTAAACGTCGTTGGGCCACTTTATACCCGTCTTAACACCTACGTGCTCCAGATAGAGGGAGAGCGCAAACCCCACCACCAGAGGCAGCTGAACGAAGTCTCTAAAATCCCTCTCGCAGAGGACGAAACTAAAGTATAAGCCTCCCTCCTGGGACTCCCACCTCCTTCCTTTTCTTCCTTTTCCCTTTTTTTGCCTGTCGGCGACCACAACAGTTCCGCAGGGAAGCTCCCTCTCTTTAGCCAGCTCCTGCGTTGAGCTAACCTCTTCAAACCAGAGCATGTAGGGGAACACAACTTCTATTTTTGCACAAAAGTCAAAACCCTCTACAGGGTTTCAATTGACCCTTCGCCCGTAACGCTCCCAAGAACCCACGTCTTCAAACCTATATTCTCGGCGGTGGATACGAGTTCGGACTCCTTGTCACTATCTACTGTGAACAGCAGCCCTCCCGAGGTCACGGGATCGCACAGGAGCAGAACCTTCCACCACTCCAGCTCGGTTCTCAAGAATTCTCTCACGAAGCTGTGATTGTCCTGAGCTCCCTTTGGGTAGACCTTCCTCTTAATCAACTCAATAGCCTGCGGGTACACGGGCACCCTCTCAAAGTAAATTCTCATCCCCACCCCTGAGTTCTTGCAGATATTCCAGGCGTGCCCTAAAAGACCGAACCCGGTAACATCGGTGCAGGCTGTTGCCTCAACCGACTTCATAAGCTCGCTCGCCCTGTCGTTCAGCGTAAGCATGTTTTCCAGAGCTTCGTTTATGTCCTCCTCTTTCAAGAGCCCCTCCTTAAGAGCCTTGATCATCACGCCCGTCCCTATGGGCTTTGTAAGAACTACAAGCTGTCCGGGTTTTGCACTGTTCTGAGTAACGTAACTTCCTTCGGGACACACGCCGGTGACCGCAAGACCGAACTTGGGTTCCTTGTCGTCTACGGTATGACCGCCGAGAAGAACGGTTTTAGCTTCCCTCAGCTTGTCAACGGCTCCCCTCATAACTTCTTTAAAAACGCCCACATCAAGATCGCAATTGTTGAAGCCTACCACCGCTAAAGCTGTCAGAGGTATGCCCCCCATAGCGTAAACGTCGCTGAGTGAGTTGGCGCTGCTTATAGCACCCCACAGGTACGGGTCGTTTACGACAGGGGTTATGAAGTCTACCGTGTGAACGTAAACGGTGCCGTTGTGTTCGTAAACCCCCGCATCGTCTCCCACAGAAACGAGCGTGTGCTCGTCCATGTAGAGGTCAAGCCCTTCCAGTATCTCCTGCAGGTCTCCCGGACCCAGCTTTGCCGCTCAACCTGAAGAACGAACCAGCTTCAAGAGTTCCATAAAGTGTAAGTTTAAGCTTTCTGGAAGAGGGTTTCTTTAGATTTGATGGAAGCAAGCTCAGGTCTTCTTTAGATAAAATCTAAATAAAGTGAGATACAAACTCTTCCTGCTTCTTTTGTTCTCTCTCTTTCTCTTCATGGCGGGAAACTGGGTTCTGTCCATAACTTCTCCCGATGAAGGGAAGAACCTTGAAGCCTCTCTAAGAATGCTTGAGAGTGGGGATTTTATAGAACCCTGCTACAACTGCAAGCCACGCTTTGAAAAACCGCCCATGTTCTACTGGCTCACAGATATTTCCTTCTCTATCTTTGGTGTGAATGAGTTTAGCTCAAGATTTATATCCGGCATATCTGCTATAGGCACAGATATACTTACCTGGCTCATAGCCTTAGAAATCATAGAGCCTGAGGCTGCGGTCATTTCGGCTATAGTTTACGACACCTTTATCCACAACTGGGTTGAGTCCAAGAGCGCTACCCCCGAGATGCTACTCACCTTCTTCATGACCTTAGGGCTTTTCCTTTTCGTCAAGGGCAGGTTCACACTGGGGTGGTTTGCCCTCTCGCTTGCCTTTCTGACGAAGGGTCCCGTGGGTGTGATCCTCCCCTGCTGTGTTTATCTCCTGTGGAAGAGGAACCTAAAGTTTATCAGTCTGAAAGGTATTGCCCTCTTTTTTCTGGTCGGCTTTTCATGGTACGGTGCGATGCTTTACAGGTTCGGTTTCGCTTACTTTTACAAGTTCTTCATCTACGAGAATATACTCAGATATACAGGGCACAAAAGCATACACCCCTACCCCTTCTGGTACTACATTCCCATAATCGGGGCGAGTACACTCCTTTACCTTCCAGCGATCCCTCGGGTTGTTAGGAACTGGGACAGGAAGCTGAACCCCTTGCTCCTGTGGTTCCTCTTCGTCTTTCTCTTTTACAGCCTCGCTAAGAACAAGCTCCATCACTATGTTCTCTTCCTTTACCCTCCGTTGGCTGTAATCTTTGCCTCTTACGTTGGTAAAAGGTATCTAAAGGCTGTCCTTATCATTTCCACACTGCTCGTGCTAGGTATTCTAATGTATGCCCACACCCTTGAGGAAAAGCGTTTTGTTCCCAAAGCTGTGAAGGTTATAAAGGAGCTCAAACCTAAAAATGTATATTTTTACAAGATAGAGAACTCCGCCATAGTCTTTTACACGAGAAGGTGCATAGAGAAGGTTAGAAACTTGCGGGAGATTAGGAAAGGAAACCTAGTTATTACTAAGGAGGGGTACACAAAGGAATTCACAAAAGCTCGCGTTCTGACACGCGGAGATGAGTTCGGCAAGAAGCTTGTTCTCATTCAAGTTGAGTGAGAGCTCTGAAGATATCCTTTAGCTCTTGGTTGGACACAGTCCTCATATCAAGTAGGAGCCAGTCCTTCTTGACCCTCCCTACAACAGAAGGATTGGAAAGTCGGAGTGCTCTTGAGAGCTCCTCTGTGCTCAAACTTTTATGTCTCAGAGAGACGCAGTAGGTTTCAAGCTCCAGCTGGGGAAGTGAACCACCACCGGGCTTTGCCCGGTCCTTCAAGACCTCAACCTCAAGACCCTTGATCCTTTTCAGCATGCGGGCGAGTTTTTTTGCCCTTCCCCTGAGGACTGTGAGGCTTTCCGTGAGCATCCTCAGAACGGGTATCTCTTCAGTCCTCCCTTCAAGATAAAGTCTGAGGGTCTTCTCCAGCCCCGCCAGGGTGAGTTTGTCCACCCTCAACGCCCTCACCATGGAGTTTCTCTTCATTGCCTCCACGAGCTCTCTCTTCCCGAGGATGATACCAGCCTGGGGTCCCCCCAAGAGCTTGTCTCCGCTTCCTGAGACCACGTCAACTCCTCTGGAAATACATTCCTTAAAACTGAGCTCTGCGGTGTTTACCCCAAAGTCTCTCGGAGACACGAGAAGACCGCTTCCCGCATCGTAGTATGTGGGTATCCGATACCTCTTCCCGAGAAGGGCGAGCTCCTCAAGGCTCACCTCCTCAACAAAACCCTCCATGTGGAAGTTGCTCCTGTGAACCTTCATCAGAAGTGAGGTATCCTCACAAATAACCCTTTCGTAATCTTCTATCCTCGTTCTGTTGGTCGTACCCACCTCCCTCAGCCTTGCCCCCGAGCTCTCCATTATGTCCGGAATCCTGAAACTACCCCCTATCTCCACGAGCTCTCCCCTTGAGACCACGACCTCCTTTTCCTTTGCCAGCGTGTTCAGGACGAGGTAAACAGCCCCGGCGTTGTTGTTTACCACGAAAGCTGACTCAGCACCCGTGAGCTCTTTCAGCAGTCCCTCAACGTGGGAGTTTCTTGAGCCTCTCTCCCCCCCTTCAAGGTCGTACTCAAGGTTGGAGTACCCCAGTGCTACCTCTTCTATGAAGTCCACCACCTCCCTGTGGAGCGGTGCCCTTCCGAGGTTCGTGTTTATGACCACGCCTGTGGCGTTTATAACCCTCCTGAGACTGGTCTTCAAAAGCTCTCCGATCCTTTTCTCTATGTCTGCGTATACGTTTGTCGTGTCCTTTATCTTGCCGGCTCTAAGGAGCTTTCTGTACTCCTCCGTGACCTCCCTCGCCGCTCTCTTGACTACCTCCTCCGGGTAAGAGTTCCTGAACCTCTCCAGAACCCTGGAGACCTGAGGAATGTTCCTCAAGAGCTCATCCATAGGTGCTATTTTATTATCCTGATGAGACTGGTGCTTCTGATAGGCGTCTTGTTCCTCCTGCTTTCCTGTTCTGCGAAGAATGGAAGTGAGCAGGGCTTTGACATGGGCGTGCGTGGAAAGGTAGAGATCAGGTATGGAAAATGAAGTTCGTCCTGTTTGCGACCGCAGGTCACGTTGACCACGGGAAGACGAGCCTCATAAGAGCCTTAACGGGTATAGACACGGACAGGCTACCGGAGGAGAAGAGGAGGGGGCTAACCATAGACCTCGGTTTCGCCTACCTTGACTTTCCCGAGGAGGGACTGCGGCTTGAACTCATAGACGTCCCTGGACACGAGAGGTTCATAAGGAACTCCGTTGCCGGACTGTCCTCAGTGTCCGGTATATTGCTCGTGGTGGACGCCGGAGAGGGCGTCATGCCCCAGACCCGTGAACACCTGTCGGTAGCCAAACTCCTCGGCATAAAGCACGGCGTAGCCGTCCTTACAAAGATAGACAAGGTTGAGGGTGAGATACTTGAGCTCGCGGAAGATGAGCTGAGGAACTTCTTGGGGGAGGAGGACTTTGAACTGCCGGTCGTTAAGGTATCTTCCCTGAACGGTGAGGGTCTGGAGCTACTCAGGGATAGGCTGAGGGAGGAAGCCCTGAAAGCCCTTGAAAATAAAGAGGAGCTTCCCCTCAGGGTGCTGGTGGACTCCGCCTTCGTGGTAAAGGGTTATGGGACGGTCATAAGGGGCAGCTGTGTGGAGGGGAAGGTCAGGGAGGGAGACAGGGTGGTGGTTGAGCCTCTCGGGGTGGTATCAAAGATCAGGAAGATTCAGAACCACGGAAAGTTCGTCAGGGAGGCTCAGGCAGGGGAGAGGGTTGCCCTTAACCTTCCCGACGTGAACTACGATGAGGTTAAGAGAGGTTTCTGGGTTCTCAAGCCCGGCTCATATATAAAGAGTGGTCGCATGGTGGTGCGCTCCGAAAGTCTTCTCAAGCCCGGCAGGCTTTACAGCTTCTTCTTCGGGATGAGAGAGGTCAGGGGTCGTCTCTCCCATGTCGGGGAGGGTATTTTCATACTGAGACTTGAGGAAGGTGTGGTCGCTCGCAGGGGGGATAGAGCTGTGGTTCTTGATCCTACCGGCAGGCTGGCAGGAGGCGTTGAGGTTATCCACCCTTACCCGAGGGTTTTGAAGAAGTCCTTTATAAAGGAAAACGCTGGGCTTCTCCTTGAGAGCTACGAAGAGTATCTGCTCAGGGAGATGGGTCCCGTGGGGCTGTCAGGAGAGCTCTTCAGAAAGCTCACAGGTAGGGCGCCGAACACGGGCATCCTTGAAAGAGTTTCTGTAAAGGTGGGAGACAGGTTCTATTCAAAGGAGTTCGTGGAACACTTGAAGAAGAGGCTTGAGCTGTTCATTAAGGAAAGGATAGGGGAGGAGGGATACGGTGTTCCGAAGGCGGAGCTTACGGAGAGGTTTGGGCTCAGCAACACCCTCTTTGAATACATAATTTCGTCTCTAAAAAACTTCAGGCTCCTGGGGGAGCACGTGGTAGACGAGAGGAATTCAGACCTAACGCAGAACGCCGACTTCATAAGGCTCAAGGAACTCCTGAGGGAGGGCATAAGGGAGGAGAGGGAAATACTCTCGGCGGGTGTGCCGAAAGAGGTGCTCAGCCTGTCCATAAAGAGAAGACACGTTCACAGGCTCGGAGAGTTCCTGATAATTTCAGAAGAGCTTTTAAGGCACTACGAAGAAAAGCTCCGGACTTTAGGGGAGGGCTTCACCGTTCAGGAGGCGAAGAAGGCAACCGGTCTCACGCGAAAGTTCCTCATACCCCTGCTTGAGCACCTGGACTTCCTCGGAATGACTGAGAGGAAGGGAGACAGAAGGGTATGGAGGCGCTGAAAGACGACCTCTCTATGATTAGAAACCTACCGTCCGTTAAGAGGACTGATATAATCAGGCATTAGGGGGTGTGGGTTGCTGAGGGACGTTGACCTCAGGCTGTTAGAGATATTCTGCTGTGTTTACGAGAAGAAGAGCCTGACGGAAGCTACCAAGTGCCTCCACTCCTCCCAATCAACCATATCCTTCCACCTCAAGAACCTGGAAAAGCAGGTGGGACAGAAGCTCTTTTACAGGAAGGGGAAGTCCCTCGTGCCGACCACCATAGCCGACAGGCTCTACGACTACGCAAGGGAGCTCATGGACTTTAAGCTCAGACTGCTTGAGGATATAGGGCGATACTCGGGCAGGAAGGGGGGCGTGGTTCGCATAGGTGCGAGCAGTGTTCCCGGCAACTATATACTGCCAGAGTTACTCGGAGAGTTCATAGAGAATTACAAAGGTAACGTAAACGTTGAGCTCCTCATAGGTGATAGCCTTCAGATATACGGTGAGGTTGTAAAGGGCAGGCTGGACTTCGGTGTCATAGGCTACCTCCCGGATAGAAGCGGTGTGGAGTTCACCGAGTTTTACGAGGACAGGATATGGACGGTAGCAAATCCCGAACTTGAAGGAAGGACTCTCTCCCTGAACGAGCTGAAGGACATCCCCATGGTTGTCAGGGAAGAGGGTTCAGGGACGAGGAGGAGGGTGGAAGACATACTCATGCGATACGGGCTCTCCCTGAGGGATATGAACGTGGTGGGAACCTTTGGAAGCAACGACGCCGTCAAAAGGGCACTCAGATTCGTAGTTGGGTTCTCCTTCCTCTCGGAGCACTCTGTTAGAAACGATAACTTCCTTATAAAGCTCAAGGTGGCTAACTTTGAGCCCATAGTTAGGAAGTTTTACATGGTTAAGGACAGAAACAGACCCATACCGAACGTCGCTCAGGAACTCATGAACTTCTTACTTCTACGCTCTAAAACGATGTTTTAAAAAATCTTGCTAAATATTAAAACCCTATCATTCAAATTTTGAATATAACGGAATTGGTATATAAAGAGATTAAGATAATTTTAAAACCGCATACACCCTTTATACCAGTCAGTCCAGATTACACCTCCGGAGAAATATTTCAGGGCAAGAAGTAGCCTTCCAAGGACTACAAGTATCCCCCTTAGCTAAAGGTGGCTACCTTTAAAGTCATGAGTTCGTTTCCTTAGGAGGTGCGAGCATGGAGGTATCAAGGAGGGGTTTTCTCAAGCTCTCGGCGGGAGGTCTGGGAGCGAGCGTCATAGGAGGTCTGGGCTTTGACCTCACCCAGGCACACGCCCGCGTAAGGGAGCTAAAGATAGCCAAGGCTAAGGTCACCAAGAGCATCTGTCCTTACTGCTCCGTTTCCTGCGGAGTTTTAGCCTACTCCCTCTCGGACGGGGCTATGAACGTGAAGGACAGGATAATCCACATTGAGGGCAACCCGGACGACCCCATAAACAGGGGAACGCTCTGCCCCAAGGGAGCCACCCTTAGAGACTTCGTAAACGCCCCGGACAGACTCACGAAGCCTATGTACAGACCCGCAGGGTCTTCGGAGTGGAAGGAGATAAGCTGGGACGAGGCTATAGAGAAGTTCGCCAGGTGGGTGAAGGACACCAGGGACAGAACCTTCGTCCACAAGGACAGGGCAGGGAGAGTCGTGAACAGGTGCGACTCCATAATCTGGGCTGTGGGCTCACCACTCGGGAACGAGGAAGGATGGCTCATGGTCAAGATCGGAATAGCCCTCGGGCTTTCGGCGCGAGAGACCCAGGCGACTATATGACACGCACCGACGGTGGCCAGTTTGGCCCCAACATTCGGCAGAGGAGCGATGACCAACAACTGGGTAGACATATCCAACGCCGACCTCGTCTTCGTCATGGGAGGGAACCCGGCTGAGAACCACCCCTGTGGATTCAAGTGGGCTGTGAAGGCTCGCGAGAAGAGGGGTGCGAAGATAATAAACATTGACCCCAGGTTCAACAGGACTTCGGCGGTTGCCGACATATTCGCCCAGATAAGACCTGGCTCCGACATAGCCCTCCTGGGAGGTCTCATAAACTACGTCCTACAGAACGAGAAGTACCAAAAGGAGTACGTGAAGATACACACCACAGCCCCCTTCATAGTGAGGGAGGACTTCGGCTTCAAGGACGGGCTCTTCACGGGATACGACCCTAAAACGAAGAGCTACGACAAGACGACGTGGGATTACGAGTACGACCCCAAAACGGGATACCCCAAGATGGATCCTACCCTCAAGCATCCCAGATGCGTTCTTAATATCCTCAAGAAGCACTACTCCCGTTACACACCGGAGGTCGTGGAGAAGATAACGGGGATACCCAAGGAAAAGTTCCTCCAGATAGCGGAGGAGGTGGCAAAGTGCGGAGCTCCCGACAAGAACATGACCATACTCTACGCCTTGGGGTGGACTCACCACTCCTACGGCACCCAGCTCATAAGAACCGCCTGTATGCTCCAGCTCCTCCTCGGAAACATAGGGGTTGCGGGAGGTGGTATAAACGCCCTGAGGGGTCACTCCAACGTTCAGGGCATGACAGACCTCGCGGGACAGAACAAGAACCTCCCAACGTACATAAAGCCTCCAAAACCGGAACAGCAGACCCTGCAACAGCACCTGAGGGCGAAGACCCCAAGGAAGCTCCACCCAACGAGCATGAATTACTGGGCTAACTATCCCAAGTTCTTCATAAGCTTCCTCAAGTGCATGTGGGGTGATTCCGCAACTCCCGAGAACGATTTCGCCTACGACTACCTCTACAAGCCCGAAGGGGGATACAACTCCTGGGACAAGTTCATAGACGACATGTACAAGGGAAAGATAGAGGGCATGGTCACGGTAGCCCTGAACTTCGTCAACAACACGCCCAACGCCAAGAAGACCGTCAGGGCACTCAAGAACCTCAAGTGGATGGTAGTGATGGATCCCTTCCTGATAGAGAACGCCCAGTTCTGGAAGGCGGAGGGGGTGAACCCTGCTGACATAAAGACGGAAGTTCTTGTCCTTCCAACAGCGACCTTCCTTGAGAAGGAAGGTTCTATGACCAACAGCGCGAGGTGGATAAAGTGGAAGTACAAGGCTACCGACCCACCGGGGGACGCCAAGGACGAGTACTGGATATTCGGAAGGTTCTTCATGAAGCTGAGAGAGCTCTACGAGAAGGAGGGAGGTGCCTTCCCAGACCCCATACTGAACCTCGTGTGGACTTACAAGAACCCCTACTACCCGACCGCCGAGGAGATACTCACCGAGATAAACGGCTACTATACGAGAGATGTGGACGGACACAAGAAGGGAGAGAGGGTCAAGCTCTTCACCGCACTCAGGGACGACGGCTCTACCGCCTGCGGAGGATGGCTCTACTCCGGGGTCTATCCACCGGAGGGCAACCTCGCAAAGCGAACGGACTTACACGATCCGCTCGGGCTCGGAACCTATCCCAACTATGCCTGGAACTGGCCTGCCAACAGGAGAGTTCTCTACAACAGGGCTTCCGCTGACGCAAAGGGAAGACCCTGGGACCCTGAAAGACCCCTCCTCAGATGGGACCCAGAGCTACGCAGATGGGTGGGGGACACACCCGACACAGCTGCTACCGCGCCTCCGGAGAAGGGGATAGGAGCCTTCATAATGCTACCCGAAGGCAGGGGAAGGCTCTTCGCGGCAAAGAGCTACGCCACCTTTAAGGATGGACCCCTGCCTGAGCACTACGAGCCTTACGAGTCTCCCGTCACGAACGTTCTTCATCCAAACGTTCCCCACAACCCGGTTGCGAAGGTTTATAAGGCTGACATAGACCTGCTCGGCACACCGGATAAGTTCCCTTACGTTGCTACAACTTACAGGCTCACGGAGCACTACCACTTCTGGACTAAGCACATATACGGAACCTCTCACCTCGCTCCCGTGATGTTCGTGGAGATACCCGAAGAGCTCGCCAAGGAGAAGGGCATAGGCAACGGAGACCTCGTGAAGGTGGAGACCGCAAGGGCGTCCATAGAGGCTATCGCCCTCGTCACGAAGAGGATAAAGCCCCTACAGGTCGCCGGAAAGACCGTTTACACGGTGGGCATACCAATACACTGGGGATTTGAGGGGCTCGTCAAGGGAGCAATAGCCAACTTCATAACCCCCAACGTGTGGGACCCCAACTCAAGGACGCCTGAGTTCAAGGGTTTCCTCGCAAACATTGAGAAGGTTAGGGCTTGAGGAGGTGGTGGCATGAGCACTTTGACAACAGGTGGAACAGTAGGTTTAGGTATAAGGCGTATGTCTGCAACGGACAAACCCGATACGAGCATAAAGAGCTATCCCGAACTCGCCATACTCGTTGACATATCCTCCTGCATAGGTTGCAAAGCCTGTGAAGCTGCATGCCAGCAGTGGCACGACCTCACACCCCCCATAATGACCCCCGAGGAGGTCGTCCAGAGGAAGATAGCGGGCTACCAGTCCCATCCCGACCTGAGACCAGACCTCTTCATGCTCATGAAGTTCAACGAGGGCGAGAGTGATAAAGGGTTTGTCTGGTTCATAACCAAATACCAGTGTATGCACTGCAGGGAACCCGGCTGTCTCGTAGCCTGTCCTTCCCCCGGCGCTGTAATCCAGTACCAGAACGGAGTTGTGGACTTTGACCACTCCAAGTGTATAGGCTGTAAGATGTGCGTCGTAGGATGTCCCTTTGACGTCCCGAGGTACGATGCCAACAACAAGCCCTGGAAGTGCAACTTCTGCATAGACAGGGTTGAGGCAGGACTGGAGCCTGCCTGTGTAAAAACGTGTCCAACTCAATGTCTAACCTTCGGTCTCAAGGAGGACATGGTTGAGAAGGGCAAGAAGATAGTGGAGAGCCTGAAGAGCAGGGGTCTGGACAAGGCAACCCTCTACGACCCGCCGGGAGTCAACGGTACGGGCTACATATACGTCCTGCCCCACGGGGATAACGTAAAGGAGTACAACTTACCGGAGAACCCACGGATCGACGCCTCCGTTACCCTGTGGACGGGACCACTCAAGACTCTGGGAAGCATAGCCTTCTGGGGTACGATCGTGGGTCTGTTCCTCCAGCTGATAATCTGGGGACCTATAAAGGTTCTCGGAGGCAAAGAAGAGAGCAAGAGTGAGGAGGGTTGATCATGGCTGTTGAGAGCACAAAGGTGTATGAGGAGCAGATAGAGAGGTTTTCAGCCTTAGACAGGGTGCTCCACTGGGTTACCGCCCTGTCCTTCCTTTACTGCCTCCTATCCGGTATAGGGATAGCCTATCCCAAGTTCCACTGGTTCCTGACGCTTCTCGGTGGTGGTGAGTTTGCACGCTGGCTCCACCCGTGGGCTGGCGTCGTCTTCTCCATAGGTGCTGTCCTCATGATACTAAAGTGGGCGAGGGACATGGTGATAACGGGAGAGGACGTGCTGTTTTTAATGAAGATCAAGGCTTACATATCCGGTCGCCACGATGAGCTACCCGAGGCAGGCAAGTTCAACGCCGGGCAGAAACTCTACGCCTGGGTCGTCTTCATAAGCGCCATAGTCTTCTTCCTGACGGGGATAGTTATATGGTTCCAGGAGGACTTTAGCATGGGGCTCGTGAGGTGGTCTGTGGTTATTCACGAGCTTGCCTTCATAGTTGCGGGTGCCTTTACGATAATACACATTTACATGGGAACCATAGGGGTGCCCGGTTCCTTATGGGGAATGATAGGAGGAAAGGTCTCCGCCACTTGGGCGAGATTCCATCACCCGAGGTGGTACAGAGACATAAAGGGAAGGTGAAGTATGAACACCTTTAAGCAGAAGGAGAGAGAGTTTGCCCTCTCAAGACTCATGCATTTGAAGGAGAAGTTCCCCGAATCCTCCCAGATACTCAGCTTTATGGAAAGGATATTAGAGTTTCAGAACGAGCTCCTTGCGGAGCTGTCGGAGAAGGGAGTTTCTATAGACCTCTCCGGGGCGGAGAGCAGGATAAGGTCGGGCAAACCAGCCCTTAATCTCAGCTCCGTAAACTTTGAACCCTATCTGACCTACATGGAAAAGCTCCTCGCGGTGGTAGAAGAGGCTGGAACCGAGGAGATGAGGAAGAAGGCTCGTGAGGTGGGGGAGACGGGAAGGGAGGGGGTGAGGGAACTCCTCTCAAGATTTCTAAGGGGTGAGGAGACAGACCCTGTGGTGAGGATGCTCTTTACCGCACTGCTCCAGCCCATTTTATACCTGTCTGCGGACAGGGTCAGCTTCAACCAGGAGGGCTGGCTAAGGAACACATGTCCCGTTTGCGGTTCAAAGCCTTCAGTCTCGTTCCTGATGGACACGGAGGAATGGGAAGGGGCGAGGTTTCTGAGGTGTAGTCTATGCCTGACTGACTGGCTCTACGTAAGGACTAAGTGTGTGGAGTGCGGCAACTCGGAGGACGATAAGCTGAACTACTTCGTGAGCGGTGAGATAAACCACATAGAGCTCCAGACGTGCTCCCTCTGCAACAGGTACATAAAGATAGTGGACATGAGGAAGGACGGGCTCGCCGTGCCAGACCTTGAGGATGTAGCGACCGTGAGCCTTGACCTCTGGGCAGAGGGAGAGGGATACGTAAAGGTGGAAAGGAACCTCTTAGGTTTCTGATATGCTCAGGAGAGAGTTTCTCAGGGTACTGTGCCTGTTACCCCTGCTATACTCAGGTAGGGCAATGGGGAAGGATCTTAAAGTCCTTGGGTGCACGATAAAAGACGACAGGCTTTACAGGGTTGAGCCTCACAGGATGCTCTTCCAGTGGGTGAAGGAGGAAGGAAAGGGCGTTTACTCCGTAGGCATGATGTCTATTCTCGCCGCCCTTAGCTATCCCCTGTACTCCATAAGGGTCAAGCCCGTTGGGACGCGCCTTGAGTACGATGACAACCTCGCCACCGTTGAGGCTGGGAAGAGGATAGCGACCTTTCCCACACCTCTCTCGGGGGAAGTGGTCGCTGTGAACGAAGAGGCTGTAAAAGAACCTGGGCTGATAAACCGCAAGCCCTATACTTACTGGATAGCTGAGATAAGGGCTACCAGACCGGAAGAGCTAAAGGGGCTGAAGAGGGCTGAAGAGGTCTCTGCCGAGGTGAAGGAGGTTATAATCAACGAAGATATAGACTGTTCTAAGGTGGAGGAGTAGGGAGAGGTTGGTAGGCTGGTGCCGCCCCGGGACTTCAAATCCCGTGGGAGGTCCCGCGAGGGGTCTCCGGAGGGTTCAATTCCCTCCCTCTCCCGCCAGGGGGAGACATGAGAAGGATATACCTTGACAACGCGGCAACCACGCCACTGCTCCCGGAGGTTAAGGACTTTATCTGTCGTTCTATTGAAGTATTCGGCAATCCCTCAAGCCCCCACAGGGTAGGTGAGGAAGCCCGGGAACTCCTTGAACTCGCAAGGGAGAACGTAGCCAGCCTGCTGGGAGTCTCACCTCCGGAGATCATATTCAACTCATGTGCCACAGAAGGGAACAACAGCGTATTCATAAGCCTGTCGTTCACAGGCAGAAGGGGCAACGTAGTCATATCCTCAATAGAGCACAAGTCCGTCAGTGCGGTTGCCCGGGAACTCGGGAGGAACGGAATAGTTGTGCGGGAGGCTATCGTCAACAGGGAGGGAGTTGTAGAGCTTGAACACCTTGAGAGCCTGATTGACGGAGACACGCTCCTCGTATCCGTGATGAGCGTGAGCAACGAGTTCGGGACAGTTCAACCGGTGAGGGAGATAGCTAAGCTGTGCAGGGAAAAGGGAACTCCCTTACATACCGATGCGGTTCAAGCTGTGGGTAAGGTGAAGCTCTCTCTGGAAGGGGTCGGATACGCCACCTTTTCAGGGCATAAGTTCCACGCCCCAAAGGGCGTCGGTTTCATGTATATAAAAGAAGGGATATTCTTTAAGCCCCTTCTCGTGGGAGGTGGGCAGGAGTTCGGCTACAGGAGCGGCACCGAGAACCTCCACGGCATACTCGCTATGGCGAAGGCGCTTGAGCTCATATACGAGGACTTTGAGAAGAACACTGAACGCTTAAGACATATGAGGGATACCTTTGAGAGACTCCTTGAGGAGAGGGTGCCCGGCGTCAGGATAGTTGGGAAGCACGCGAAAAGAAACCCTTCCATATCCGCGGTTATCTTTCCCGGAAAGACAGGGTGGGAGATCGTTGAGAGCCTTTCTCAGGAGGGGCTCTTCTGCTCTTCGGGCTCAGCCTGCTCCTCGGGAGAGGTGATTCCCAACGAACACCTCTTAAAGATGGGGTACTCGGAGGAGGAAGCCACACGCATGGTTCGCTTCTCCTTTGGGCTTTTGAACAACGAAGAAGAGGTTTACGAAGCTGTGGAGAGGGTTGCGAGAGTTTTATAATAAGCCCATGAGAAGCTTAATACTTTCGGGCGTTCTCCTGGGGAGCTCTCTGGGGTTTGCCCTTGAAGTCTACGTATCTCCCAAGTACTTCCTATGGGAAGAGTTTGACTCCTCGGGAAACAAGCTCCTTGACGAAACCGGGCTCATCTTAGGTCTGGGGCTGAGGGGAGATGCCGGGTTCTTTACGGGAGAGGCAGAGCTTTACGGGGGAACGGTCAGATACGACGGGCAGACGCAGGCTGGAGACCCTGTTGAGACGGACACGAACTACTTAGGCGTATCGGCTGCAGGAGGGGTTTGGGGTGAAGCTGGCTCAACTGTTAGACTCAGAGGGGAACTCCTCTACCGTTCCGAGCTGTGGGTCAGGGACATAGAGTCCACTTCAAAGGCTGTAGGTTACTCAGAAACCTGGTTCTTTGACTCCATTGATTTAGGCTTGAGGCTATCCTCAGGTGGCACCTACGCCTATGGCAAATACAGGTATATGTTCAGGGATGCACGTATGCAGGCGTCCCTCACAGGGGTGCCGGAGCTGAGCCCCAAAAAGGGACAGGCTTACGAGCTCGGTGCAGGTTTAAAGGGAAGTTCCTACGGCATAGAGCTGTCTTACTCCTACGTCAAGTTCAGGCGCTCTGAACCTAAACCCTACGGTAGCGGTTACGTCCTCCAACCAGAGTCAGTCAGGCAGATTATCTCACTTAAGTTCATATCCCTCTTTTAGGAAAAGAGCCTGTCCCCCATGTCCCCGAGCCCAGGTACTATGTACCCCTTGTCGTTCAACCTCTCGTCTATGGATACCGTGTAAAGTCTGTGTTCGGGGTAAGCCTTATCTATCCTTTCAACGCCCTCAGGTGCACAGATTATGTGTAAGCTCGCCGTGGACGTCGGTTTATGTCTCTTCACCTCGGAGAGGGCTTTAAGCAGAGTTCCGCCTGTGGCGAGCATGGGGTCAAGGATAAGAACCCTCATTCCCTCCAGATCTGGAAGTCTTGAGTAAAAGACCTTAGACTCAAGGGTCTCCTCATCCCTCTTTATCGCTATAAAGCCGGAACTGGCGTTCGGCAAGACCCTCAGGGCACCCTCCAGCATCGGAACTCCAGCCCTGAGTATGGGGACAAAGACCACATCCTCTTCCCTAACAAAGTCAAACTCTCTTTTCCCAAGCCAGATTTCTATCTCTCTTCTGTGAAGCTCAACCTCTTGCAGAGCCTCATAGACCATCAGCACAGCTATATCCTCAAGGAGCCTGCGTATCACCTCCCTCGGTGTTGAAAGGTCTCTTATCCTGTTAAGCTTGTGAACGAGTATTGGGTGTCTAAGCTCTCTGACCAAGGCAATAAAATTTTACTACCTTCTTATGCCCGAAGTTATCTCGGTCAGGGGGAGCAGGACGCTGACCACTATCACGCCCACTATGACACCTATGATAAGTATTGAGACAGGCTCTATCATCCTGACCCAGAGGTTTATGAGCCTGAGGGCTTCCTTCTTGTATATCTCCGAAGCGAGCTTGAGCATCCTCTCCAGCTCTCCGCTGTTCTCCCCCGTCTCCACGAGGTTCACAAATAGAGGAGGGAATATACCCGTTCTCCTGAGCACCCAGGACACGCTCCTTCCCCTCTCTATCTCCTCAGACAGCGCCTCAAGCTTATCCTTTATGTAGGTGTTGGAAACGCTCCCGGTTGCTATCCGGAACGCGTTCGTTATGGGGACAGCCGAGAGAAGGGTCATATACAGGGTGTAGGCAAACCTTGAAATGTTGAAGTAGAAACCCACCTTACCGACCACAGGTATCTTCAGAAGAAGTTTATCCATCCTCTCCCTGCCTACGAGCTTTCCCCTATAAAAGAACGCGAGCACTATCAGGGGAGAGAGGTACAGAGCGTAGGTGAGCATGTCCGATAAGAGTATGACGACCTTGGTTACGAGGGGCAGTTCTCTGCCAAAACCCTCCAGCACCTTGGCTATCTTGGGAACGACGAACTTTATGGCTACGAATAGGGCAAAGATGCTGAAGCCTATGACCACCGATGGGTAGGTTATAGCCCCAACTATACGGGACTTCATGTCGGCAACCGTTTCAAGGTGTTTCCCAGCTATGGCAAATATCCTCTCAAGGTTCTCTCCCGTCTCCGCGGCGGTAAGCATCTCCGAGAGAAACTCTGGGAATAGACCGCTCCTTCTGAAGGCTGATGATAGGGGCTCTCCTCTCTCAACGCTACCCTTAATCTCAAGGAGTGCACTTGCCACCCTCTCGTCCTCTGTCTGGGAAGCCACGAGTTCAAGGGCTCTGGCAAGGGATATACCAGCTTCAATGAGGACGGAGAGCTGGAGCAGGACGAAGGAAAGCTCCTCTTCCGAGGGACCTCTAAGACGGAACTCTCTCTTCCAGATCGGTTTATTATGGCTAACGGGCTCAAGGGAAAGGGGAACAACACCCTCACCCTTCAATCTGCTCACAGCCTCCTTCCTGGAGGCTGCTACGAGCTTTCCCTTTACCCTTCTCCCTTCCTTCACGCCCTCATAGAAGAACTCAGCCATCAGTACATCCTCTTGTATACAACTTTGTCCTTACTCCTGTCGTAAACCAGCTCAAGGGTAGTCTCAACATCTCCCGTCTTGACTGTAGCCTTCACCCTGAAGTGGGTGCTCTTAACATCTATTATCTTCTGAATCCTGTACAGCACGTCAAAGCTGACGCCCTCCACAAGAACGAGGTCGTTCACCTTCCTGAAGGGGTTTGAAGCCCTCCTCTCCATTATCCTGTCTGCGACCGTTGAATCTATCCTCGGGTCAAGAGCCATGAGTATATATTTAGGCGCAGTGTTTATGTTTATTTTCCCAGAGGAATAGGTCGTTACGAGGCTCAGGAGCCCCGGGTAGCTCACTTCCCCCTCCGTCCTGCCGTAAAGCTCCTCGTCGGTCATTCCCAGAAAGCGGAGCTCCTCCGGAGAGTCCATGGGAGCCCTTTTCACAGGATACTTACTATCAAAGCTATGGGACTCCTTCCCGAGCCATGCAAGCAGCCGCGATGTGTATCCGGGACTTATCTCCAGGAGTTGCAAAAGTCTCTCAAACACCTCACGGTAAACCTTGTCTTCCCCAACGCTGTTCAGATTCAGGAATCTATCCTCGTCGTATACGAGCACTTCAAGCTCCCCCTTGTCGGTCTTCACCACGAAGGGAAGAGCCCAAGGGTCTGAGAGAGCATCGTAACTCTGGTTTTCCCTCCTCAAGCCCTGAAGTATGTAAGGGAGCAAGGACACGAGGGCATGGTAAGACTGCTGTTTTATATACAGCTTCTCAACGAACCTGCCGGAGGAGGTAGCTGAATGTAAAGCTGTTACCACGTATCCGGACAGTAAGACAAAGAAGGAAATAACGAGCGCTATAAGCAACTTTTATCTCGCCACTTCCCACTCCGTTATGAGCTGGTTGCCTCTCTTGAAGTGAGACCTGAGTCTCAGGTGCAGTATGTCCTTTAACTTCTTAAAGCCCTCTCCTCCGACGAGCGTAGGGACGTTCTCTCCTCCCACTATCACCGGCAGGTGTATGAGCCTTATCTCGTCCACCTTTTTTCTCCTCACGAACTCCCAGTTTATTGAGGCTCCGCCCTCCACCATGAGGGTCTTTATGCCCATCTCGTAGAGTTTTGGAAGCAAGAGGTCAAAGTCCACCAGCTCGTCTCCCGCCACTACCACCTTTGCACCCTTCTCCTCTATCTTCTTCACCCTCTCTTTGTCAGCCCTCTCGGTGGTGGCTATTATGGTGGGTGCGTCCTCGGTGTTCAGGACGTTGGCGTCAAGGGGAACGTTGGCGGTGGAACAGGGTATTATGCGGGTAGGGTTCTTACCCTTTACGTACCTGACCGTAAGGCTCGGGTTATCGGTTCTGACGGTCTCACAGCCCACCATTATCCCGTCCACCTTAGCCCTTATCTCGTGGAGATACCTGTAAGCCTCCTCGTCCATCAGGCTCATCAGCTCCTTGGAGGAGGCACCTCTGTATAGGGTGAGCTTTCCATCTATACTCACCTCGGAGACTATTATCACGTAGGGTCTCTGTTCCATCATTCGTACTCCTTCCCGTAGTGTTTGTATAGGTATATCACCCTCAGCAGGAGTGAAAGGAGGGTGAGCAGGGCTATTATCTTTATCCCGAAGTTGAGACCTATGGGGAAGTGGGCACGTTCAAGGAGGGCAAAGCCTATAAGTGTCAGGTGTGTCTCGGGTCTTCCGAAGAAACCCACACCCTCAAGGGGGTCTTTTATCTTACCCTTTACCCTTTCCGAGTAGCCTATCTCAGCGTAGGCGACGGGCTTTATGAAGGAGTGGAGCATGGACACCACCACAGCGGTAACAGCCACAAAGGGCGAAGCGAAGGCGAAGCCCACCGCACCCAGAACGAAGCCATCAACCCACTTGTCCGCCACCCAATCAAAGACCGCACCGAACTTAGAAGTCCTCTCCGTCTCACGGGCTACAACACCGTCCAGCAGGTCAAAGAGACCCGACAATATGAGCAGTCCCACAGCGGTGAGAACCTTCTCCTTATAGAAGAAGTAGGCGGACATGGTTCCCAAGAAGAGGGAGATCAGGGTGATCAGGTTAGGGTGTATTCCCGTCCTCGCTAAGGCGAGACCTATGGGAACGTAGAGCTTCTTCAGGTTCTCCCTCTTGCTGGTTAGGTTCATTTAAGCTCCTTCCCTGTTATCCAGGGCATCATCTTCCTGAGTTCTTCTCCCACCTTCTCTATGAGGTGTTCTCTGTCCCTCTCAAGTAGGGCGTGATACACGGGTCTTCCAGCCTTGTTCTCAAGCACCCACTCCCTTGCGAACTCTCCCTTCTGAATCTCCTTGAGTATCTGTTCCATCAAGGGCTTTACCACTTCGTATATCCTATCGCCTCTGGTTACGTCTCCGTACTTGGCGGTGTCGGATATAGAGTACCTCATTCCCGCTATACCGTACTGGTATATGAGGTCAACGATGAGTTTGAGCTCGTGGAGGCACTCAAAGTAGGCGACCTCCGGTTGGTATCCGGCTTCCGTCAGGGTCTCAAATCCAGCCTTTATGAGGGCGGTAACGCCACCGCATAGAACAGACTGCTCACCGAAGAGGTCGGTCTCCGTCTCTTCCTTAAAGGTCGTCTCTATAACTCCAGCCCTTGTGGCTCCCAAGCCCTTTGCATAGGCGAGGGCTTTATCAAGACAGGTCCCGCTGGCGTCCTGATATATGGCTACCAGAGCGGGAACGCCCTTGCCTTCTTCATACATCCACCTGACGAGGTGTCCGGGTCCCTTGGGCGCTACCATGAAGACGTCCACATCACCGGGAGGGACTATCTGCTTGAAGTGTATGTTAAAGCCGTGAGCGAAGGCGAGAGCCTTGGAGGAGTTAAGGTTAGGCTCCACACACTCTTTATAGAGATCAGCCTGTATGGTGTCGGGAACCAAAAACATTATTATGTCCGCTACCTTACTTGCCTCGGAGGGCGTCATAACCTCAAAGCCGTCCTTTTGAGCCTTTTCCCTTGACCTGCTCTTCTCATGAAGACCTATAACCACATCAACACCGCTGTCTTTAAGATTCAAAGCGTGGGCGTGCCCTTGGGATCCGTAACCGAGTATGGCAACCTTCTTTCCCTTGAGAGGATCAAGGGTTGCGTCGCTGTCGTAGTATATCTTAGCCATTCCTGACCTCCGTTGAGTTTCTATCAGAATTATATAACAGGACTTCCGTAATTATTTCGTTGGACAGAAGCATGTATTCCTCTCTTATACCGAGCCTTCCTCCCTTGATCTCAAAGAACCCCCTCAGGCGCTCAGGGATAAGCTCCATATCCTCCTCCCCAAGTCCCCACTTCAACCTGAGCCTGAGCATCAACTCCTCCTCAAAGAGATCCTCTTCATTCAGAAGAACCTCACTCTGCAGGGGTTTCTTCCCCTCCGAGAGGGCTTTAACATAACTCATGACGTTCTTGGTGTTTCCGTACCTCCGTCCCCCAAAGAAGCCCCAGGCTGAGACGCCGAGACCGAGGAACTCCTCCATAGTCCAGTACAGGAGGTTGTGTTTGCACTCCTTTCCGCCCTTAGCCCAGTTGGACACCTCGTACCTCTCGTAACCGAGCCCTTTCAAACCCTTCCAGAGCCTATCGTATATATCCCCGAGGGTTTCTTCCTCTGGTATCTCCAGCTCCCCTCCGAGGATTTTCATACCCATAGGGGTGTTCTCGTGGGGGGTGAGCATGTATGCGGACACGTGGTCTGGGTTAAGCTCTCCTATACTTTCAAGCTCAATTTCTATATCTTCTACCCTCTGTCCCGGGTAACCGTAAATTATGTCTATGCTAACGTTTTCAAAGCCAGCGTCCCGTGCGTGGATATAGGCTTCTAAGGATTCCTGAACGCCGTGCTCCCTGCCGAGCCTCTTCAAACCCTCCTCTGAAAAGCTCTGAACACCGAGGCTCAGCCTGTTTACACCGGCTCTCAGGAGCTCCCTGAACTCCCCGAACCTGTAGGTTTCTGGGTTGCACTCAACGGTTACCTCCTTCAGCCCTGAGAGGTCAAATATAGAGCCGAGTTCATCTATAAGAGCGCCGATCTGCCCGGGAGAGAGCAGCGTGGGAGTCCCGCCTCCTAAGTAGAGGGTCTCCAGACGGATGTTCAGATCTCTGTAAAGCTCCGCTTCCCTGAGAAGGAAAGCTGTATAGTCCTCAAAGCCAACGGGCGACCTGACCAACGACGTGAAATCGCAGTAGGGGCACTTGTAAGAACAGAAGGGTATATGGACGTAAAGCCCTCTTATCATCATTCATAATTTACTTCCCTGGAGAGGAGGGGCACGGCGCCGGTAAGCTCTCTGTATATGCTCATCAGTATGCCGACCATTATGCTGAAGGTAAGCATTGAGCTACCCCCAAAGCTCACGAAGGGAAGTGGTATACCCACAACGGGAAAGAGACCCAGCGTCATGAGTACGTTCACGGAGTACTGGAAGAAGAGAAGGGAGAACACCCCAGCGACGAAAAGGGTCTCGGAGCTCGTCAGGGTAAGGGTGAAGTAGTAAAAGATCCTCAGCAGGAAGAGAAATACGAGCAGTATAAATACGGAGGTTCCCAAGAAGCCGAGCTCCTCCCCTATAACTGAGAATATGAAGTCTGTATGGGCTTCTGGCAGGAACATGAGTTGAGACTGGGTACCCTTCAGAACACCCTTTCCTATCAGTCCCCCCGAGCCTATGGCTATGACGGACTGTATGAGCTGGTAACCGCTTCCCAGATAGTCGCTGTAGGGGTCTATAACTGCAAGGATCCTCTTCTTCTGGTAATCCTTAAGTAAATTCCACACTAAGGGTGATGCCAGTGCAAACGCAAATCCGGTCAGCAGAAAGCACCTGAGTCGTACCCCTCCCACAAACAACATAACCACGAGGGGAACGAAGTAGGTTGCCGTTGTACCGAGGTCTGGCTGCTTAAGGGTCACGAGAGCCGGTATGGAGAAGGCGAACACTAAAAGGAGAACCTTCCTGTCCCTCAAGCCCTTTATGTAGGGCAGGACGTAGGCTGTCAGGAGTATAAGGGACAGCTTCATAAACTCGGAGGGCTGAATGTTTATGAACCCTAAGTTGAGCCATCTCTTGGCTCCATATACCTCCTTTCCCATTATAAGAACGAGAACCAGCAGGAAGAGGTTAAAGAGGTATATGTAAAGGGACAGGTCAAGTATGTTCCTGAACTTCTCGCGGGCTATGAGCACTATTATCAGCCAGCTCAGGGCTATGTAGAGCAGGTGCTTTTTAAAGAGAACGGGCATGCCCTCGCTGTAAGAGGCGCTGTAAACACCCACCACACCGAACAGCTGAATACCCAGAAGAAGAGAGAGAAGAACCCAGTCTAAGCTCTTAAGCTCCCCCAGAAATCGCATTTATAACCCTTATATTATCACCCTCCTCCACGTACTCTTCCTCTGATATTACCTCGCCGTTCTTAACAACGAGAGAGGAGAGGGGCGACAGCCCCAGCTTCTTAAGGAGTTCCTTAGCCTTAAGCCTCTTTCCTTCTACTTCTATCTCCCTGCCTCTATAGAGCACCTTTATGGGCATCTGCTGGTATCTGATTCTACCTCATCTATGGCGTCTAAGAAAGCCTCAAAGGGTCCCATGTTCCTCATGGCGACGAACTTTGGTCCCTTGAACTTGAGCCTTCCAAACATCATGGCTTTCATAGGTCCGTACTCCTTCCTCCCCATCTCAAGCCATCTCTTCGTGTCAGCGTACATAAGGAAGTCGTTCCTTGTCCTCTCGTCCTTTTTAGGACCCCCGTAAACGCACACAGCCTTTCCGTTCTCGTTCTTGATCGTGAGCTGAACCATCTTGTCCTTGCCGCAGTCCTTCCTGTAGAGAAAGAGCCTCCTCTCGGGAACCTCGTTCCAGGCACCGTTCTGACCGAGCCCATCCACGAGCGTCGGCGTGTTGTTCCAGACCTCGCAGAAGGACTTAGCCCATTCGCTGTCCATGAAAACGGGCTGCGCAAAGCCGACACCTCCAGCCAGCAAAACGCTTAAAACGAACCTCTTCATTCTTCCACCTCCCTGTGGGTATGTGGCTTACTATTAAAGCCCTTTGCTGGAGTTTTCGTAGATAAGAGTTTTTAATGGTTTAAAAAGGTTTAAAAATATGCTAATAATCTAATCTTCGTCCAGGATAGCTTCCCCATCCAAAGAGTAGTATGGAACTTCGTAGGAAGAGTAATAGTAAGGGGTGTAGGCTACGAACTCACCCGCGCAGGTGTCCACACCCTTGAAAGCTGGTCTTATGGAGTACCTCTCCCTTAGCTCCCTTACGACGCTCTCTTCAACGCCCTTTATCATGGCTATCTCTCTATCCGAGTATCCCAGCTCCTTAGCCTCTCTGAGAAGCTCCTCGTTGAGCTCTCCTTTTCCGAGATTAGTTTCAAAGAAGACTATCTCCTCAAGGTTGAAGAGAAACCATGGGTCTATCCTAGTGTATTCGTGTATCTCCTCAATGGAGTAACCTCTCCTGAAAGCTTCCGCTATATACCAGAGTCGTTCCTCGTTGGGTGTCCTCAGGTTCTTTACGAGCTCGTGTTCCGCCACCTCTATCCTGGGAAAGGCGAGTCCGTACCTGTCCAGCTCAAGACTTCTGATCGCCTTGAGTAAAGATTCCTTGAAGGTTCTGCCTATCGCCATGACCTCTCCCACCGACTTCATCATGGTGGTCAGGGTCGTATCAACCTCGGGAAACTTCTTGAAGTCAAAGCGGGGGATCTTAACGACCACGTAGTCTATGGAAGGCTCAAAGGATGCGGGTGTGAACCTCGTTATGTCGTTCTTGAGCTCGTCAAGGGTGTAACCCACCGCCAGCTTTGCTGCCACCTTGGCTATGGGAAAGCCCGTTGCCTTGGAAGCGAGGGCTGAAGACCTTGAAACCCTTGGGTTCATCTCTATTACGTAGAAGTCTCCGTTTTCAGGGCTGACCGCAAACTGTATGTTTGAGCCCCCCGTATCAACCCCTATCTCCCTTATGACCGCTATGGAGGCGTCCCTGAGTATCTGGTACTCCTTGTCGGTAAGGGTCTGGGCGGGTGCAACGGTTATGGAGTCTCCCGTGTGGACGCCCATGGGGTCAAAGTTCTCTATTGAACACACTATTATCACGTTGTCGGCTTTATCCCTTATGACCTCAAACTCAAACTCCTTCCAGCCTATCAGGGACTTATCCAGGAGAACCTGATGTATGGGTGAGGTCTTTAGAGCCACCTCAAGCTTGTGTTTGAACTCCTCCACGTTGTAGGCGATAGAACCTCCAGTCCCCCCAAGGGTGAAGGCTGGTCTGAGTATGACGGGGAAGCCTATCTCCTCAACAGCCCTTAAACCCTCCTCTTCGGAGGATACGACCGCGCTCTCAGGCACCTTGAGTCCGATGTTGTTCATGGCTTCCCTGAAGAGCTCCCTGTCCTCCCCCCTCTTTATGGCTTCGTAGTTCGCCCCTATCATCTCCACGCCGTAGGCGTCCAGTATCTTCTCCTCGTAAAGCTTGACCGATAGGTTAAGGGCTGTCTGTCCGCCGAGGGTGGGGAGCAGGGCGTCGGGTCTCTCCCTCCTTATAACCTCCTCAAGGATCTCCTCGGTTAGAGGCTCTATGTAGGTTCTGTCTGCGACCTCCGGGTCTGTCATTATCGTTGCCGGGTTGGAATTCACGAGGACTACCTCGTAGCCTTCCTGTCTCAGAGCTTTGCACGCCTGAGTCCCGGAGTAGTCAAACTCTGCAGCCTGACCTATAACTATGGGACCGGAGCCTATGATGAGTATCTTCTTTATGTCTTCTCTCTTGGGCATTAAAAATGATATTATAGTAAACGATAGAATGCAGATAGGAGGGAACGGATATGAAAAATATCAAAACCATACTCCCGGTTCTCGGAATAACCGCTCTGGCTCTGCTGGGTTCGTCCTGTGCGAGCAAGTCGGACGTTGATGCCCTCAGACAGGAGATTGAAACCCTGAAGAAGGAAACGGAAGAGGTAAGGAAGGAAACCGAGGAGCTGAAGAAGGAAACGGAAGAGGTCAAGGCTATGGCTGAGGAGATAAACAGGAAACTGGAAGAGGGACAGTAATCAGGAGGAGAGAGAATGAGAAGAGAACTGGTAGCACTTCTTCCCCTCGTTGGGCTTTCGGCGGTGTTCGTCGTGAACCAGTCCTGCGCCACGAAATCTGCCCTGGAAGAGACGGAAAAGGAGCTTGATCAACCTAAGGAGAACATAGCCCAGGCTAAGGAAAACCTCAAGAGTGCGAGAGCAAACATAAACGATGCGAGAAGCCTCCTTGAGAGAGCCAAGGAGAGGCTGGCTCAGAGAGAAAAAACTGAGGAGGAGGTTCCCGAAGTTACACAGCAGCAAACCGAAGAGGCACCTGCGGTGGCTGAAGAGTACAAGACCTGGAAGGTGGGCTGGTGCGATACCCTCTGGGACATATCCTCCAAGGTTTACGACAACTCCCTTTACTGGCCCGCTATATACAACCTGAACAGGGGAAAGATAGGCTCAGACCCCTGGATACTCGCTCAGGGAACCGTCCTCAAGTATAAAGCTGAACTAACGGAGGAGGAGAAGAGAGAGGCTGTCAAGGAAGCTATAGAGTGGGACCTCAAGTACAAGGACAGACCGAGGTCACCCAAGTGCCCACCCAAGTGATCACTCCCACTCTATAGTGGAAGGGGGTTTGGAGGAGACGTCGTAAACGACCCTTCCTACCCCTCTGACCTCGTTTATTATCCTCCGCATGACGTGGTCTAAGAAGTCGTAGGGAAACCTGTACCAGTCTGCGGTCATCCCGTCTGTGCTCTCTACAGCCCTTAGGGCTATCACCTTTTCGTAGGTTCTAACATCGCCCATAACTCCGACGGAGCGTATGGGAAGCAGAACTGCGAAAGCCTGCCATATCCTGTCGTAAAAGCCGTTCCTCTTGAGCTCCTCTATAAATATACTGTCAGCCTTCCTGAGAACCTCAAGGTCTTCCCTGTTAACCTCACCCAGTATCCTTATCGCGAGACCGGGTCCAGGGAAGGGGTGCCTTCCCAGGATATCCGTAGGGATACCGAGCAGTTTACCTATCTCTCTGACCTCGTCCTTGAAAAGCTCCCTGAAGGGTTCAAGGAGTTTAAGGTGCATCTTCTCGGGCAGTCCACCCACGTTGTGGTGGGTCTTTATCTTTGCAGAGCCCTTTATTCCCGCGCTCTCAACCACGTCCGGGTACAGCGTTCCCTGAAGGAGAAATTCCGCACCTTCCACATTCCTCGCCTCCCTCTCAAAGACCTTTATGAAGGTGTTTCCTATTATCTTCCTCTTCTCCTCAGGGTCTTCAACTCCCTTCAGTCTTTCAAGGAAGAGATCGCTCGCATCAACGACCTTCAGAGGTAATCCGAGCGCCCTTAGGTTCTTCTCAACCTCCTCCCTCTCACCGAGTCTCAGAAGTCCATGGTCTATGAAGAAGCAGTGGAGTCTGTCCCCTATAGCTCTGTGAACGAGCACACTCGCCACCGTTGAGTCCACACCCCCAGAGAGGGCTGCTATGACGTGGGCATCTCCCACGGTCTCCCTTATCTCCTTCACCTTCTCCTCTATGAAGTCCCCCATCTCCCAGTTCCTGTGGGCTCCGCACACTCCATAAACGAAGTTCGCAAGGAGTTCCTTTCCGTAAGCTGTATGCACCACCTCGGGGTGAAACTGGAAGCCGTAGAACCTCCTGTCGGAGGAGGCTATAACCGCATGGGGAGAGTTGTCAGAAATTGCAAGGGTCTCAAAACCCTCAGGCAGGTCGGAGACCTTGTCCGCATGGCTCATCCACACATCAAACTCGTCGGGGATACCCTCAAATATCGTGTCCCTCTTGATCACCCTCAGACGGGCTCTCCCGTACTCCTGATGGTCTGACTTCTCAACCTTACCACCGAGCTGATAGGCTATTACCTGAAGTCCGTAACATATACCGAGTATAGGAACCCCGAGGTCGTATATGTTCGGGTCGGGGAGGGGAGCGTCCTCGGAATAGACCGATGCGGGACCTCCCGAGAATATCAACCCGTAGGGTTCCTTTCCCCTGATCTCCTCAAGGAGGGTGTCCCAGTGGACTATCTCGCTGTAAACGCCAAGCTCCCTTATCCTCCTTGCTATAAGCTGGACGTACTGGGAGCCAAAGTTAACTACGAGAACTGGTCTTCTCTTCATGGAAATATTTTAATTAACTCACCCTCACGCTCTCTTGGTTAAAATTAAGCACCATGGAGATAGGTCCGGAACTTCTGGAAAGGTGGGATAAAGAACACTTCTGGCATCCCTTCACCCAGATGAAGGTTTACAGGGAAGAGGAGAACATAATCTTTGAGAGAGGAGAGGGCGTTTACCTCTGGGATATACACGGGAAGAGGTACATAGACGCCATATCCTCTCTGTGGTGCAACGTCCACGGGCACAACCATCCAAAACTCAACAACGCCATAATGAGACAGCTCTGCAGGGTAGCCCACACCACCACGCTGGGAAGCTCCAACGTTCCCGCCGTACTCCTGGCAAAGAAGCTGACCGAGATCGCACCCGAAGGTCTTACAAAGGTCTTCTACTCGGAGGACGGAGCGGAGGCTGTGGAGATAGCCCTCAAGATGGCATACCACTACTGGAGAAACAGAGGGGAGGAGAGGAAGGTATTTATAACCCTCTCCGAAGCCTACCACGGGGACACCATAGGGGCTGTGAGCGTGGGTGGGATAGACCTCTTCCACGGGACATACAGAGACCTTCTCTTTGAGACCATAAGGCTGCCTTCCCCCTACCTATACTGCAAGAAGGAGTTTGGAGAGCTGTCTCAGACGTGCCTTGCAGACCTTGTTATGAAGCTCCAGGAACTCCTGAGGGCACGCAGGGACGTGGTTGCGTTGGTTCTGGAAAGCGGTATTCAGGCGGCGGCGGGTATGCTCCCCTACCCGAAGGGTTTTCTGAAAGAGGTCAGAGAGCTTACAAAGAAGGAGGGTGTCCTCCTCATACTGGACGAGGTTGCGACCGGGTTCGGCAGGACGGGGAGCATGTTCTACTGCGAACAGGAGGGGGTCACCCCGGACTTCATGTGCCTCGGGAAGGGAATTACGGGTGGGTACCTGCCCCTCGCGGCAACCCTCACGACCGACGAGGTTTACGAGGCTTTCTTGGGAGAGTTCGGGGAGGCAAAGCACTTCTATCACGGTCACACCTACACGGGGAACAACCTCGCCTCGGCGGTCGCCTTAGCGAACCTGCAGGTCTTTGAGGAGGAGAACACCCTTGAGAACCTGAAACCCAAGATAGACCTTCTCACCGAAAGGCTTAAAGAGTTCTGGGAGCTTGAACACGTGGGAGACGTTAGACAGCTGGGCTTTATGGCTGGAATAGAGCTGGTCAAGGACAGGGAGAAGGGAGAACCCTTTCCCTACGGTGAGAGGACAGGCTTTAAGGTCGCCCGTAAGTGCTGGGAGAAGGGTGTGTTCCTGAGACCCCTCGGGGACGTGATGGTTCTCATGATGCCTCTCGTGATAGGAGAGGAGGATATGAACTACGTTCTGGACACTCTGAAAGGCGCTATAGCCGAGATCGGTTGAGCTTGAGCAACTTCTCCTCGTAATAGCCCAGCCAGAGTGCCTCCTCGGGCACCTTTTTAAACTCCTCCTCACTCTCAACGTGGGTGAACACCACAGCTGATTTGGTGTTCTCCTCAAACATCACAACGAAGGTCTCTATCGCCTCAGGTGAGAGACAGCTCAGCTCCTTTATGGACACCTTCACGTAATCAGGGGAGAACCTCCTCACGAGATCATAGTCCTCAAAAGTCAGGCTCACACCGGAGAAACTGATAGGTGCAGGAAATTCGTACCTCGCCGTGTTCAGCACCCTTTCAAGTTCCCCAGCATCTTTGCTGAAGGCTTCTTTTATCTCTTCAAGGGTCAGCTCAAGAACAGCTATGAAGGGTATGTCTTCAGATTCGCGGAAGAGCTCCCTGAGCCTGTCTTCCTCCTCTATCAGGGTGGGCAGGTTAACGTTCAGGAAGAGGAGGAAGCCGTCCTTCCTGTCCTTCACGAAGAGTATGTTCCTGTGCAGGTTTACGAGGTCTTCCCTCGGCGGGAAGTTACGTGCCTCCATGCCAAAGAATATCTCGTAACCCACCCGTTTATCGCCCCTGTAAACGCCCATTAACCTGATACCCATCCTCCCACTCCCACAACACGGAGTTAAGTCTCAATATAGGTAAAATTCTTATATGTTCAGGCTTTTCTTCCTCGCTGTCCTGTTCCTTTACTTCTACAACCTCGGGCTTAACCAGGTCTGGCAGCCCAACGAAGCCTTCTACGCCGACGCGAGCAAGAACATGCTGAAAACGGGCAACTTCCTCACCCCTGTATTCAACGGGGAGCTTAGGTTAAACAAGCCTCCCATGACCTACTGGCTTACAGCCCTCAGCTTTTTCATCTTCGGTGTGAACGAGTTTGCCCTGAGATTCTTTCAGGTTCTCGCCGGGCTCGGGACTGGTCTCATAACCTACCTGTTTGCAAAAAAGCTCTCAGGAAGGGAATCTGCCCTTTACGCCTTCCTCGCCCTGACTTTATCCTTCCAGTTCATAGCCAATGCCAGATACACCTCCCCCGAGGTGCTCCTGAGCTTCTTCATAACCCTCAGCCTGTACCTGTGGTTTATAAGCTACGAGAGGAAGAGGCTGCTTCTGTTTGTCCTCGCCTTACTCTCCTCAAGCTTGGCAGTCCTGACGAAAGGTCCTGCGGGCTTTGCTATACCCGCCGGCATAATATTTGTTTACCTCCTGCTCACCGACCGCAGGGAGGTCCTTAAACTCAAATACTACTTGGGAACCTTCTTCGTTTTCCTGACGAGCGGTTGGTGGTTTTTATACCAGTACCTCGTAAACAGGGAAGCCTTCCTGGAGGTTTTCGTTAAGGAAAATATAAAGAGGGTTTATGCCCTGCAGGAAGACCCCTTCTACTTCTACGCCCTTGATATAAACGTCTCCTTCCTGCCTTACTCCTTCGTGTTTTATATGGCTCTCCTCTGGGCTCTCAAAAACAGGAGGAGGGAGCTCCTGTTTCCTATCGTCTGGTTTTCCACCGTATTTCTGGTCTTCTCACTGGTCAAGATGAAGATACCCGTTTACATAATGCCAGCCTTCCCTGCCATGGCAGTTATAGTGGGCACCTTCCTCTCAGAGGGCGGCTACAGGAAGTTCTTCGTTCCATCGTCCCTGTTCCTAACGTTTTTGATAACCACAGCCGTGTGGGTAGGCGCTTTTCTCTTCAAGTTTAACCTTCCCCTTCTGGTTCTTATAACAGCGTTAAGCCTGGGCTTCGTCCTTGCGAGACGCTTTAACCTCGCCCCAGCCGTAGCCGGTTTTGGACTACTTCTGTATCTGGCGGGAGTCCTGCTGCCGGAAATAGAAAAGCATAGACCTTACAGACAGATAGGTGAGAAAGTTCGCGAGATAGACCCTTCGGGTGAATTCAGGACTTACGAGGTGGGAGCCTTCCATTACAGCCTCCCCTTCTACGCGGACAGACCCGTAGTCAGAAACGCAAAGCCTGAGGATGTGAGTCCGCCCGCCTTGGCCATAGTCAAAGAGGATCTCTTGGAGTGTGAAGCCCTCGGAAAGTGGAAGCTCTACAGGGGTTCGGAGTCCCGCTTCTTTAAGTTTCTGAGAGATATAAAGAAGAACAGAAACTTTCACGATTTTAAGCTTTGCATTTTCCCTTAGGGTATGTAAAATTTATAACCATGTTTGAGCAGGAACTCCTTGAGAAACTTAATCAGCACATAAACTACTTCCCCCGCAAGGAACAGGCGATACTCGTCTGCCTCCACGAGATACAGGATCACTACGGCTACGTGCCTCCAGAGAGTTTAAGACCCCTTGCGGACATGCTTGACCTACCCCTGAACCACGTGGAGCAGGTGGTCGCCTTCTACGATATGTTTGACAGACAGACACCCGCCAAGTACCGCATAAGGGTATGCGTAAGCGTAGTGTGTCACTTCCTCGGCAAGCAGGAACTTCTAAAAGCCCTTGAGAAGGCTCTCAAGATAAAGCCCGGAGAGGTCACACCCGACGGAAAGTTTAAGATAGTGCCCGTTCAATGCTTGGGTGCCTGTTCGGAGGCTCCCGTCTTCATGGTGAACGAGGACACCTACAAATTTGAAGGAGAGGAGAAGTTAAATGAAGTCCTATCCAAATATACCTGAGATATATGCGGAGACTACCCTCAACATGCTCCTAAAGAGGGCTAAGAAGCCCCGTGTGCATTCCATAGAGGAGTACCTTAAGGAGGGTGGATACCAGGCTCTTGAGAAAGCACTGAACATGTCTCCCGAGGAGATAATTGACTGGGTTGAGAAGAGCACACTGAGAGGAAGAGGAGGAGCGGGATTCCCCACGGGAACCAAGTGGAAGTTCGCAGTCCAGAACCCAGCTCCCAGATACTTCATCTGCAACGCTGACGAGTCCGAACCCGGAACCTTCAAGGACAGGATACTCATAGAGAGAGACCCCCACCTACTCCTTGAGGGAATGATCATATCCTCCTATGCGGTGGGTGCCAACGAAGCCTTCATATACATCAGAGGTGAGTACCCTGCGGGTTACTACATTCTCCTTGACGCCATAGAGGAGGCTAAGGAGAAGGGTTTCCTCGGCAAGGACATACTCGGATCGGGTTTTGACCTTGAGATATACGTCGCCCGTGGAGGCGGTGCCTACATCTGCGGTGAGGAGACCGCACTCATAGAGTCCCTTGAGGGCAAGAGAGGTCACCCGAGGCTCAAGCCCCCGTACCCCGTTCAGGTAGGATTGTTTGGCAGACCTACGGTCGTGAACAACGTGGAGACTATATGTAACGTACCCTTCATCATATCCATGGGTTGGGAGGAGTACAGATACATAGGACCCAGCGACTACGCGGGACCCAAGCTCTTCCCTGTGAGCGGTAAGGTCAAGAAGCCGGGAGTCTATGAGCTCCCCATGAACACCACCCTACGGGAGGTTATATACAAGTATGCAGGCGGAACCGTAGGCAACAAGAAGGTGAAGGCTGTCTTCTCCGGCGCCCTTGACTGCTTTGCGGGAGAAGAACTTGACATGCCCATGGACTACTCGCCCTTCGGTTTTGGAGGAACTGGAACGGTCATGGTGCTAACCGAGGACGACGACATAGTTGAGGCGTGCCTTCAGGTGGCTAAGTTCTACGAGCACGAGACCTGCGGTCAGTGTACTCCCTGTAGGGTAGGTTGTCACGAGCAGGCTGTTCTTCTGGACAGGATATACAGGGGAGAGGCAAGTGAGAAAGACTGGGAAGGCTTCGTCTTCATCAACAGGTACATACAACCCACCTCCATCTGTGGTCTGGGTGCGGTTGCGGGAAGGCTCATAAAGCAGGCTATGGAGAAGTTCCCTGAAGAGTTTGAGGCATACAGGAAGAAGCTTGCGGGAGCTATCTGATCATATCCACTCCGAGACTACCCACTATTGAGAACACGGTCACGAGCACGGAAGTCTTGAGGAACCACTCCCAGTTGTCAAGGAAGTTTGGGTAAACACCGAGCGCAAACAGTGTGAGAGAGGAAACGACTAAGGCTATTACGAAGCTCGTTATTAATCTGAGCGGCAGAAAACCGGCTACATCCTGAGTTTCCCACCTCTGGAGCTTGGAGTGTTTTATAAAGAAGTAAACCATGCCGAGGGTGAAGAGCATTATGAGTGCAACCCTTACCAGAGATAGCTTGCTGGACACCTCCCATATCTCCTCGGTCATGGATATGGGAAAGGCGATTATGAGGGCACCTATGCACTCCTGAACGAAGTCATCAAAGCCGAACCTGTCGGGCTTGTGGGAACTCTCTATCTCACTCCTTATACTCTTGACATCGTCCCGCAGGGTTTTTAGGTCTTCTTCCACCTTTTTCAATCTCTCGCTATCCTTCATTCCCTTGGGTTATTATAAGGTTCATGCTTCACGAGTTTATAGCGACGGGAGCGTTCGTGGGCAGGCTGCCCGCTCCGGGGACTATCGGAACGCTCTGGGGGATACCCATAGTGTATCTGGTCTCCTTCAACTCTTGGACTATCCTCGTTGCGGTTGCGGTGCTCTTTGTCCTGGGTTTAATAAGCTCCAACGAGGTGATAAGTCTCACGGGAGAACAGGATCCGGAAGAGGTGGTGATAGACGAGATAGTGGGCTACGTCGCCTGCTTTCTGTTCATAGAGCCTACCCTGAAGACCTACATACTCGCCTTCCTGCTCTTCAGAGTCCTTGACATATTCAAGCCCTTCCCCATAAACCTCTTTGAGAGGTTCCACGGAGCCTACGGAGTTATGCTTGACGACCTTGTGGCTGGCGTGATGACTTCCTTTATCCTCTTCCTGCTGTTAAAATAGTTCAGCCATGAAGATACGTATAGCTCACAGCCCGGACTCGGACGACGCCTTCATGTTCTATCCCCTCGTGAGAGGAACCATAGACACCGAAGGTCTTGAGATTGAACACGTCCTTGCGGACATAGAGACCCTAAACAGAGAGGCTCTAAAGGGCACCTACGAGGTCTCAGCCATATCCTTCCACGCCTACCCTTACGTGGCGGACAAGTACCTCGTCCTGCCCAGCGGTGGTAGTGTGGGAGAGGGTTACGGACCCGTGGTGGTCGCTAAGGAAAGACCGGACAACCTGAAGGGTAAGAAGATAGCCGTTCCCGGCACCCTAACCACCGCCTTTTTGACCCTGAAGCTCTACGAACCGGACTTTGAACCCGTGGTAGTTCCCTTTGACCGGATAATAGATGAAGTACTCAAGGGCAACGTTGACGCCGGTCTTGTAATTCACGAGGGACAGCTAACCTACTCTGATCACGGGCTTGTGAAGGTGGTTGATCTGGGAGAGTGGTGGAAGGATAAGTACGACCTGCCCCTGCCTCTGGGTTGCAACATAGTGAGGAGAGACCTCGGAGAGGAGGTCATAAGGAAGTTAGAACGGCTCATGAGAAAGAGCATAGAGCACTCCCTCAAAGAGAGGGACAGAGCCCTCGCCTACGCCATAGACTACGCCAGAGACCTTCAAGAGGACAGGGAGAGAACCGACAAGTTCGTGGGAATGTACGTGAACCACCGCACCGTTGATTACGGAGAGGACGGCAGGGAGGCGGTGAGACTCCTCCTCAGGCTCGGCAGGGAAAGAGGCATAATCACCGCTGAAATACCGGAGGTCATATTCTCCGACGAGCTTTAGAGCTCCCTGTTCAACCTCTCTATGTATATCCTCTCCATTATCTTCCTCGCTATGGGCGCTGCGACCTTTCCTCCCGACTCTCCGTGCTCCACGAGGACACCTATGACGAAGAGGGGGTCTCTGTAAGGGGCGAACCCTACGAACCAGGCGTGGTCTCTCAACCTCCAGGGGAGCCTCTTCTTCTTCTTGCCCCTCTTTATATAAGCCACCTGAGCAGTTCCGGTCTTTCCTGCTATGTCCACTATCGTTGAAAAGGCTCTCGCCCCCGTACCTCTCTTGACCGCTTCCCTCAGACCTCTCCTGATTATGGCGAAGTACTCCTGCCTGCCCTTGACCACCTTCCAGACCTTCCTCCTGTTCTTCCAAACTGTCTTACCCGAAGGGTCTTTTATCTCCCTCAGTAAGGTGGGTCTGTATATTACGCCGTTGTTCACAACGCCCATCATCATCAGGGTCTGCTCCATGAGGGTTGAGAGCATGAAACCCTGTCCTATGCTGAGGTTTACCGTATCCCCGTCGTACCAGGGCTCTCCAAAGCGCCTTCTCTTCCACTCGGGTGTGGGCAGGAAACCTCTCTTGACGGGTATCTCAAGGGGTATGTTATCCCCGTAGCCGAACTCCCTCGCGTACCTGATTATCAGGGAGGGTCCGAGGTCGTACCCGAAGGTGTAGTAGTAAACGTCGCAGGAGTCCTGAAGGGCTTTAACCATGTTCACGGGACCATGACCATAGATGTTCCAGCAGTAAAACCTACGGTTCCCAAGGTAGAAACCTCCGGTGCAGAGGACTTTCTCCCAGGGTGAGGCGGTCTTCGTCTCAAGGATAGCGTAGGAGACGGGAACCTTCAGAACCGAAGCGGGTGGATACCTTCCCGTCGTAGCCCTGTTGAACATAGGCTTGAGTTTATTCTTGCTCACCTTCTTCCACTCCTTGTAAACCCGGTTAGGGTCGTATCCCGGAAAGCTGGCTAAGGCGAGCACCTCACCCGTCTTCGCGTTCATGAGTATCACAGCTCCCGCTGGCTGCCCGGACTCGTAGAACACGTCCTCAACTATCCTCTGCATACGGAGGTCAACGGTGAGCACGAGGCTCTTTCCCTTGACGGGTTCTTTCTTGCTAAGGGTCTTCAACACCTTCCCGAGGGCGTTTATCATCACCTCCTCTCTGCCGAGCTTCCCCAGAAGAACCTCGTCCATGCTCCTTTCCAGACCGAGCTTGCCCACGAAGCTCTTGGGAGCTATCCTGCTGCCGTACTTCTTCAGCTCAGACTTTGATGGATACCCGACGTAGCCTATTACGTGACACAGCCGTTTTCCGTGGGGATAAACCCTCTGGGGCACGACCTCAACGAACACCCCGGGTAGCCTGTAAGAGTTGGAGTAAAACCTGTCCAGTTCCTCCTGAGTAAGGTTGTCCTTTATCCTGAGAGGTTCAATACCCCCCTTTTGCTCCTCAATCAGCTCTCCAAGCTCAACTCCGAAGACCTCCCTGAGGGACACCTCCAGCTTCTTCAGTTCCTCGTTGCTCAAACGGTTGTAGTCAAGGCTCAGGACGTACCTCGGCTCGTCGTAGGCGAGCTTCTCACCGTTCCTGTCGTATATGTCACCCCTTGGTGGGTACAAATTTCTTACACGCAGGTAGTTTCTTTCGGAAAGCCTCCTGTACCTCTCGCCCCTTATAACCTGAACCTGGAAGAGCCTGCCCAGTATGAGAAGGAAAACTCCCACAAAGAAACCGAACAGAACAAGTAACTTACGCCTGCTCATTCTTTCCTTCTCAGGTAGAGAAAGTATATTGCAATGAGCAGGGCTATCTCAACGAGCCAGGAGAACACAAACACGGTAAAGGAGAGCTCAAAGGAGAACTTGCTCCTCATCATGGCGAGGGCGAGGGACTTCTTCAGGAGGAGAACGAGAGCCGCAGGCACGGTGTAGGTGAGCACAGTCCTGAAGAGAAGGCGTTCGTATATGAGTAGGAACAAGTAGACAGAGAGGGTCTCAAGGGCGAGGTTCAAGCCTATCGTGTCCGTCATGAGGTCTAAGAGGGCTCCCCCGAATATAGCCCACAGAACGGTTGAACGCCCAAGGAGGTAAGCCCTTGACAGCAGGGCTATGAGAAGGACGTCCGGAGCTATAAAACCGGGTCTGAACAGCGTCTGGAGGACTGCCGCTTCAAAGAACAACAGAACTACGAAGAGAACGGTGTATCTCAACGCCTCCTCCTTATCACGAACACGAACTCCTCCTCTCTGGGATCAACCTCCGGTTTGACCCTGACCTCCTTGAAGAAGGGGTCTTTCCCTCTCCTTACGTCGCTTATGCGCCCTATAAGGAAAGGGGGGAGCCTCCCCTTTATGTCCACCATGTAGACATCGTCCTTTTTGGAGACCTCGTCCTCAACGCTCACGTGGAGCAGGTTCCCCTCAGGAAAGCCTCCCCTGTAGATGTACTTCTTTGGGGAGGTACCGACTACGGCCGAGGTAGAGAACTTCTCGTTGAAAGGGGTTATAACCCTGCTCGTTGAGCCGAAGACCGTCTCAACCACACCGACCACGTAGTTCTCCGTAACCACAAGATCTCCCTCCCTGTAGCCTTTGTCCTCTCCCCCCTCTATGACTATGAACAGGTCAAAGCCCGAGGGGTCGTAGTATATAACCCTGGAGACCTTGTACCTGAGCTTTTTGAAGTGTGAAGAGATTCCCACCTTCTTGCTCAGGCTCTCCAGCTCGCTCATGCAGGCCATCAGTTCCTTCTCGGTCAGCAGCAGGGAATTCAGTCGCCTCTTCAGCCTTATGTTCTCCTTCTCCGTATCAACGAAGTAGAGGTAAGCCCTCAGCTCCTCCCTGAGCTCGGTTATGGTGTGCTCCTTGAACTCCATGATAGGTGATACAAGGGTGTTCACCATGCTGACTACAGCCCTAACGTAGGAGAAACGGGAGAACTCGGAAAAGAATAAAACGAGTCCAAAAACTACCACAAGAACAGAAAGCAGGTGAAATCTTCTCCCCGTCATTCCATAGATATTCTGCTTATAAGCTCCAGGTTATCCAGTATCTTTCCCACTCCCCTCGCAACCGCTATCAGCGGTTCATCACAATAAAATGCCTTTATCCCCGTTTCAAGCTGTATCCTCCTGTCCATGTTGTTCAGAAGCGAACCTCCCCCTGCGAGGACTATACCTCTGTCCGCTATGTCCGCTGCGAGTTCTGGAGGAGTCCTCTCAAGGGTAACCCTTATGGCGTTTATTATTGAGTTTATGGTATCCTCCAGAGCTTCCGTTATGTGATGGTTGGTTATCTTTATAGTCCTCGGGAGACCGGTCATGTCCCTGCCCCTTATGTCCATGCTCTTCTCCTCGTCCTCCATAACGGCACTTCCCAGCTCTATCTTTATCTTCTCTGCCGTCTGCTCACCGATGAGTATGTGAAACTGCCTCTTTATGTACTGGATTATAGCCTCGTTCATCTCGTCTCCGGCTATCCTGAGGGAGTTGGACACGACTATACCAGCGAGGGATATGACGGCTATCTCCGTCGTGCCACCACCTATGTCCACCACCATATTACCGAGGGGTTCATCAACGGGAAGGTCAGCACCTATGGCGGCAGCCATGGGCTCCGCTATAAGAAAGACCTCCCTCGCTCCCGCACTCTTGGCGGCATCTATAACAGCCCTCTTCTCAACCGGCGTTATGCCGGTCGGTACGCCTATTACGACCCTCGGTTTGGGCTTGAACAGCGTGCTTCCGAGTGCCCTCTTTATGAAGTAAGAGAGCATAACCTGCGTTACCTCAAAGTCCGTTATAACGCCGTCTCTCAGGGGACGTATAGCCTGTATGTTTTCGGGCGTCTTGCCCACCATCTCTTTGGCCTCTTTGCCAACGGCGAGCACCTTCCTCGTCTTCACGTCTATGGCGACTATGGAAGGCTCGTACATGACTATTCCCTTGCCCTGCATGTAAACCGCCGTGTTAGCCGTTCCCAGGTCAATTCCGATGTTGTTGGAAAGAAATCCGAAAAACTTGTCTAACAGCATCTTTCCTCCCCTAAAAAACGCTTATATTTATTCTAATGGCACTTAAAGAGCTCGGGCTTGGTGAAATTTTGGAGGATATAGAGAAGCGGTACCCTGAGGAACGGGATATCATACACCGAGCCTTTGAGTTCGTGTCCGAGAAGCACAGTGGTCAGCTGAGGAAATCCGGTGAGCCTTACGTAATACATCCCCTTGAGGTAGCCAAAACCCTCGCAGAGCTGAACATGGACTCAACGACGGTGATCGCAGGTCTCCTTCACGATACCCTTGAGGACACGGACACAACCTACGAAGAGATAGAGGAGCTGTTCGGGAAGGACGTCGCGGACATAGTTGAGGGTGTAACCAAGATAGGGAAGATAAAGTTCAAGAACCTCAGGGAAGCTCAGGCTGAGAACTTCAGGAAGCTCATACTCGCCACCGCTAAGGACATAAGGGTCGTCGTGGTTAAGCTCGCCGACAGGCTGCACAACATGAAAACCCTGAACCACCTGCGCAGGGACAAGAGGATACGCATAGCGGAGGAGACCCTTGAGGTTTACGCTCCGATAGCTCACAGGCTCGGGATATGGGAGATAAAGAGGAGTCTGGAAGACCTGTCCTTCAAGTATCTTTACCCCAAGGAGTACGAGAGGGTAAGGAAGTTCGTGAGTCAATCCCTGGAAGACCTTGAGGTTTATCTGAAGAAGTTCGTAATACCGAAGGTCCGTGAGGAGATAAAGAAGGCGGGTATAAAGGCTGAGGTCACATACAGACCCAAGCACCTCTACAGCATCTGGCAGAAGACGATAAGGAAAAATATAGGTCTTGAGGAGGTTCACGACCTCCTTGGGGTTAGGATAATCGTGGACACGATACAGGAGTGTTATGTAGTCCTCGGTCTAATACACAGCCTCTTCAAACCTGTTCCCGGAAAGTTCAAGGACTACATATCCCTGCCAAAGCCGAACCTTTACCAGTCCCTCCACACGACGGTTGTAGCCCCCAAGGGAAGAATGGTTGAGTTCCAGATAAGGACACGGGAGATGCACCTCAGGGCTGAGAGGGGTATAGCCGCCCACTGGGCTTACAAGGAGGGGAGAGAACGTGTTCAGGAGGAGGAGGTCTTCTCCTGGCTCAGGAGTCTCGTTGAGAACATACAGGGCAGTAAGAACCCTTCCGAAGTTCTTGACAACCTCAAGAGGGAGCTGTTCTCCGAAGAGGTTTTCGTGTTCACACCTAAGGGAGACCTCATAGTCCTGCCGGTGGGAGCTACACCCATAGACTTCGCGTACCACATACACACCGAGGTCGGAAACCACTGCGCCGGTGCCAAGGTGAACGGCAGGATAGTCCCCCTCAACTACAGGCTCCAGAGCGGAGACCAGGTGGAGATAATCACCAGCCCTGCAAAGAAGCCAAATCCCGACTGGCTTAAGTTTGTCGTAACCTCACGTGCCAAGAACAGGATAAAGCACTACATAAGGCAGGTGGAGAGGGAGAACCTCCTCAGCGAGGGCAAAAGGCTCTTTGAGAAAGCTCGTGAGTCCGTGAACATGTCTCAGGAGGAGTTCCTTGAGAAGCTGAGGAAGAAGGTTCGCTTCAAGGACGAGGAGGAGTTATACATAGCCTTAGGAAGCGGAAAGCTCTCCGTAAGCAAGGTGGTGAGCCTCCTGTCCCCAAAGAAGAAAGCCTCTACCGAAAAATCCAGGGGAAGGGGTAGGGGACGGGCAACCATGGACGGACTTGAGGGAGTGATGTACGAGATGGGGAGTTGCTGCAATCCAGTCCCCGGGGACGAAATATACGGCGTGGTGACGAGGGGAAAGGGCATAGTCCTGCATGAGAAGGGGTGTTCCAACCTAAGGTACGTAGCTGAGCACTTTCCGGAGAAGGTCTTCCGGGTAAAGCTGAAGCCGGAGGGTAAGTTCAAGACGAAGATAAGGATAAAAGCCCGTGACAGGATAGGCATACTCTCCGAGATAGCCAAGAACATAGCCGAGAGCGGTTCAAACATATGGGAGTCAACCACGAGAACTACGGGAGATGGAACAGCATTCATGGACTTCACGATAGACGTAACGAACAAGAAACACCTCAGAGACGTTATGAAGTCCATAAAGTCGGTGGAAGGGGTTGAAGCCTGCTCAAGGCTTTATTCGTGAAAAGTCGTAAACTATGTATCCCTTTTTACCGTAAGGTATCTCCATCAGAACATCTCCCTCGGGGGATATGACGGCGGAGGGTCCCGTGTTGTTTACCCAGAGAAGGTACTTCCTGTTCTCCACAGCCCTCACGCGCGCCTGCCTGAAGTGCTGGTAGGTTCCATCGGAGTCCTTGAACCAGCCATCGTTCGTGAACACAGCAACCACATCTGCGCATTCGGAAAAGCTTCTAACGAGGGAGTAGTAGGATACCTCAAAGCATATGGGAGTCCCAACCTTTAATTTAACAGCGTTCACGCACCTGGGCTCTGAACCCGGAACGTAGTCGGTACCCCCTATCGCGCCGAATATATCTTTGGTGAAGCCGAAGGGGAAGGGAACGTACTCGCCAAAGGGGAGGAGCCTGACCTTGTCGTAGAAGTCAACTACCCTCCCGCTGTGCAGTACGAAAACGGAGTTGTAAGGCTCCCAATCCTCACCCACCCTGATGTCTATGAGTCCCGTTACTATGACGAACCTCCTTGAGTAATTTAACAGCCTCCTGCCCTCCGTGTTTAACCTGTTGGCTGTGAAAGGGAAGGCTGATTCAGGAAGGAACACCACGTCGGGTCTTTCCCTTGAGACCTTCTCCAGGATCTCCCAGTAGTTGGGCAGGTATCTGTAGAAGGCTTCCTTGTCCAGCTTCACGTCCTCCTCCACGTTGGGCTGGATCACTGCCACCCTGACTCCCTGAGGCGGGTCGGGCGCTGGTCTGATGAAGGGCAGGGGAAGCAGGAGCAGCATAAGAAGGGCTACGATACTCCTCCTGTCCGATACAAGGTGGGGAAGGAGCGATATAGACCAGACAACTACGGAGCCCAGGTACACCCCTCCTGCACTCAGGTAGTTCTTCAGGAGAGGCGCGTCAACGAGCAGCTCCCCCGTTATGAGCCAGGGAAATCCTCCGTAGGGAACGTGGGATCGCGCGACCTCAACGGCTGTCCAGAGGAAGGGCAGTGTCAGAGGGTAGAACCTCAACAACCTCCAGAGGTGGAAGACCACGAGGAATTGAAGTGACACGAGGAACACGACCAGCAACGCTATCAGTGAGTAGGCAACTACGGGCAAGACCCCTCCGTACTCAAGCATGGCTATCCTTATCCAGAAGAGGGAGGGCAGGAATGAGAATACACCGGCAAGAAACCACGCCGAAGGCGTCCTTAAGTAAGAAAGAATTAAGAGAGACGGGAAGAGCAGAAACCAGAGGCTTAGTTTGGAGAAGGCTAAGTAAAATAGTGATCCAGAAAGGAGAGGAAGCCCTACCTTCTTAAGTCCTTTATGAGACATATTGCGAAGAAAACACCTCCCAGGAGAGCGCTGAGGTACTGGCTTATGAGCCTCCAAAGTATAACAAATATACCCAGTTCAAAGGGTTCAAGGAAGGTCGCAAACACCGCAAGCCCCCCGAGCTCACCCACACCGCTACCGCCGGGCGTCGGGCTCATGAATATGGCGTAGAGCAGACTTATCTGTGAGAGGAATAGTTCAAGGAAGTCCTCCTCCTTACCGAAGGACTTGGCAAGGGCAGGGGCTATCATAAGGAAGGAGACGTAAAGGGCTACGCTTGAGAGAACAGAACCCAGGAAGTAGGCTTTCCGCTTGTAACCGAATATCTTCATGTAGTTGGCGTACTTCTTAAGGCTCTCCTTCAGCCTTCCCACCGAAGGTCTGTCGCTGTTCTTCTGGAGAAAGAACTTTATTACGAAATAGGCAACTCCAAAGAGAACCACGGCAGCTACGAATATCTCAAGCACGGGTAGAGCCTGCTCTGGGTTCTTGTAAAGGTGCCACAGGAAGAAGGGCAGACCCAATACGAAGAAGGAGAGCCCCGATATGGTCTTCATCGTGACTATGCTCATGACCTTGTGGACGCTCGCCCCCTTCCTGAGGAGCATGTAAACCGCAACGAGCTCACCGCCAACGTGGGCTGGGGTCACGGTAGCGCCGAAGGTGTTAACGAAGGACATAACGTAGCCGTAAAAGATTGAATACCTGAGGTTTACAGCCCTTGAGAGTATGTACAGCCTGAGATTGTCAAAGGTGTGGTAGAGAAATATAAGCAGGAATGAGAGGAGAAGGTATCTCTTTTTTAAGTTAAAGAGGACGCTCAGGGTCTCCTTTGTAACCGTCTTGAACACTATATAGGAGAAGCTCGCCAGTAGTATTAACACGAGGAGCAGGGTGCCGTACATAAAGGTCTTTTTCATCAGAGCTCCTTGATCGCATCGCCTATCCTGCTCAAAGCCTCCTCTATGTGTTCATCTTCGTGGGCTGTGCTCACAAACCAGGCTTCAAACTGGGCAGGGGGTATGAGGACTCCCTTCTCAAGAAGTTTCCTGAAGAACTTGCCAAAGAGCTCTGTGTCCGAGGACTTGGCGCTTTCAAAGTCGTAAACTTCCCTATCCGTAAAGAACACGGTGAACATAGAACCTACCCTGTTTATCCTGTGGGCTATGCCTTTATCCTTCAACATATCGGATACGGCTTTTGAGACCCTCTCAGCCCTATCACTGAGCTGATCATAGGGTTCCTTGTCTCTGAGCTCCTTCAGGGTTTCTACACCCGCAACCATAGCCACCGGATTACCCGACAGGGTTCCCGCCTGATAAACCTTCCCTTCGGGGGCAACGTTGGACATGAGCTCTCTGCTTCCCCCGTAAGCTCCTACGGGCATACCCCCTCCGAGGATCTTGCCCAGACAGGTTATATCTGGCTCCACCTCAAAGAGCTTCTGGGCTCCTCCCGTTGAGAGGCGAAAGCCCGTTATAACCTCATCAAATATCAGGAGCGAGCCGTACTCCCTGGTTATCTCCCTGAGGAACTTCAGGAAACCCTCCTTTGGGGGAACTACACCCATGTTCCCCGCAACCGGTTCAACTATCACGCAGGCTATATCTTCCCCGTGCTCAGAGAATGCCTTTCTCACAGCTTCCTCGTCGTTGAAGGGAACCACGAGGGTTAGACCCGCTATCTCTTCAGGTATTCCCGGTGTTCCCGGTATTCCGAAGGTTGCCACCCCCGAACCAGCGCTCACGAGCAGGCTGTCGTAGTGACCGTGATAGCACCCGTCAAACTTAAGGACGAGCTTTCTACCGGTCACGCCCCTGGCAAGCCTCACGGCGGACATGGTGGCTTCCGTACCCGAGTTCACGAACCTAACCTTCTCAATGGAGGGAACCATTTCAACTACGAGCTGGGCAAGTTTTACCTCATGGGGGTTGGTAAGACCGAAGGAGAGTCCCCTTTCCACTTCGTCCTTAACAGCCTTCACCACCTTAGGGTGGGCGTGCCCTAGTATCAGAGGACCCCAGGAGGCGAGGAAGTCTATGTACTCCCTGCCGTCGGCGTCCCACACACGGCACCCTCTTCCCTTGACGAGAACTATGGGCTCTCCGCCCACCGCCTTAAACGCCCTGACAGGGCTGTTAACTCCGCCGGGTAACACCTCTAAAGCCTGTTGTATAAGTTTGTGATTGTTCATGGTTTAAACAATTATAGCCCCTTTGAAAGGGTTTTAGTAAACTCTTTGGTGTTTAAAGGCTGGAGGAAGAAAAGATGCTCCTTATACTTCTGCTCGCCCTGTTAGGGTTATCCTACTCCGGAGAGTACGCTCTTGTTCCTCCCCAGGAGGGGAGCTACACGGTGGAGAGGTTCTTTGATGAGATGGGCTTGCCTGACATAAGGGAGAAAACCGAGTGCTCCCCCAACTCTGAGGTCTGCTACAAGTCCATAGTCAACGGTGAGGGGAGGGTTCTTGCAGGACCGTACAACACCAAGTACAACGACGTGAACATAGAGGGAAGGTCAAGGTTCAGGGGTGGAGCTCTCGCCTTGGTCAGGAGGCACCACAGAAAGGGTGAAAACTCATACACGGAGTACTTCCTGGTGGACGACAGAGGTCACAGGGTAAGGTATGGGAACTTCTTTTCGGGCAGTCTTCTCACAAAACCCCTACCGACCGGAAACGTCCTCGTGGTGAGGAGAGACTCTATAACCGAGTACTCGCCTTCGGGAAAAGTCCTACACCTTTCAACCCCCCTGAAGGTTGAGTACGCCCACGCGGGGAACAACCCTGAGGGGCTCGTATCTCTGGTTGCCATAGGCGGAAACGACCTCCTATTCATGGAGTATAGCGGAGAAGAGAGCAGGTTCCTGATAGACCCCCAGACGCTGACCAAGAGGGGAGACAGGCTGGGCGTTCTATCCATATACCCCGAGCGGAGAGGACTATCCTACTCTGCCGTGTACAGGTACGTCAACGAGTACAACAAGGGCATAGTTCTATATGAGCTTGATTTCAAGAGAGGCTTTCTTAAAAAGGGGTTTCTCTTCAACTCCGAGCTGAGGAACATAGGCTTTAACCCGTCCGTATTCTCCACCGGAGACAGGGTAGTCGTGTCGGCAAGAAACTCCAGTGATGAGAGCTACGTTCACTTCGTAATCCCCAAGGACAGGATACCGACCATGGTGGGGGTCAAGCCAGAGCACATACGGGGCTTTGAACACGAGAAGAACCTGGAATTCCTCCTATCGGCTAAGGTTTCCGCCCTGACCTGGAACGCCCTGTCACAGGTTAAAAAAGGGGGGACAACGTACGCAGAGGTCAAGTACGACATGAGCAACTCCATCTTTTACGGGAGCTCCGTGGAAGGAAGGGTGGGTGACACCCAGCTCGCGATCACATACATGCAGAACAGGGCTGAGGAGAAGAGAGGTCTGAGCGCGGAGACCTCAAGGTTCGTCTCGGCGGTGGTTGACTTCCACGGACTTTTGGGAAGGCACACCCTAAGGGTAGGCTACGACAGGGGAAGGATAAACGGGATAGCAAAGTTCAAGGACTCCCAGAGGGGGACTACCGAGAACGCCGTCTTTGAGACAGACCTTAAGACATACTACGCCTATGTGATGATGGAGAGGGGTCTGTACGGAGGCGTGGAGCTCATGAACTACAAGATTCCATCAGCGGTCGGATACAGCGATAGCAACGGCTCTGTGGTCGCCTACGGCTTTGACAGGGAGTTTACCCTCAGTTCCCTTATCCTCGTCGCAGGATACGATAAGGTCAGCTATGCAAAGAGGTATGAGACGAACTTCAGTAAGTTTTACTTTGCCGGCAACGGAGGGCTGGGCTTGGGGACGGCTGAGGTCTCCTCCGAGATAGAGGACAGAGCCAAACAGGCTGCCGGAGCCTCAGACACGGAGATACCCCTATACGTAGTTCTCAAGGCTTACGGCGAGCTCGGGTACATACACCAGAGAAGGGCAAAGCTCCTTAAAGGTCTGGGCTTTTCTATCAACTTAGGATACAGGTTCACCTTTATGCTCGTGACCGCTGGCAACAATGGAGAAGACAAAGACCCCGACAAGGTGTACCTGGAGTTCAGCCGCTACGAGCTCCTCCACGGACCCTTCTTGCAGGCTAACCTCATATTCTGATAACAGCCCGCAAAGTGCCGACATTATAATTGATAGGCGGGTCATGTTGGGGAGAGTTATCTTACTGCTTGCGTTCGCTTCGGTGATCACAGCCTGCACGCCTACCGTTAAGGAAGTAGCCATATACAAAGGTAAACGGGACGTCGTCATAGTTAAGAAGGGAAAGTTTCTGTTCAACGAAGAGGATAAACGCTTCATGGAGCTGGAAGCACGCAGGCTCGGTATTAAGGTGCCCGACAGGAAAGAGGTGAGGCGCCACCTCCTTGAGTTCCTCAGGAACAAGAGGAGCATGGAAGTAGCCCTCAAGAGGGCAAACCTGTACGTTCCTTACATAAAACCTATACTCAGGGAGTACGGACTCCCGGAGGAGCTCGCCCTCCTACCGCTAATAGAGAGCGGTTACAACCCCTTCGCTGTATCACGTTCGGGTGCGGGCGGTATATGGCAGCTCATGCCCTTTACCGCAAAGCGGTACGGACTGAAGGTAAACGGGAGAGTGGACGAGCGGTTTGACCTGTTCAAGTCCACCCACGCCGCCGCCGGCTACCTTAAAGACCTGTACAAGCTCTTCGGCAACTGGGAGCTCGTGCTCGCCGCTTACAACTGCGGTGAGGGTTGTGTCAAGAGAAGGACAGGGGGAGTGGACTTCTGGAAGTCTAAATGGGCTCTCCCTGAGCAGACGAGGAAGTACGTCCCCATGTTCTTTGCCGCCCTTCTCATCGCCAAAGACCCCCACAGATACGGGCTAAAGGTTGAGGTGGCAGATATGAACATAGAGAAGAGGTTGCTCGGAAAGTCCGTAAGGGTGAAGGACTTCGTGAGAGGGCTGAACATAAAGGAGAGCACCTTCAGAGACCTAAACCCCCACATCAAGGGAGGGTACATACCCTCGGGAGTTCACGTTTACGTGCCGGAGGGCAGTCCCGTAAAGGTCGTAGCCTCCGCCCAGAAGGTCAAGGCGAAGCCTGTAAAGAAGGTACGTCCGGTGAAGAACAAGCTTACCAAGGTCGTAAAGAAAAGGGCTGTCAAGAAGGTTGCTCCCAAGCCCAAACTTGAGAAGAGAAGCACGAAACTGGTCGCCTCGGCTGAGAAGACCTCTCCCAAGGTGAAGAAGGAAGTTTCCAAGGTAAAGAAACCCCAAAAGAAGAAGCCCATAGTTGCAAAGAAGATGCCCATAAAGAAGGAGCCCGTGAAGAAAACGCCCGTTAAGAAGAGCGTAAAGGTAGCGGTAGCCAAGAGGAATAGTGCCAGCATAGTCAAAGAGGTGGAGAAGCGCAAAGCCACAAGGATAGTCATAAAGGGTCTCGGTGACAGCCTTGAGAGGAAGACCAAGGTGATCACCCTTGATAACGGTGCAGTCCTTTATATTAAAGAGTGATGGACTGTTTTATCCTCGCAGGGGGACAGAGCCGCAGGTTCGGAGGCGACAAGCTACTCCACAGGCTCGGCGGCAAGAGCACCATAGAGTATGTCCTGGAGACAGCTGAGCAGGTATGCGACAGGGTACATCTCGTCGTCAAGGAGAGCGGTAAGTTCAAACACCTCGGAGTGCCAACAATTGAGGACGCCCTCCCGTTCCAATCACCTGCGGTGGGGGTCTACACCGCCCTTTTAAACTCCGGTTCCGGTGAAGTGCTCGTGTTAGCGGGCGACATGCCCCTCTTGAACCCACAGGTGCTCAGGCTTCTGATGGAAAGATACGCACCTCCCGTGACCCTCTTCTCTATAAGGGGTAAGCTCTACCCACTCACCGCCGTCTACTCCAGAGAGCTTCTCGGAGACCTCAAGGACTTCCTGTCCTCCGGAGGCAGGAGCCTCGTAGGCTTCCTTAAAAAGTTGCCTTACACCACCCTAACAGAAACGGACGTTACACCCATAGACCCGGAGTTGAAGTCCTTCCTGAACATGAATACGAGGGAAGACCTAACCAACCTGATGGAGATGCTGGCATGAACCTGAAGAGAATTCTGAGGATAAAGGAGATAGAGGAGAAGGAGAGGGCACGCAGACTGAGGGAGATAGAGGAGGAGATAAAGAGCCTCCTGGAGGAGAAGAGAAGATACAAGGAGGAGCTTGAGCTGTGCCAGAGGAGGATAACGGACTCTCAGGACGCCATGAGGCTGATATTCCAGCAGAGAGCCTTCGTCAAGAAGATAGAAGAGATAGACAGGAAGATAAAGGAGCTGGAAGTTATCAAAGACAGCGAAACCGAGAGTCTTAAGGAGCTCAAAAGAGAGGAGAAGGCTGTAAAGATACTGAAGGACAAGATCGCATACGAGGAGTACGCTGAAAGCATCAAGAAAGAGTTCCTGCAGCTCGGCTTCATACACCTTATAAAGAAGGGGCTGAAGCTGCTCCTCATCCTCTCGCTGGCGGTACACGCCCAGAGCGCAGTCCAGGAGAAGCTCAAGGAAATGGAAAAGGACAATCAGGAGAAACGGCTAAGAGAGGTTGAGAAAGTCATTGAGGAGAAATTAAGGAAGCTCATAGAGGAAAGGAAGAGGCTGGAAGCTCTCAGAAAGAAGCCCCTGACGGAGGAGGAGGAGAAGGAGGTAAAGAAGCTCGTGAAGATAGTAAGCAAGACTCCCTCGGACGAGGCTGGAGCCATACTGAACGAGGTAAAGCCACGCATAGCCGCCGAGATACTGATAAGGCTTAAGGAGAGGCAGGCAGGTCAGATACTCGCAGCCATGGATCCCAAGAAAGCCGCAGTGGTAACGGAGATAATAATGAGCTGGAGGAAGAGGAGTGCACAGAAGAGATAAACTCTCACCCTTCATAGTCATGGACATACTCGCAAAGGCTAAGGAGATGGAGGATGTGGTACACCTTGAGATCGGAGAGCCAGACCTTGACCCCTCACCTCGCGTCCTTGAAGCCCTTGAGAGAGCTGTAAAGGAGAGAAAGTACTTCTACACCCCTTCCCTCGGACTGTGGGAGCTCAGGGAGAAGATAGCTGATTTTTACAGGAAGAAGTACGGAGTTGACGTATCACCGGAGAGGGTTGCTGTCACGACCGGAACCTCCGGAGCGTTTTTAGTAGCTTACGCCGTCACCATGGATGCGGGCGACCGCATAGCTCTTGGAGACCCCTCCTACCCCTGTTACAAGAACTTCGCCCACCTTCTTGACGTAGAACCTGAGTTCGTTCCCATATCACGAGAGACGGATTACGAGATAAAGGCGGACATGCTCAGAGGAAGGAAGGTAAAAGCTGTGCACATATCCTCACCCGCCAATCCCACAGGGAACCTCTACTCCCCAAACACCCTAAAGGAGCTTGCAGACTACTGCGACAGGGAGGGTATTTACCTCATCTCGGACGAGATATACCACGGACTCGTTTACGAGGGAAAGGAACACACAGCCCTTGAGTTCAGCGACAGGGCGATAGTCATAAACGGCTTCTCCAAGTTCTTCTGTATGCCGGGCTTCCGCATAGGCTGGGCTATACTACCTCCTGAGCTCATCAGGAGTGCAGAGATAGTCATACAGAACGTCTTCATATCCGCGCCCACCCTGAGCCAGTATGCAGCCCTTGAAGCCTTTGACTGGGAATATCTAAAGAAGGTGAGGGACATCTTCTCTGAGAGGAGAAAGACCCTCTACGAGGGTGTTAGGGAACTATTTGAGGTGGATGCGAGACCTCAAGGAGCCTTTTACGTATGGGCTAACGTGAGCAAGTACACCGACGACTCCTACAGCTTCGCCCTCAAGCTACTTGAAGAGGCAGGGGTTGCCGTCACGCCGGGTGTGGACTTTGGCAGGAACAGGACGAAGGAGTACATAAGGCTCTCCTACACGAGGAGCGTGGAAGAACTTGAAGAGGCTGTGAGGAGGATATCCAACTTTCTAAGCTCCCTTTAGCTCGGGAGGGACGAACTCAAACCCGCTGAGCACACCCACGGGCAACCTCCTCAGGGCTTTCAACATAAGCTTCCTGTATTCATCTTCACTACCGGACTCTCTCATCTTCCTTTCAAGAACGGGGGTAAAAACCCGAAGGGTCTCTTCAAGCCTCCGGTGAAATCTCATTCCCTCCTCCCTGAGAAGGGCTGAACCGAATAGGGCTGCAAGGAAGACCAGGCGCCTCCTTTCCTTCCTGAGGGTAAGCTCGTCTTCAACGGGCAGAAAAGGGAAGCTCTCCATCACCTTAAGGGCAAAGAGACCCTTCCCAAAGCCCCTGAACCTCCCTCCGCCTGGGTCTGAGTATGTCTTAGTCCTTGAAACACCGCAGGAGGGAGACTTAGCCTTCAGCAGGAAGCCGTCCACTACCTTCAGCTCCTTCAGGAAACCCTCCGCAAAGGCGTTCATTCTTGAGGTGAGCTCAAGACCTGTAGCCGGCTGACTCATCTTCAGCCCACCCTTTTCCTCGTACAGCACGACCTTATCACGGGGAACCCCAAGACCGATCTCAACCTCCGGACACACCTTCACAACCCTAACGTAGCCGAGGAGCCTTTCCGCAAAGGGGTCGGAAACGGGTTTGTCGTCGTAGCGGACTCTATCCCCAGCCAGACAGGCGCTGTAAACCACCACAGGCTCAGGGTAACGCATGCTCCCTCTCTGCGGAGAGCACTAACTCTGCGAGAGCCCTAATAAAGGTCGGGTTCGTCCTCAGGGTCGGAATTCTGACGTAGCTCTCTATACCGAGCTCCTTCGCCAGCTCCCCGTACTGAACGTCAAGCTCGTAAAGGGTCTCGGAGTGCTCGCACACGAAGGAAACGGGAACTACGCACAACTTCTTTACACCTTTCTTAGCGAGCTCCTCTATGAGCTTATCGGTCATGGGTTCAAGCCACTTCACGGGACCCACCTTGCTCTGGTATCCGAGGGCGTGCTCAACGCCGGGAAAGTGTTCCATTATCAGCCTGACCGTTTCCTCCGTCTGGTCCCTGTAAGGGTCTCCCTCCTCAATAACGTACATGGGTAGGCTGTGGGCAGAGAATAGGAAGAAGTACTCCCTCCATTCGGGCAGGTGCTCCCTTACGTTCTCAACCATAGCCCTTATGTAAAGGGGATGGTCGTGGTAGCTTAAGACCTCAGAGACGGGCACCTGGGGATATGCCGAGCCCCTGTAAACCCTGTAGAATTCCTTAAAGGAAGAACCCGTCGTGGTCGTGCTGAACTGGGGATACATGGGAAGGAGAACTATTCGCTCTATATCTTCTTCAAAGAGACTCTCAAGGGCTTCCTTCGTAAAGGGGTGCCAGTATCTCATAGCCACAACAACCCTGTATGAGTCCCCCAGCAACCTCTGGAGCTTCCTCGCCTGCTCCTCGGTCTGTTCCCTCTGGGGAGACTTGCCCCCCATAATCTCGTAGTAATGCCTCGTTTTCTTAGCCCTGACCTTTGATATGAGCCATGCAACGGGTTTCTGTATGGGTCTCGGAATCCTTATTATGTCGTGGTCTGAGAAGAGGTTGTACAGAAAGGGCTGTATAGCCTCAATGCTGTCGGGTCCTCCCATGTTGAGCAGGATTACACCGGTCTTCCCCATAGCATTCAACCCCGTCCGGGCTCAGGCTATAACCTCCTCCTTCCTGCCCGCCTTAAGGTCTTTCAGGAGTTGGTAGTCCTTCTTTATATCCCTGCCCGCACGGGTCAGGTATCCGCCTACCATCATGGCGTTGGTCATGAGAACCGCCATTCCGTGGAAGTCTCTTAGGTTCTGTTCCCTTCCACCGCAGAGTCTAAGCTCAGCTCTCGGGTTGGTGAACCTGAACATGGCTATGACCTTGAGCGCTTCCATGGGAGTCACGCCGGGGGCGTTTTCTAAAGGAGTTCCTTCTATGGGCATGAGGAAGTTAAGAGGTATGGAGTCCACCTCTAACTCCCTGTAAGTCAGCGCGAGATCAACCCTGTCCTCATCACTCTCTCCCATTCCGAAGATACCGCCGCAGCAGGTAGATAGACCCGCTTCTTTTATGCGTTTTATGGTCTCGTATCTGTCTTCCCACCTGTGGGTGGTGACTATGTTGGGAAAGAAGTTCCTGCTCGCCTCAAGGTTGTGGTTTACCCTCTTCACGCCCGCCTCCTTGAGCTTTCTCAGACTCTCCTCGTCCATAGTCCCGGCGGAAACGCACACGTTTATGGGTATCTTCTCCACCTCTTTGACCTCTCTAACCGCTTCCGCTATCCTGTCCACCTCTTCGGGGGTCGCCTGCTTGCCCGCCAGAACCACGCAGTACCGGTTGGCACCGAACTCCACACCACGCTCAGCACCTTCCACTATCTCTTCCTTTGGGACGAGGTTGTAGACGTTTATAGGGGTCTTGTAGAACTTGGACTGGGCACAGAACTTGCAATCCTCCGAACAGGCACCGCTCTTGGCGTTTATTATGGAGCAGAACTCAAGCTCGTTCTCGGGGAAGAACTTCTTCTTTATCTTCTGGGCAAAGTGGGTGAGAAAGGGAACGTAGTCGTCAGGCACACTCAGTATATTCAGAGCCTCCTCTTTGGTGAGGGGTTCGTAGTTTATAGCCTTCTCGTAGAGATCTATTATTAAACTCTCATACCTGTCCATCTTTGCACCTCCGTGAACAAAAGATAATATAGGAAAGCCCGGTAAAGTGTCAGGGAAATTCAGTGGGGGTTTTTCTCTATGAACTCCTCCCAGCTGTCGGTAAACCTGTGGTAGAGCCAGAAGGAGACCGCCTCCTTTTCCCCCTCTGAGAGAGTCCTGCCTATCGGTGGCATGACACCAAAGAGCTTGTAAGCCATGGGAAGACACACACCCTTCTCACGTGAAGGGTTAGTTATGTAATCTTTCACAAACTCTATAAACTTTTCCTCCTCGGGGTAGAACTTTTTAACCCTCGCGGAGACTTCGGACATAGGTGGTGCTTTAAGGGGTGGCTTTCCTCCGGACTTGACCACATCCCTTATGCCCTTGAGTTTCTCCGGGCTGACGCTTTCAAGGTGGCAGGTTGAGCAGGACTTTCTGAAGACCTCTTCGCCCTTTTCAAGCAGCTCCTTGCTACCGGCAAAAGCCACACTCGTGAGGAGAAGTATGTAAGTGAGCGTTTTCATACTTTTAGTTTAACATCACGGGCGAAGCCCGTCAAGTTCAAAGAAAAATAGGGTTATTCCTTTAGACACCACTCAAGGACAGCCATCCTGATAAAGAGTCCGTTCCTGACCTGCTCCTGGATCAGGGACTTATCCGAGTATAGTAGTGAGCCGTCTATGTCTATCTCCCTGTTTACGGGACCCGGGTGCATGAACGTTCCCCTGAGCCTCTTGTACCTCTCCCGGGTGAGCCCGAACTGCTCAAAGTAGCTCCTCTCCGAGGGTACGAAGTTCTGTCTCTGGCGTTCTTTCTGTAGTCTCAGCCACACGACCGCATCAGCCCAATCAATACCTTCGTCAACGCTGTCAAAGACCTCAGCAACCTCAAACACATTTATATCCCTTGGTATAAGCGTCCTCGGACCGCACACGGAAACCTCGGCTCCGAACATCTTAAGGAGCGGCGCACCGGAACGGAATACCCTGCTGTGGAGTATGTCCCCCACGTACAGGACTTTGAGTCCTTCAAGGGAACCGAAGGCTTCCTTCAGGGTAAGCAGGTCTATAAGCCCCTGGGTGGGGTGCTGGTGGGTGGAGTCTCCAGCGTTCACGAGGGACAAGTTCAGAGAGTCCGTAAGATTATCGTAGGGGAAGAGCACGAAGGGCACCCTGAAGACCACCGCGCCGAAACCGAGCGCTTCAAAGGTCTTAAGAGTATCGGTAAAGCTCTCACCCTTTGAGAGAGAGCTACTCTCGCCGAGCACCGTGTAGGTATCCAGACCGAGCTCCCTGCAGGCTCTTTCAAAGGATATACGGGTTCTAGTTGATGGTTCAAGGAAAAGAAGGGCAACGTTACCCTTAAGGGAAGTCCTCTCTCCCCCCTTGAAGCGTGAAGCTCTCTCAATTATCCCCTCAACATCTTCCCGACTCAGCTCCCTGACAGATATAAGGCTCTTCATGACCTCAGAAAACTATTTTATAGGGCTAAGACACAAAGGGGAGGTTATAAAACCCTCAGTTTCTTAAGGGCATTTCAAGGAGGTACGAGGCATGGTGATAAGGTCGTATAAGGATGTCGCAATCCCTCAACTTCTTAAGGGCATTTCAAGTATCGTGGGCACATTTACGGCATTCCGTTTGAGGCTTGGGTCGCAATCCCTCAGCTTCTTAAGGGCATTTCAAGGATTTCATCTGCCCTCGTTAAAAAGTTAAAGGTCTCAATAGTCGCAATCCCTCAGTTTTTTAAGGGCATTTCAAGAGGTTAGGGTAGCACCTGTACAAGGGGCCTATCCGCGCTGTCGCAATCCCTCAGTTTTTTAAGGGCATTTCAAGAAGATTTTTGCTAAGAAGGGGTTATGATGATGATATGTCGCAATCCCTCAGTTTTTTAAGGGCATTTCAAGGGGTAAATCTCAACTTATTGAGAGACAAAGCACCCAGAGTGAGAATTGTTCGCAATTAAACATGGTGTCACAAAAATTCAGAATTATCAAAGAGTTCCTTCTGGGCTTTGTCGCTCTAAGCTTTGAGCCCTTTTTAAGCCTTATTCGGTTGTCAAGGAGCCGGCGGGCACTTGCGTCCCGCTATTAACTGCCAATAAGTTAAGCACACAGCCCGAAATTTTCAATATGATTTCCGTCATACAAGGTTATTCTCGCAGAGACATCAAAGACTTACGTAATTTCATGAACGTCTTTTGGTTGCACGCTTCAAACTATTGAGAGAGAAGGGGGTAAAAAAAGGCTCTTAAACTTTCACCTCTTAACTACGGTCTCCTCGTCGGGTTCGGGCTCAACTTCCCAGTATAGGACGGGGAGCTTTCCCGTTCTCATGTATTCGTCCCTGCTCTCACGGGATATGAGCTCCACTATCTCTGGGAGGACGCTGACCACATCGCTTTCGGGAGACAGCTTTATCCTGAGCACAAAGTCGGTAAAGGAAGCTTCCGAGGGCTCTTCGCTGAACTCAACCTCTTCAACGAAAGGCATAGCCTTTATGCTGTCCAGAAGCTTGAATACCCAAGGAGCCCAGACAAGGCGGCTTGCAACCATCTCTCAACCTCCAACTGATAAAAACCTTATGCCCGAAAGGTTACCTTTAGGTTAACGGACTGAGCCTCTGGGTGTGTAAAGGGTTAAAATAAGCTCTTGTGAAGGAAGCTGTGAAGCTGATAGTTGAAGCGGGACGCTTTTTAGACTCCAAGGGCTGGGTTCCCGCAACCAGCGGAAACATATCCGTCAGGATTGATAACGAGAAGGTAGCCATAACCTCCTCGGGCAGGCATAAGGGCAGGTTAAAGCCGGAGGACATACTCCTCGTTGACCTTGAAGGGAGACCGCTGGAAGACAAGAAACCCTCCGCAGAGACACTCCTTCACACCCTCATATACAGGCTCTACCCGGAGGTAAAGGCGGTAGTCCACACCCACTCTCCAAACGCTACGCTCATCTCAAGGCTCGCAAAGGGAAGGGTTGAGCTGGAGGATTACGAGCTCCTGAAGGCGTTCCCGGAGATAGAGACCCACGAGACCAAGATCAGCGTTCCCGTCTTTGAGAATGACCAAGACATGAAGAGGTTATCTTCCAAAGTGGAGGTTTATCTGAAGAAGCACCCGGACACCTACGGGTTCTTGATAGCCTCCCACGGGCTCTACACCTGGGGCAGGGATATGGACAGCGCCCTTATGCATGTGGAGGCTTACGAGTTCCTCTTTGAGTGTGAGCTGAAGCTGATGTCTATAAGGTGATCACTTCTGTTTTATCTTGAAGGTGCACTTCTCGTGCCCTTGGGCGGCGCAGGAGACCTCTTCCACGTCGTACTTCTTATCAAGGAGGTCGGTCAGAAACCCTTTAAAAAACCCAGCCATGGGCTTGCAGACGGGCTTTTGGCTCTTGCCGATAGCCTCCACGAGGATCGATCCCTCCACCCTTATCTCCATAGTCTCTATGTCGTACTCAAGGAGGTCTATGAGCCTTGAGGACTCAGCTATTATGGTCAAAAGCTCTAGAGCCTCGTCCAATCTGTCCGTATAAACTCCGTAGCGCTCCTTGAGAGTCCTCGCTCCCTTCTTGCCTCCGTACTCCGCCGCCTTCTTGATTATCCTGTCAATACCCAGCTTGGAGAGTTTATATACGTCCCTGTATCCGTCTATGAGAGCGTCCCTGTGGATCAGGACGGACTCCCGCTCTATCGCTTCAGCGAGCGCCCTTATGTTGTCCTTTAAATATCCCATCCCAGCTTCCTCAGCTGAGCCTTGCCCTCTTCGGATATCTTCTCCTTAGTCCAGGGTGGCTCAAATACAAATTCTACAACAACGTCCTTGAGCTGAGGGAACTTTTCCAGAACCTTCTGTCTTATGTGCTCCGCAAAGAACTGCTTGGCTGGACAGCCCTGCACTGTCAGGGTCATGTCTATGTATGCAACTTCGTCCTTGACCCTCACGCCGTATATAAGACCCAAGTTCACTATGTCTATGGGTATCTCCGGGTCTTTTACCTCTTTGAGCGCCTCAAGTATCTCCCTTTCCATAGCTAAAAGGATACCTTCTGAAGCCTAAAAAGAAAGGAGTTTCATCATAAAGGGAGTATATTATATATACTTTTCAATTTCCTGCGAGAGGTGTGAGAATGCAGTTACAAGAATACGACTCCTGCGGAGTGGGTTTCGTCTGCAACATAGACGGAAAGGCGGACAACCAGATAGTCCTATGGGGGGTGGAGGCGGTAAAAAACCTGACCCACAGAGGGGCGATAGGAGGAGATGGAAAGACCGGCGACGGCGCCGGTGTTCTTACACAGATACCCAAGAAGTTCTTTAAGAAGGTGATAGATGATCTGGGCTACGAGATATCAAGCCTTGATAACCTTGCGGTGGGAGTCTTCTTCCTCTACGACAACTTGGAGGACAAGATAGTCTCGGAGTTTATCAAAGAAGGCATAAAGGTTCTCGGCTGGAGGGAGGTTCCCACGGACACCGATGCGGTGGGTGAGTCCGCCCTAAAGGTCATGCCCACCATAAAACAGCTTCTCCTTGACATGGAGGGAATCCCCCAAGAGCAGAGGGAGGTAAAGCTCTACCTCATCCGCAAGAGGATAGAGAACAAGTTCGGAGACGAAAAGGTCTATATCCCCTCCCTTTCCACGAGGGAGATCGTCTATAAGGGAATGCTCGTGGCACCCCAGCTGGACAGGTTCTACCCCGACCTGAAAGACCCCGACTACGAGAGCGCTTACTGCCTCTTCCACCAGAGGTATTCCACCAACACGCTGCCCAACTGGAGGCTCGCCCAACCCCTCAGACTATCCGCCCACAACGGAGAGATAAACACCATACAGGGCAACCGAAACTGGATGGTAGCCCTCCAGCACGAGCTTGAACACGAAGTCTTGGGAGACAAGAAAGACCTAATAAAGCCTCTGGTCTCTTACGAGGAGAGTGACTCCGCTTCTTTAGACAAGGTCTTTGAGCTTCTCTGTCTCGTCGGTTTCTCTCCCGAGCACGCCATAAACATGCTCATACCTCCCGCTTGGGAGCACGTTCCGGAGCTTTCGGACGAGGTCAAGGCGTTCTTTGAGTACCAGTCCCTACTGATGAAACCCTGGGACGGACCAGCTGCCATAGCCTTCGTTTACGGGAACAAGATAGGCGCCCACCTTGACAGGAACGGGCTCAGACCCGCCAGATACGTCCTTACCGAGGACGGCGTCATGGTTCTGGGCTCGGAGGTGGGAATGATAGACCTATCCGACAGGAAGGTAAAGGAGAAGGGAAGGCTGGGTCCCGGAGACACGATTGTGGTGGACATGGAAAAGGGAGAGGTCAAGAAGACCCACGAGGTCTTGGAAGGGCTTGCCCACAGAAAGCCTTACAAGGAGTGGATAGACAAGCACCTCCTCAGACTCTCCAAGCTCACCGAGAACATGTGCCTCTGCGAACCCCTTGAAGACCCTGAAAGGGTCAGAAAGCAGGTAGCCTTCGGCTGGACAGAGGAGGAGATAAAGAACGTCCTCCAATACATGGCTCAGACGGGCAAAGAACCCACCTTCTCCATGGGAGACGACACCCCCCTCCCGCCCCTCTCGGAGAAGCCCAAGCTTCTCTTCAGATACTTCAAGCAGAGGTTCGCTCAGGTCACCAACCCGCCCATAGACCCCATAAGGGAAAGGATCGTGATGTCCCTCAAGATGAACCTCGGGCACAAAAGGAACTTCCTTGCGGAGACCCCCGACCACGCCAAGAGACTTCAGATAGACTCGCCCATACTCCTTGATTACCAGCTCAGGGCTATAGAGTGTCAGGAGGAGTTCAAGGTCGTCCGCCTGCCCATCTGCTATCCCAAAGAGAGGAGCTACAACATCGTTGAACTCCAAGACATGGCTGGCGAGAGGCGTATATCCGAGATAATCATGGACGCCCTCTACGAGGAGATACCCATAAACGACCTCATGATGGGCATAGAGACCCTCCAGAGGAGGGTGGAGGAGGCTGTCCGTGAAGGTGCGGAGATAATAATCCTCTCCGACCGCTACATAAACAAGCACAGGGTCGCCATACCGAGCCTCTTGGCTGTGTCCGCCTGTGTAAAACACCTTGCGAAGCAAGGTCTCTCAACTAAGGTATCCTTCATAGTAGAGACGGGCGAAGCCCGTGATACACACCAGATAGCCTGTCTGATAGGCTACGGAGCCAGCGCGGTTTATCCCTACCTCGCCTACGAGACCATAAAGGAACTCTGCGAGAAGGGTAAATTAGAAGTTCCCTACGAGGAGGCGGTCTTCAACTACAGGAAGGCTTTAGAGGACGGGCTTCTCAAGATCATGTCCAAGATGGGCATATCCACCCTAAACTCCTACCACGGCGCCCAGATATTTGATACGGTCTGTCTCAACAGGGAGGTGGTTGATAAGTTCTTCACGGGAACGCCCGTAACCCTTGAAGCGGACGGGATAGAGGAGATAGAGCTCGCCACCCTCACCAGACACAACGTCGCCTACGACACGGAAGAACCCAAGCTGGATTACGGCGGAGACATGAAGTTCAGAAAGGGAGGAGAGTTCCACGCATGGTCTCCCCACGTGGTCAGGGCACTTCACAAGTTCCTTGATACCAAAGACTACGAGGATTATAAGAAGTTCTCCGAGCTCGCCAACTCCCAGCACCCTACCTTCATAAGACACCTCCTCTCCTACAGAAAGTCCGACAACCCCATACCCATAGAGGAAGTGGAACCCGAAGAGGAGATACTCAAGAGGTTCGTCACGGGAGGTATGTCCCTGGGAGCCCTCTCACCCGAGGCGCACGAGGTGATAGCGGAGGCGTGTAACAGGCTGGGTATGAAGTCCAACTCCGGAGAGGGCGGAGAAGACCCCAATAGATACTGGACGATAAAGAACTCTGCCATAAAGCAGGTTGCCAGCGGAAGGTTCGGTGTGACGCCCACCTACTTGGCTACCGCCAAGGACATAGAGATAAAGATAGCTCAGGGTGCCAAGCCCGGAGAGGGCGGTCAGCTACCCGGACACAAGGTAAACGAATACATAGCCAAGCTCAGACACTCCCAGCCGGGAGTTACCCTCATATCTCCCCCTCCCCACCACGACATCTACTCCATAGAAGACCTTGCCCAGCTCATTCACGACCTGAAGCAGGCTAACCCGGAGGCGAGGGTATGCGTCAAGCTGGTTGCGGAGCACGGAGTCGGAACGATAGCGGCGGGAGTCGCCAAGGCGTATGCGGACATAGTCCAGATAAGCGGTGCGGAAGGCGGAACGGGAGCCTCACCCTACTCCTCCATAAAGAATGCGGGCAACTACTGGGAGATAGGTCTCATGGAGACCCAGAGACTCCTCATGGAGAACGACCTCAGGGACAAGATAAGGGTAAGGGTTGACGGAGGTATGAGGACGGGTAAGGACGTGATAATTGGCGCTCTCCTCGGTGCGGAGGAGTTCGGCTTCGGAACTGCCGCCATGATAGCGGAAGGCTGCGTGATGGCGAGGGCTTGTCACCTGAATACCTGTCCCACCGGCGTGGCTACCCAAGACCCTAAGTACAGGGCTAAGTTCAAGGGAAAGGTTGAGAACGTTATGGCTTACTTTAAGGCTGTCGCCAGAGAGGTTAGGGAAATACTCGCCCAGATGGGTGTCAGGAGCCTTGACGAGGTGATAGGCAGAACCGACCTCATAGAGGTGGTCAGATACGACGAGTTTCCTGGTTCCAAGAGGATAAAGGTGGAGGCTCTCCTGGAGGGATACCCGGAGGATAGACCGAGAAGGTGCCTCGTGGATCGCAACGACAACCCTGCTCCCAACTTCAACGACGAGATACTGAGGGAAGTCCTGCCCTACATAGAGAAAGGTCAGCCCTTTGAGAAGGAGTACGAGATAAGGAACATACACAGGACTATACCCACCAAGCTCAACTACCACATAGCCCTAAAGTACAAGGACGAGGGACTTCCCGAGGACACCATAAGGCTCACCTTCAGAGGAACCGCTGGACAGAGCTTCGGAGCCTTCAACCATAGAGGACTTACCATCAAACTCATAGGAGACGCCAACGACTACGTGGGTAAGGGAATGTGGGGCGGTAAGGTGATACTCGTCCCTGAAGGTGTGAAGAACACCCACGAGAACGTGATAATGGGTAACACCTGTCTATACGGAGCCATAGGTGGAGAGCTGTACGCTGCGGGAAGGGCTGGAGAGAGGTTCGGAGTCAGGAACAGCGGTGCCACCGCTGTGGTTGAGGGAACGGGACACCACCTCTGCGAATACATGACCGGCGGTGTGATCGTTTCGCTCGGAGAGGTGGGCTACAACGTGGGCGGCGGTATGACAGGAGGACACGCTTACATACTTGACGAGGACGGAACCCTTGAACACAAGCTCAACTACGCCTACGTCTATGCCAGAAGGCTCGTAGGTGAAGATGAGATAGAGGAGCTAAAGAGCTTGATAGAGAAGCACTACCAATACACCAACAGCCCGAGGGCTAAGGAGATACTCGCCAACTTTGAGGAGTATCTGGGCAAGTTCTGGAAGGTGATACCCTTGGAGCAGTGCAAGAGAGACCCTTACGGCGAGTCGGACGAGTGTGAGGTGGAGATACTCAGCAGGTAGGGATCACCAGTCATCGTCCCAAGAGCTTGAGAAGTCGTCCCAGGTGTCCCAGTCGTTTGTAGTGTGCCAATCGTCGGTGGTGTCGTCCCAGTAACTCCAGTCTTCGGTAGTGTCGTGGCTGTCGGAGTCGTCCCACAGGTGGTCGTGGTGGTCATCACATATGTCATGATATATGTTCCCTTCCAAAAAGCAGTATTTAGGGTCTGTAACGAAGTCGTTTCCCGAGTCGGTGTCGTCTTTGTAAAGGCTGTCATCATCATCGTCAGGGTCAAACCAGAACCACCTTTTAAGCCAGTCAAACATCACCACATCTCCCTTTTAATTTATATAACCTCCGCTTCGCTCGGTTTCTGACATAATCCAATTTATGCTTAGAAAGGTCTCCTTCGGGATCTTTGACACGGGAGAGACCATCCTCTCCGCCCTCGTCTTCTCAACCTTCTTCCCGCTCTACATAACCCAGCACATAGACACCAAACTTTACAGCCTACTTTACGGGCTTTCCTTCCTCGTGTCCTTCGGGTTCGCCCTCTATCTGGGTAAGCTGGCGGACGCCCGTGCCCTTAGAAAGCTGTTCTTCGGAGTGTTCGGTATTCTGACGGGTCTGGCGTGTTCTCTGATAGGTGTGTTTTACGGAGTTCCGATTCTCGCCCTCTCTGTTTTCCTCCTTATGGCTATCCTCCACCAGCAGGCGCTGGTCTTTTACAACTCTCTTCTTCTGACCTTTGAAACGAGGGGCTTTACCTCAGGTCTGGGTGTTGCGCTGGGCTACGTGGGGTCAGCGTTCGCCCTCGTTTTCCTTGCGGAGAACTTAAAAGCACCGCAGGTCTATTATGTAACTTCTATTCTATTTATGATCTTTCTTCTCCCATCTCTCTTAACTATAAAGAACCCCTCCCAGACGCAGCAGGTTAGCCTAAAGGAGGTCTTCAGGGATAAGAGGTTCGTGGTCTTGATACTCTCCATACTGAGCGTGACGGAGGTTGCCAACACCTTGGTCGCCATGATGGGGGTGTATCTGAGAGAGGTCTTCTCTATGGAGAGCGTCCAGATATATAGGGTGATAGGGATATCCGCTCTGGGGGGCGTTTTCGGGGGCGTTTTTTGGGGGAGGCTGAGCGACCTTTTGGGTGTGAGGAGGGTCTTTTGGGCTGGTTTCTTGCTCTGGATAGGTTTTCTGGTGACTTTGCCCTTTGCGACGAAGGAGGTCGTTCTGATCTGGGGCTTTCTTGCGGGTCTGTCTCTTTCACACATCTGGACTACATCACGGGTTCTCATACTCAGTGAGTTTCCCGAGGGAGAGGCGAGCGTTAGGCTCTCTTTCCTCTCTCTGACCGAGAGGGTTGCCTCAACCACGGGGCTGGTCGTATGGAGCTTACTGCTCTACATTACGGGAGATGACTACAGGCTCTCCGCAGGTATGATGGCGGTCTTTCCTCTGGTAGGGCTGGGTTTGTTCTGGTATCTGCGCAGGAACCGGCTGATATAATGAATTACCATGCTCGTAGCTGTCCCTCTGACAGAGAAAAACTTCTCAGAGAGGGTAAGGGAGGCTAAGGAGAAGGGTGCAGACCTCGTTGAGCTCAGGGTAGACCAGTTTGAGAAAACGGATACGGAATACGTGGAGGAGCGTGTAAAGGAGGTTAAGGAGACAGGGCTCGGCGTTATACTCACCGTCAGAAGCCCCGAGGAGGGTGGCAGGAAGGTCGGGAACCGCAGGGAGATATTTGAGAAGGTAGCCCCCCTCTGCGATTACGCGGACATAGAGCTATCCTCAAGGGAGATGATAATCCCGGTCAGGAACGCCGTTACGAGGGGCGGTGGAAAACTTATCGTTTCTTTCCACAACTTTGATCTTACCCCGCCCAACTGGATACTCAGGGAGGTCTTGAGGGAGGGGCACAGGTACGGCGGGATACCCAAGGTTGCGGTCAGGGCTAACTCTTACGAGGACGTTGCGAGACTCCTCTGTGTGGGCAATCAGGAGAAGTATGAAAAGATACTAATATCCATGGGAGACATAGGCAGGGTGTCAAGGGTTGCGGGTTACGTATTCGGTTCCGTCATAACCTACGCCGCTCTGGGCGAGAGCTTAGCCCCCGGTCAGCTGCCTCTGGAGGAGGTGGTAAAGCTGAGGGAACTCCTTTACAAGTGAGTGGTAGAAGAGGTTCGCCGAGAAGTGTAGCAGTATCGGCGCTATGATTGAGCCACTCCTGAGGTAAGCGTATCCGAATATGAGAGAGGGAAAAAATACGAGCAAAGAGTTGAATGTAGGAAAGTGTATGAGGTGAGCCAGAGAGAAGAGGAAGGATACGGGCAGGTTACCCATTGAACCCATGAGAAAGCCCCTGAAGAAGACCTCCTCAGCAGTCGCTATACCAAGCTGGTTCAACACCCACGCAGGGCAGGAGAGGTCAGGGGGGAAAAGGAGCAGGAGGGGTAAGAAGGCGGAGCCGTAAAGGAGACCTCTACGGTAATTCTTAAAGCCAAGCTCTCTGTCCGACAGAAAGAACATGGGCGTGAGCATATAAAGGAAGGGCAGCAGCTCTATTTTTGGAAAGAGCTTCGCTACAGCCAGGGCTACCAAAAGCCCCGCATAGGCTAAAAGTCCTCTGTGCATCTCTCTAAGTTCCACATGTGGTTGAGGGGTCCGTTCCCCTTCCCGAGATCAAGGCTTTTTTCTATGGCACCCTGTATGTAGTCCTTAGCCTTCTTTATGGCTTCGTAAAACTCGTATCCCCTCGCAATGAAGGCGGTTATCGCCGCGGAAAAGGTGCATCCCGTCCCGTGGGTGTTCTTGGTCTTCACCCTATCTCCCACGAAGTAGTGAAACTCGTCTCCTCCGGTGTAGAGAACGTCTATAGCTTTGCTTCCCCTCATGTGTCCACCCTTTATAAGAACAGCCCTCGGTCCCATATCCAGCAGTTTTTTGGCACAGAGCTCTATGTCCCTGAGCTTCTCTACCTTTTCCCCACACAGGAGTTCAGCCTCAGGAATGTTGGGCGTCACAAGGAGGGCGAGAGGGAAGAGCTCCCTGATAAGAGCCTGGACGCTGTCCTCCTTCAGAAGAGGGTAACCGCCCTTGGACTTCAGGACGGTGTCCACGACGAGCCGGTCTATACCAAAGTCCTTTACAGCCTTAGCCACGCTGATGACTATCTCTGAGCTTGAGAGCATACCGGTCTTAGCGGAGTCAACCCCTATATCTTCAGCCACAACCCTTATCTGGTCGTAAACGAGCTCACCGGGTAAGTCTTTAGTGTAAAGGACACCTTCGGTGTTCTGAACGGTTAGGGATGTTATGGCGCTCATTCCGTAAACTCCAAGGGCTGTGAAGGTCTTAAGGTCAGCCTGCACACCAGCACCACCGCTCGGATCGGAGCCGGCGATCGTAAGAGCCCTCGGGACGCTCATCATGGGAATAATATAGGCTCAGAAGAACCCTCCTATGACGAAGTGTATTCTGGAGCTGGAGGTATCTCCGGGCACCTTCTTTGTCTTCCACGCCCAGTCCAGCCTTATGGGAGCCATGGGAGTTATGAACCTTATCCCCACACCGTAGCCTCCCCTCCAGTTCTTCGGGTCAAAGTCTCCCCAGCTGTTTGCTCCCAGACCTGTATCGTAGAACACTCCCGTGTAGAGCATATCGTGTAGCTTGTAGTTCAATTCAAAGTTCAGTATCAGTTCCTTGGTAGAGCCTATGGGGTCGTTGTTCTGGTCAACCACCCCCGCCATACCGTAGTCGTAGCCCCTTATGGTGAAGTCACCACCGACGAAGAACCTCTCGTCAAGGGGAACCTCCTCACCCCCGTAGGGCTCAACGAAACCCACTGTAGCCTTAGTTGAGAACACGAAGCCCGAATCAAAGTAGGTGTCCTTTAAAAACTTTGAACCTGTCAGCACGACCCTGTGGAACTTCTCCGTCCCCCCGAGGGCAGGCACAGCGAGCGAGTAGCTCAGGCTTGCGTAAGAGCCCTCCGTTGGGAAGAGGAAGAAGTCCCTCGTGTCCCTTGACAAGCCGAAGATGATCTTCCTTGACTCTCTCCTACCCTCCTGCTCCCTGACGAACACCGAGGCGTTGGGGTCTATGTCGGAATACTTTATCCTCTGGAAGCTCAGACCGATTGACCAGCGCCAGTACTCCCAGAACTCCTTGGAGAAGGTGGCACTCGCACCCTGCCTCTCAACGGTGTAGGTCGTGTACTCTATTCTCCGGTCAAAGAGCGACCAAGTCAGGTCAACGGGTTTGTTCATAAACCACTTGTCCGTATAGGAGATGGAGTTGTCCTTGTACTGAGAACCGTAGCTAACGGAAAGACCCAGCACATCTCCCGTCCCCATGAAGTTCCCCTTCTTGAGGGAGACAAAAGCAGAAAGCTTAGTCACCTCGTTGTAAGAGAGACCCACCGAAAACTGACCCGTGAACCTCTCCCTTATCTTCACAAGGAGGTCCCACTTCTCATCTCCCGCAGGTATAGGCTGTATCTGAACGTCCTCATAGTAGCCGAGGTTGAGAATCCTGCTCCTTGACCTTCTTATACCACCCTTTATGGCGAGCTCCTGCTCCTGAACCCTCAGCTCCCTCCTTATCACGTAGTCCCTGGTCTCGTAGTTCCCCTCAATCTTAACCTTCCTGATGTAAACGGGCTTGCCCTCATGAACCTTAAGGGTGAGGTTAACCTTCTTGCCGCGGGTGTCTATCTCCTTCCTCTCCTCAACGAAAACGTTGGCAAAGCCTATCTCCGCGTAGAGACTCCTTATATTTCCCTTGATCTTCTGAATGACCGCTTCGCGGTAAAAACCACCCTTCCTCTTGTTCTTTTTAAGAATGTTCCCAACGAGCTCGGAGTAAGCGTAGAGGGTGTTTCCTTCTATCCTTAGCTCTCCCAGCTTATATCTCGGACCCTCCTCAATGAATATGTATATGTCGTGCCTCCCGTTCTTTTTCTCAACTTTGTAGTCCACCTTGACTTCAAGGAACCCCTCACCCTTGTAAAACTCCCTTATCCTCTCTATGTCCTCCTTGAGAACCTCTTCGCTGAAGGGGGGTTTTAACCTGAAGATAAGTATGTTCCTGTCCTCAGTCTGCATCAGATCCATAAGGTCTCCGTCGGAGAAGGTCTTGTTCCCTTTGAAGACTATATCCACTACGTACTTCTGCTCCCTCTCCTTTATGTGAAAGACGAGTTTGGACGCTCCCTTCTTGGGGACTATCTCGTAACTCACCTCCACATCCGGGTAGCCCTCCTCCCTGTATATCTCCTTTATCCTGTCTATGAGAAACTTTATGTCCTTTTGGGATAGAACCCTGCCGAGCTTTATTCTCCTCTGTATCTCAAGCCTCTCCTCTATAGCCGGGCTTGATGTGTAACCCGTTATGAGCTCATCAACGTCAAGCTTGCCCACCTCCGTCTCAATACCGAGCTTGTCAGCGAGGTCCTCGTCGTCCAGTTCCTCATTACCCTCAAACTCAATCTTGTATATAACCGGCTGGTCTTCCACAACGTAGAGCAGCCTGACCTTGCCGTCCTCGTCAAACCTGTGAACCTCTATCCTCTTGAAGAACCCAGTTCTGAAGAGTCTCCTTATGTCTGCACGAACCTTCTCTACGGAGAACTCGCTTCCCTCCTTGGTTACGAGGATCTCCTTTATCAGGTCTTCCGGGACGTACCTGTTCCCCTTTATCTCTATCTTGCTTACAACCTGAGAGAAGGTCAGACCTGCCCAAAGAAGTACAGGCAGGATATAGAGAACGGGTCGTATCACAGAAAACGTATTATATCAGAAGGGGAGGAGACCCCGCCCTCAAGTTTCCTTGAGCAGAGCTTCCTCCAGCTTTTCCTTCTTCTTGACCGGTTTTATGTAGGGCTTACCGCTCCTGACCCTTATCTCAACCGTGTCTACGTCCTTCAGAGTTCCCTTTATGAGCTCCTCCGCAAGGAGGTCTTCCACGTGCTTCTGGAGGGCACGCTTGAGGCTCCTCGCTCCGAACTCGGGCTTGTACTCTTTCTCTATTATCCAGTCAACGAAGCTCTTGTGGAGCTTTACCTTTATCTCCCACTCTTCCAGCTTCTCGTTGACCTCCTTGACCTGAAGCTCAAGTATCTTCTCAACATCCTTCTTATCAAGGGGTCTGTAAACTATGACCTCGTCAAGCCTGTTGAGGAACTCGGGGTTGAAGGTTCTCTTTACCTGATCCATCACGTTCTTTCTCATCTGGTCAAAGTCAATCATACCGAACTTCTTCTCAAAGCCCATCGTTCCGCCCTGGACTATCATGCGGGCGCCGAGGTTAGAGGTCATGATGATTATGGTGTTGGAGAAGTCTATCGTCCTACCGAGCCCGTCGGTGAGCCTCCCGTCGTCAAAGATCTGGAGGAAGACGTTGAAGACGTCCGGGTGAGCCTTCTCTATCTCGTCAAAGAGCAGGACTGAGTAAGGTCTTCTCCTGACCTTTTCGGTGAGCTGTCCGCCCTCTTCGTAACCTACGTATCCGGGAGGTGCGCCTATGAGCCTTGAGACGGTGTGCTTCTCCATGTACTCGGACATGTCAAACCTTATCAGAGCCTCCTCAGTTCCAAAGAGGTACTCAGCGAGTGCTTTAGCGGTCTCCGTCTTACCCACACCGGTGGGTCCCAAGAAGAGGAATACACCTATGGGTCTGTGCTTGCCCTTCAGACCGACCCTTGATCTCCTTATAGCCTTGGCTATAGCCTTTATGGCATCGTCCTGACCTACTACGCGCTTCTTGAGTTCGTCCTCTATGTGGAGGAGCTTCTCCATGTCGCTCTCGTGAACCCTTCTTACGGGTATCCCCGTCCACCTCGCGACGACCTCCGCCACGTCCTCGGCGGTTACCTTGGGTCTGTCCTTCTCCATATCCTGCTTCCACTTAGCCTTCAGGTTCTCAAACTTAGCACGCAGCCTGAGCTCTTCGTCCCTTATGTTCGCAGCCTTCTCATAGTCCTGCTCGTTCGCAGCCTCTTCCTTCTCCTTCTCAAGCTCCTTTATCCTCTCCTCAAGCTCCTTGAGTTCTGGAGGCAAGTCCATCGCCTTGAGCTTGACCAGAGCTCCGGATTCATCAACCACGTCTATCGCCTTATCGGGCAGGTTCCTGTCGGTTATGTACTTCACGGACAGGCTTACAGCCTTCTCTATCGCCTCGGGTGTGTACTCCACGCCGTGGAACTCCTCAAACTTCTTCTTGAGTCCGTAGAGTATCTGAACCGTATCCTCCTCGGAGGGCGGATCAACGAGGACGGGCTGGAACCTCCTCTCAAGTGCCCCGTCCTTCTCTATGTACTTCCTGTACTCGTCAAGGGTTGTGGCACCTATGACCTGTATCTCACCCCTTGCGAGGGCTGGTTTTAGCATGTTGGAGGCGTCTATTGAACCCTCCGCAGAACCCGCACCAACGAGGGTGTGTATCTCGTCTATGAAGAGTATAACGTTGGGAGCCTTCTCAAGCTCCTTGAGTATGTTCTTTAACCTTTCCTCAAACTGACCCCTGTACTTCGTTCCTGCCACGAGGGCTGCGAGGTCAAGGGCTACCACCCTCTTGTTCAGGAGAGGTTCTGGAACCTCCTTGTTGGCTATCCTCTGGGCGAGACCCTCCACTATGGCGGTCTTACCGACTCCGGGGTCTCCCAGCAGTACAGGGTTGTTCTTCCTCCTCCTGACGAGTATCTGGACTACCCTCTCTATCTCCCTTTCTCTACCTATTACAGGATCAAGCTTTCCTTCCCTCGCCATCTGGGTCAGATCCCTTGAGAACCTGTCCAGATTGGGGGTCGGGGCATACTTTACACTCTCCTGGGGAGGTAGCTCTCCGAGTATCTGGAGGACTTCCCTTCTGACAGAGTACTCGTCAAGACCGAAGCCTCTCAGTATCCTTCCGCCGAGTCCCGTCTTCTCCCTCACTATACCTATGAGGAGGTGCTCGGGACCGACGAACTGGTGGTGGAGTATCCTCGCCTCCTCCACCGCAAACTCTATGACGCGCTTGGCGTCAGGGGCGAAGAGTATCTCTCCCGTGTGGGAGCCCCTGTTGACCTGACCCATTATCGCCTTTCTAACCTTGTCAGGTGTAAGACCGAACCTGGACAGCACCAGGGTAGGTATGTCCTCTTCCTTTATCAGTGCGAGCAGTATGTGCTCGCTACCGAGGTAGCTGTGTCCCAGGTCAAGCGCCTCTTCCCTTGCCTGGAGTATTACCTGTCTTGCTCTTTCCGTAAACTTTTCAAACATGTTCTAACCTCACTTGAGTTTATAAGATAACAATACGAAAGACTAATGACAATACCATGCGTAAAGTCATTGACCCCCATCATTTGACACCGCGTCAGCGGTCTTTTATTCTAAAGCACGATGGCAACCAAGAAAAAGAAGACCTTCAAGATAAGCCTTATAGTTGAGGCTTTCCAGAACCTTGAGAAGTCCTACGTTGACCTGAAGAAGCACGTATCTCTGCCCGAAGAGGAGTTCGTGAACAACAAGCTCGTCCTTGACAAGGTGAGGATTGACTTCAACCTCGCCTTTGAGAGCTGTATGAGGGTATGCAGGCACATGTCCAGCGTTCTGGGACTCAAGACCAGCTCAAAGGACTGCCTCGTTAAGCTCGCCCAGCACATAGGAATGAAAGAGGTGGAAAAGCTCCAGCGCTTTACGGAGTTTTACTTCAAGTACAGAGACCTTAAAGAGGCTGTGTCTCCTAAGGAGCTCTACAGGTTCCTGAAGGAAAACCTCGTGATGTTCAAGGAGTTCGCGAGGGCTGTGGTGGAGTTCGTCAAGGAGACCACGGGCAACTACCTCCTCATAGACTTTGACCTGCTCAACGAGAAATCCAAGTTCATAAAGGACTCCGTAAAGAAGGTGGACTTCGTCCTCCGGCAGGGGCTTGAGGAGTTCAAGTCCAAGCCCATGTACTACGACAGGGTAAAGTACTTCTATCAGGTAGCCTACGACTCCCTCTTTGATATATGCAAGCACCTCGCCCCCAAGTTCGGGATAAAGAAGTTCGGGGACGACTGCCTCTCCAAGATGGTGGAGGCTGGGATAATCCCGCAGGAGTACTACATGGACGTCTTCAAGCTAACAAACCTCAAGAACAAGCTCATAAGCACCTGGGAAGTACCTCCAGAAGAGCTCTACGAGTCTTTGAAGGAGCTGAATCCAAAATTTGAGGCTATAGTTAAGGAGATATCCAAGAGCCTGAAGAAACTCCTTGAGGAGAGGAGCGTGAAGAGATGAGGTTGTTCATAACGGGTGTGGGCTCTGGTCTGGGAAAGGCTCTCGCTGAGACCGCTCTGAGGAGGGGCTACGAGGTATATGCCCTCAGCAGACACCTGCCCGAAGAGCTGAAGGGTAAGGTGAAGTTCGTAAGGTGCGACCTCAGGGAGCTTGAGAGGGTTGAGGGTTGTGTCCGTTCACTGCTTGAGGGTGTTGACTTCCTTGATCTCGTGATACTCAACGCGGGAATTCTCGGAGAGTTCGGAGACATGAGGGAAGTCTCCCTGTACAGATTCCGAGAGGTAATGGACTTAAACGTCTGGGCTAACAAGGTCATTCTTGACACCCTGGTGGATATTAAGGTTGAACAGATAATTGGCATATCCTCAGGGGCGTCTGTGAACTGCAACAGAGGTTGGAACGCCTACTCCATATCCAAGGCGAGTCTGAACTGCCTTTTAAAGCTCTACGCCCGTGAGATGGAGAACACCCACATAATCGCCCTCGCTCCCGGGCTCGTCCTGACGCCCATGCTGGAAGAGGTGATGAAACAGGACACCGACAAATACCCCTCGGTGAGGAGGATAATCGAGTCTCCCAAGAGAACACCCGAGGAGACCGCAGAACTGATATTTGAGATACTCCCCAAGCTCAAGGAGTACGAGAGCGGGTCTTACGTGGACGTGAGGAAGATGTGATTAAATATGGCTATGAGCGCCCAGACCACTGAGATAATCGAGAAGGTAAAGGGCGACAGGAAGGACTTCGGTATATTCTTCACCCCAGATTGGGTAGTTGACTTTACGATCGGTCTGATAGAAGACGAAGGTCTGGAATTTGATAACCTGAAGATACTCGAACCAGCCGCAAGTGGCTGCCAATTCCTCTACGGCGTGAAGAAAAACCGGAGGGATATATTCACCAAAGCTATCAGGAAGGTCGGCGTTGAAGTCAATAGAGAGGTTATAGAACACGTTCATGCTTCAGACGGAATCACGATCGTTCACCACGACTACCTTCTCTGGGATACGGAGGAGCGCTACGACCTGATCATAGGGAATCCGCCCTACGGCATACCGAGTCTGTCCGACCACTACACCATAAAGATAGACAACAAAACGAAGGAGAAGTACAAAAAAGTCTTTGAGACCTGGCATGGTAAGTACAACGTGTACGGAGCCTTCATAGAAAAGTCCATTAAACTTCTGAAAGATAACGGTCAGCTCCTCTTCATAGTCCCGGCAACCTTCATGATCCTTGACGAGTTTAAGAAGCTCCGTAAGTTTCTTTCCGAGAACGGGAAAACGGAGATCATATATATGGGCTCGGAGGTATTCAAGCCCGAGGCTGATGTGACAACCGTCGTCCTGAAGTTCAGGAAAAGCAGGGAAGAGAAAAACAAACTCAAACTGTACGAGCATCGTGAGGGTAGTCTTGAGCTTGTATTAAAGGACGACTCATGGAGGGGTGAGATAGTTCTGCTCAGCTCAGAGTTCAGCAGGGAGGTTGACAGAGTCTGTAGTTTCCGCCTGCGGGATATATACGAGGTCAGAATCTCCCCAAGGACACCCGAGATAAGGAACAGCCCCTACGTCATCAAGTCAGAAGATAGAGACCTAAAGGGACTTCTTCCGATACTCAACGGCAGGAACCTAAAGGTAGGTAAAGTTATATACGAACCTCTAACGGGATACTGGATAAAGCCCGAGCACAAAACTAAGCTCAGAAAGTTCTTTGACCGACCCCATATCGTAGTGGGTCTCGGGTTCAGAGGAGATGGGCAGATAGGTTCCGCTTACGACTACAGGGTTTATCCATGGATGGGAGATGTTTACCACCTTTTGAGGAAGAATACACTTCTGAACGCCAACTTTGATCTGACAGAACGGGAGGTCGTGGAGTTTTTAAACTCAGAAATCATAAAGAGGTACGTCAAGGACATCTTCCGAGAGATAACGTACCACCTGAGCATAACACAACTGAACGTGCTTCCTATGCCCACAAGAGAGGAGCTATGCAAGTTAAAGGAAACCCTGACATGGTGAGGGACTGGGAGAGGGATTTAAGGAAGTTTGAAAGTTCTTGGGTGGACTGGAGCTGGAAAAGTACAAGGAGCTCAGAGCTATAAAAACCGTTGAACAGGATTTGCCTCAAGACCTCCTACCCCTTGAAATTTACTACCGCTACTACTGGGACAGTACGGACTTCAAGGATTTTGAGAAGGTCTTTGAAATATACTGGCACGAGAAATTGAACCCTTACATTTACAACTTTATAAAGAAGTACTTTTACGGTTGTTCCCTCCAGTTCGTTGAGGAGGGGTTCAAGGCGAGGCTTTACAGGATATGAGTCTCCTTACTCACCCAGTTCCACTTTCAGTATCTCTGGAATGCAACTCAGAAGGAAAAGATCGTATCCTCTCCGGAGCTTGACGCGATGGGAATAGACGGGATAGTTGATCTGAAGAACCTTAAGGTAGGCATACAGATAAAGAAGGTCTCCTACAGGAGGGAAGCTTCGAACAGGAGGTTTACGAAGAGGCAACAGAAGTTTTCCGACATAATCGTTGAAGTTCCCTATCTCGTCGTTGACATAGAAGACCTGCAGAACAAGATAGCGAGCCCAAGGGTAAAAGAGAAATCAAGAGAACGGCTACATGACGCTCCTTCAGCTCTTTAACGAAAACTTCATGAAACTGGATAACGGCTTCGTGATCTTCAGGAGGAGTTACCTCGAACGCGTTCGCGAGGTTATACTCAAAAAGTTCCTAAGTATTAGGAAAGGTTCCAAGATCACCTACGATGAAGTTTTATCCCTCTGATAACATCTCAGCCACTTTCCTGAGTATCTTCTGTGAAGCCTTGAGCTTTGTGGTAGGCGGGATCTCCTCCTCAGAGTTTTCAGCTATTATCCAACCCTTATAATTCTCCGATCCCATCGCCGATGATGGATTTGCCACTATCATATCAAGGTTCTTGCGCCTCAGCTTCTCCTTTGCGTTCTGGAGTATGTTATCCGTTTCCAGAGCGAAGCCTACAAGAAACTGACCTTTCTTCCTCCGCCCCAGATCTTCCAGAATGTCAGGCGTTTTCACCAATTCAAGGGTTAGGGTTTCTTTCTTCTTTATCTTCTTGTCTTTGAACTCCTTTGGTCGGTAATCCGCCACCGCAGAGTTCATGATCACCACGTCCGCGTTTTCAAACTCTTTGAGGACGGCGTTTAGCATATCTTCCGCAGTCTTTACCCTCTCTATATAAACCTCCGGTGGTTCCTTGGCGGTTGTGAAGCCGGCTATGACCTTGACCTCAGCACCCAGCCACCTTGCGACCCTTGCCAGAGAAAAGCCCATCTCACCGCTGGAGTCGTTGGATATGAAGCGGACGGGGTCTATGTACTCCCTCGTAGCACCGCAGGTGATCAAAACCCTCTTTCCCTTCAAGGGTTTATCCTTCAAGGCGTAGCACACCCAGTCCAAAAGCCTATCCTCGCTTGCCAGCTTGCCCTCTCCCTCCTCCTCACAGGCTAAGACACCCCACTCAGGCTCTATGACTATGACTCCACGATCTTTTAGCTTCTTTAGATTCTCCTGAACCGCAGGGTTCTTATACATCACCGTGTTCGCAGCGGGAGCTATTAAGAGCTTGCCGTTGTATGCGAGGGCGGTTGTGGTCAGGAGGTTATCGCCTATACCCAGAGCGAGCTTTGAGAGTGTGTTCACCGTGCAGGGCGCTATCAAAAACACCTCAGCCCAGCGGGCGAGGTTTATATGGGCAAGAGGCTCATCAGACCAGTTGCTAAATACTTTATTCCCCGATAGAGTTTCAAAGGTAAGCTCCCCCACAAATTTCCTCGCAAAGGGAGTCATGATCACCTTGACCTCTGCTCCTTCCTTCTTGAGCTCTCTGACCAGCTGGGCGGACTTGTAAACTGCTATGCCACCGGTTACACCGAGGAGAACCCTTCTACCTTCAAGGAGCCTCATCTCTATACCAAACTCAGTGCCTGAAGTGCCGCATGCCGGTAAGCACCATAGCCATGCCGTGCTCCCTCGCCGCTCCGATGACCTCCTCGTCCCGTATAGAGCCTCCCGGATGTATAACGGCTGTTATACCTGCATCGTGAGCGGTGTCTATGGAATCTCTGAAAGGGAAGAAAGCCTCCGAGGCGAGGACTGCACCCTTGAGGTCAAAGCCGTGTCTACGTGCCTTTTCTATGGCGCACCTGAGACTGTCAACCCTTGACACCTGCCCGGAGCCTATGCCCAGCGTCTGCCCCTCTTTGGCTATAACGATGGCGTTGGATTTGACATACTTGCATACTTTCCAGGCAAAAAGAAGGTCTCTCATCTCTAACTCGGTAGGTTTACGCTCCGTGACCACCTCCAGCCGGCTGTAAAGCTCGCCGTCCTCATCCTGTATAAGGAAGCCCCCGCTGACCTTCTTTACGTCGTAAGTGTTGGACATACCGAGAAACCTTATGACCCTGAGGTTCTTCTTCTTTGAGAGTACACTCAGGGCTTCCTCCTCAAACTCAGGTGCCACGACGACCTCAAGGAACATGGAGGTTAACTCCTCCGCAACCTTTAAACCAACTTTGTCGTTGAAAGCTACTATACCCCCGAAGGCTGACTCTGGATCAGTCTCCTTAGCTCTCCTGAAGGCTTCCAGAAGATCACTCCCCGTAGCCACCCCGCAGGGGTTGTTGTGCTTAACTATCACACAGGCAGGATCGTTGGGAAACTCCAGGGCTATACGGACGGCAGAGTCCGCATCCAGGTAATTGTTGAAGGACATCTCCTTACCCTGAAGAATCTGAGACCTTGCTATACCGAGCTCCTCAAAGGGGTTCACGTAAAGGGTGCCTTTCTGGTGGGGGTTTTCTCCGTATCTCAGCTTTGAGGAGAGCCTCATGGGTATGCTGAGTTCCTTTCCCTCCTCCTCTATGTTGAAGAGGCTCTTGAGAGCTGTGGATATTACGCTGTCGTAATAAGCTGTGTGGGAGAAAGCCTTCCAAGCGAGGTAAGCCCTGTCAGACTTGCTCAGGCTACCCTTCTCAAGTTTCTCCACCACCCAGTCGTAGTCCTCCGGGTCAACGAGGACTATGACTCTGAAGAAGTTCTTCGCCGCAGCCCTTATCATGGACGGACCGCCTATATCTATAAACTCCATGAGCTCCTCCTGCTGGAGCTCCTCCCTCATCATCTCCTCAAAGGGATAGAGGTTCACCACCACCACATCAACGGGGAGTATGCCGAGCTCATCTATCTCCTCCCTGTCCTTCTCAACCCAGTCCCTGTAAAGTATCCCGCCGTGTATGACCGGGTGCAGAGTCTTCACCCTGCCGTTCAGTATCTCGGGGAAGCCGGTCACCTTGGCTATCTCCTCCGTCTCTATGCCGTGTTCCCTCAGATATCTGGCGGTTCCCCCCGTGGAGAGTATTTCGTAACCGAGGTTCACGAGTGCCCGTGCAAGCTTCTCTACGCCCTCTTTTCTGTAAACGGATATTACCGCTCTCATGCTTCTATTATACTTATTGAGTGGGAGTGCTTAAAACCTTCCTCCACAACATCCTTGAAAACGACCGCTCTCGGGAGTTCGTTCTCTACCAGAGCTTCTCCTTCAGCGTCCTCATGTTATCCATAGTCTTCGGTCTCTACGACGAGTTTAAGGGATTTCACTCGGAGCTACACCCCTTCATCTTCAAGCTTGAGATATTCGTATCAGGGCTCATAGCCTTTGAGTACATGGGAAGGTTTCTCCTCGCAGAGAGGAAGCTTGAGTACCTCATAAACCCCCTCTCAATAATAGACCTGATAGCCATATTCCCCTACTTCCAACCATTCAGAATCCTGAGGTTCGTGGTCATAGTCGCTCGTCTCCTGAGGATAGCCTACAGATACAGGTACTTTGCCAAGGGACTGACCCACATATTCCGGAGCGTGTCCTTTGAGTTCTACTTCATATTCGCCTTCTTCGCCTTCTTCTTTGTGACTTCGCTGGTGATAATGTACTCCCTTGAGAGAGGGGCTGGGAACCCCCAGGTTAATTCCTTCTTTGATGCCCTGTATCTGGTTGTGATAACCATGACGACGGTGGGCTACGGGGACATAACCCCGATGACGTGGGAAGGGAAGCTCCTATCCATGCTCCTTGGGGCGGGCGGGCTCTTCCTCTTCTCCATGTCCATAGCCACCATAAGCGCTGGCTTCTTCAACTACATTCAGATGCTCAAGCTGGGTATGATAAGCTTCAAGGACATGAAGAATCACATAGTTATATGCGGCTGGAACGAAACTGCCCAGGTGATAATAGAGAACCTCGGGCGCCTGGGGAAGGACATAGTCGTGGTCACCCAGCAGGACATCAAGGTGCCAGAGGGAGTCCACTACAAAAAGGGAGACTTCGGCAGGGAGGACGTACTTCAGGACGCAGGGGTGGAGAAAGCGAGCATGGTCATAGTTCTTGCGGAGAAACTTCCCGGGTTCTCCGAGGATTCAATAGACGCGAGGACTATACTCACAGGCATGCAGGTCAGAGACCTCAACAGGGACACAGTCCTCGTCCTTGAGCTTCTGCTCAGGGAGAACGCCAAGCTGATAAAGAGGAGGAGGATCGCCGACTACCTGATAATAGGCGGGGAGATGTTAGGAGTCATAATATCCAAGTTCGCTCAGGAGAAGTTCTACGGGGAGTTCTTCAGCCACATAGTTGAGCACATAGACGTGGACACGGTGGAATGGAAGGAGGAGAGCACGGTAGCTGAAGCAGAGAGGAAGCTGGAGCAAAGAGGTTACCGGGTAGTTGGCGTTATAAGGGATAGCAGGCTAATATACTTCCCCCGCATATCCTTCCGGCTTCACAGGGGTGATAAACTTCTTTTAATAAAAGAGCACTCTAAGGAGGAACGGACATGAGAAAACTGCTCGCAGCGCTGCCCCTTATAACGGGCTTAAGCTTTGCCCAGTACTTTGATGGAGACGTGGTGCGGGAGTTCGGTGTAAAGACCGGTTTGGTCAAGGTGAAGTACAACAGCATAGACGGAACCGAGCCCGACAAGACCCTTGAAGAGTTCTTCTCCGTTTACGGTTATATGGGAGCGAGAACGACCGCCGGTTTCACCGCCGGTGCCTCCGTTGAGCTGGCTACGGGCAGTAAGATGACGAAAAACCGGATGATAATATACACAGCCTTAGAGCTGAACCCGGCGGTTGAGCTGAACCTGTCGGAGAACCTCAGGGCACACACGGGGTTCGGTGGCTCCATAAACAGGTTCAAGGAGAGGGCTGGCGGAAGGACTAACGAGGATACCAACTTCGGTCTTCAATTCTTCCTCGGAGCCAAGCTGAACCTGACGCCCACCTTCGGTTTACTGGGAGAGTATAAGGGAAAGATATTCATGACGGGAGACTACGACGGGGACGTAGTCCATCACCTGAACCTGGGATTGTTCTTCCTGATACACTAAAGTCCGAACCTAACCGGCTTGCCCCCTCCGGGAACTTCCTTTATAGGGGGCTTGTGCCTCAGCATATTGAGGGAAAAGTTCAGGTTGTCGTACAGGGTTATGGAGTAGTTGTCCCAGAATACACAGGTTCCCGCAAGGCAGAAGTAACCGCCCGAAGGCGGTGCTATCTGTTCCGCTATTAGGAGAGTGTAATTATCTTCGTTGGAGACAGCGCTGTCTTCAGCCCTCGCCACTATCTTTATATCCGGCATTATGGGCTTTATGGAAGCCGTGCAGGGCAGAAGTATCCTCTCCACGTTGACCTCGTTCGCATCGTTCTTGTTGTATCTCCTTATCTTCGTAGTTACCACGAAATACTTGTCCCCGTTATGGTTGCTCTTCTCGTCTGTGACCTCGTCCCCGTTGAGCTCCATGCCGAACCTTCTCGCAAGGGTGTTGCAGGTGTCAGCTATGTGATCCTCGTTCTTGTAGTAACCGAGCAGTATGACCTTCTTACCGTCGTCCCAGACCCACTTCTCCACCTCTTTGGCTTCCTCTTCAGAGAAGGGTATCTCAGGGTAGTTGAAGACCACGGTATCGTACTCCTTTAGCTTTTCCCAATCGTCCACCTCATCTATCTCAATGCCTGCCTTCTGGGCTTCCCTCTGGAGTATTGAGAAGTAGTAGTAGTCTGTTATGGTGAACTCCTGATGGGTTATGCTCCATCCAACTCTAACCTTCTGCATGGTATTTAATTATAAGAGGGGTTAGATTTTAGGTATGTCTGAGCTTGGGAGGATAAAGGTTCTCCTGTCTTCCGCCGAGAAGATAAGCAAAGAGCAGGATGTTGATAAACTCCTCGTTATGCTCTCCGACTTAACCAGAGAGGTGCTCGGCGTTGACAGGTGTAGCCTCTTCCTGCTGGACAGGGAAAGGAACGAACTCTGGACTAAGGTAGCCCACGGTGTTGACGAGATAAGGGTGCCGGCGGACAGGGGGATCGTAGGTTGGGTTGCTCAGAAGGGTGAGAGCCTTGTAGTTAACGACGCTTACTCGGACAACCGATTCAATCCAGAAGTTGATAGGGAAACCGGGTACAGAACCCAGAACATACTCGCCATACCCCTCTTTGACAAGAAAGGCAACATACTCGGTGTGTTCCAGGCTGTCAACAAGCTGAAGGGAAGCTTCTCCGGCGAGGATGTGGAACTCTTTACCCTCTTGGGAGGCTACGCCTCCTCAGCCATAGAGAACTCCATACTGCAGGCTAAGATAAAGGACGCTTACAGGGAAGCGGTGATGAGGTTATCCCACGCCGCTGAATACAAAGACCCGGAAACCTACAACCACATAGTCAGGGTCGGACTCTTCGCCCGCCTCATGGCTGAGAGGCTCGGGCTTGAGAAGGAGGTGCGCGACAGTATAATGCTCGCCGCTCCCATGCACGACATAGGCAAGATAGGGATCCCGGACGCCATACTTCTCAAAAAGGGAAAGCTCAACGACTGGGAGTGGGACGTCATGAAGAAGCATACGATAATAGGCTACGAGATCCTTAAAGATAGCTCCAGCGAGCTCCTCCAGATGGCAGCGCTGGTAGCCCTTGATCACCATGAGAGATGGGACGGAACCGGCTACCCTAACGGCAAGAAGGGGGAGGAGATAAGCCTCTGGGGAAGGATAACCTCGGTGGCGGATGTCTTTGATGCCCTGCTGTCCAAGAGACCTTACAAAGAGCCCTGGAGTCTTGAGAGAACCGTTGAGCACATGAACTCCATGAAGGGTAAACAGTTTGACCCTCAGCTCATAGAGCTCTTCTTCTCAAACCTTGAAGAGGTTGTGGACATAAGGGAGAAGTACAAGGACGAAGAGGTGCAGAGCAATTCTGGACAACAGGATTCCTGAAGCTATCAACCAACAGGGGTTTCTTTTAATGGCTCCGGGGGAGGGACTCGAACCCCCGACCAGGTGGTTAACAGCCACCCGCTCTGCCGGCTGAGCTACCCCGGATGCAGAACTTAAATTTTATCCCTGAAAGCCTTAAAAATCAAGGTCGTAATCCTCATCAGAGAAAGCCTCTTCCTCCTCAAATATCTCCTCCTCCGCCTCACCCACAGGGGTTGCAAGGGAGGCAAACTTGGCGAAGTCCTTTATAAAGGCGACCTTTATTATGCCCGTAGGTCCCTGCCTCTGCTTGGCAACTATTATCTCCGCTATACCCTTCTCCTCGGGAGAAGGGTTCTTCTTGTAGTACTCAGGTCTGTGTAGGAATATTATCAGGTCGGCGTCCTGCTCTATCTGACCCGACTCCCTCAGGTCTGCAAGCTGGGGACGCCTGTCGCTCCTGTGCTCAACCTGCCTTGAGAGCTGGGCGAGGGCGAGAACGGGGATTGAGAGCTCCTTTGCAAGAGCCTTTAGGTTCCTTGAGATCTCCGCAACCTCCTCCTGACGGGAGGACTTCCTCACAGCGGAGCGCAACATCTGAAGGTAGTCAACGGCGACGAACTCTATACCCTTCTCTTTCTTGAGCTTCCTCGCCTTAACCCTGAGCTCCGTAGTGGTAAGGGCAGGAGTGTCGTCTATGTATATCTCCGCCTTGGAGAGCTCAAGGGCTGCAGAAAGGAGCTTCTCCCTCTCGTCGTCGGTTATGAAGCCAGACCTCAACTTCTGTAGAGGGACTTCAGCCATGCTGGAGAGGAGCCTCATAACGAGCTGTTCCTTGCTCATCTCAAGGGAGAACACCGCAACGGGTTTCTCCTCGGTAAAGGCTACGTTACTTATTAGGGTCAGCATGAAGGAGGTCTTTCCCATGCCGGGTCTTGCGGCGAGCACCACCAGGTCTGCGGGGTGGAAGCCTGTCGTCATCATGTCAAGCTCCGTGAAGCCAGTAGATAGACCTGTGACGAGCCTTTCGGTTTTCCTGAACTGGTCTATCATGTCTATGACTTCACGGGCTACGTCCTTTATGTGATAGTAGTGGGTTACGGTGGTCTTCTCGGAGATCTCAAATATCTTGGACTGGGCAACCTCTATTATCGTGTTGAAATCCTGGAGCTCCTTGACATCCTTTATGAGGTTCATGGACAGGTCTAAGACAGCCCTCAGTCCCGACTTCTCCTTCACTATCCTGCAGGCTGTCTCAAGGGTGCTCAGGGGTGCTGCTTCCTCGTATATGCCCAGTATCCAGTCAAAGGGCAGCCTGTCCTCAAGACCCTCCTTCCTTATGTAGTCCCTGAGGACGACCTCGTCCCAGTTGTTGCCGTGCTCCTGCCAGAGCTTGAGGATTATGTTGAAGAGGAGCCTGTGCTCCTCTATGTAGAAGTCCTCCTCGTTCAGATACTCAAGAACGACGGGTATGTTGTCAGGATCGGCGAGCATCGTGCCGAGAACCGACCTCTCAGCAGCCTCGTCATGAGGAGGCTTTATGTTAAGGGAAAGCATACTTAATAAGTTAACCCTTTACGGCGGTGACCTCTATCTCTATCTGAGCACCCAGGGGAAGCTCCTTAACGCCAACGGTCACACGGGCTGGCTTGGGTTCCACCTCCTCAAAGAACCTCTCGTAGAGAGCGTTGAACTCTTTAAACCTTGATATGTCCGTCAGGTATATCACCACCTTTACCACATCAGCCTTGCCGTAGCCCGCCTCCCTAAGGATAGCCTCAACGTTGGCAAGAACCTGCCCTGCCTGTTCTTCAAAGCTTCCCTTAAGCTCGTTTGTCTTTGGATCAATACCTATCTGTCCCGATAGGTAGAGGGTGTTTCCAACCTCAATAGCCTGAGAGTACGGACCCACCGGTTTTGGTGCCCCTTCTGTGTAAACTGACTTCTTCATCCTCAGACTCAACTCCTTCCTTTGTTCTATGAATGTGAAGCCTTCTGGCTACCTTTACTATAAAACCATAGTATGAAAAAAGTCCCGACAAGCAGTGCAAAAGTCAAAACGAGCATTAGGGCAAGGTCACTCATCAGAAAACCTCCTTCATAGTCAGTATAAAGGCGACTATAAAACCACCAAATAGCAACCATCCGGACTGATTTTCTTGTATAACGAGGCTGACAACCGAGGCTATAAACAACCCTGCTGTTATGGCTTTGGAGATATCAATTAGGGAAGCAAGCGCTTTCCTCATAGGCAACTCAAAAGATTATAAAGGGAGGGAGGAGGGGCGGGGATGGAAGGATTTAATCTACGGGTTTGGCGTCTACAACGTCATCTCCACCCTCTTTCTTATCATCTCCTCCTGCCTGCTTGCCTGCACCCTCGTAGATCTGAGCACCTATCTTGGAGGATACATTAAGAACCTTATCCATTACGGACTTAACCTGCTCTATGTCCTGAGCCTCCTGCATTACCTTCTTGGCTTCCTCTATAACCTCCTGAGCCTCCTTGACCTGCTCTTCGGGGAGCTTTTCCTTGTTCTCGTTCACTATCTTCTCAAGGTTGTAGACCAGCTGATCAAGCTGGTTCTTGGTCTCTATCAGCTCCTTCTTCTTCCTGTCTTCCTCCGCGTGTGCCTCTGCCTCCTGAACCATCTTCTCTATCTCGTCCTGAGTGAGTCCCGAGGAGGGCTGTATCCTTATGGACTGCTCCTTGCCCGTTCCTAGGTCTTTAGCGGTAACGTGGAGTATTCCGTCCGCGTCTATATCAAAGCAGACCTCTATCTTGGGAACACCTCTGGGAGCGGGTGCTATTCCCGTCAGGAAGAACTTCCCGAGGGACTTGTTGTCCTTGGCAAGGGGTCTCTCGCCCTGGAGGACGTGTATCTCAACCTCAGTCTGGAAGTCCGCTGCGGTGGTGAAGACCTCACACTTCTTGTAGGGTATGGGCGTGTTTCTGGGTATCAAGGTGGTCATGACGCCACCGTAGGTCTCAACACCGAGAGATAGAGGTGTAACATCAACGAGGAGTATCTCCTTGACTTCTCCGGAGAGGACTCCAGCCTGTATAGCCGCACCGACCGCAACGACCTCGTCGGGGTTAACACCCTTGTGGGGCTCCTTACCGAAGAACTCCTTTATCTTCTGCTGGACGAGGGGTATCCTCGTTGAACCTCCTACGAGCACTATGTCGTCTATGTCCTGGGGGCTTAGCTTGGCGTCCTCAAGTGCCTTTTTGACTATGTCCATAGTCCTGTCTATGAGGTCCTTTATCATCTCCTCCAGTCTTGCCCTCGTTAGCTTCTTCTGGAGGTGGAGAGGCTGGTTGTTTGAGGGGTCTATGGTTATGAAGGGAAGGTTTATCTCGGTCTCAAGCTTGAAGGAGAGCTCCTTCTTAGCCTGTTCGGCTGCCTCCTTGAGCCTCTGGAGGGCTGTCTTGTCCTTTCTGAGGTCTATGTTCGTCTCCTTCTGGAACTCCTCTATGAGCCACTCCATTATCCTCTCGTCTATGTTGGCACCGCCGAGGTGGGTGTCTCCGGAGGTTGCCTTGACCTCTATAACTCCCTCTCCTCCTTCAAGTATGGATACGTCAAAGGTTCCGCCACCGAAGTCGTAGACGAGTATCTTCACGTCCGACTTCTTGTCCAGCCCGTAGGCGAGAGCCGCAGCGGTAGGCTCGTTCAGTATCCTGAGAACCTCAAGACCGGCTATCTTACCCGCGTCCTTGGTAGCTTGCCTCTGTCTCTCGTTGAAGTATGCTGGAACGGTTATAACAGCCTTGGTAATCTTCTCTCCAAGGTAGGCTTCCGCAGCCTCTTTTAGTTTTCTGAGAACGTGTGCTCCCACCTCCTCAGGTCTGACTATCTTACCCGCATTGGGAACGTCAAAGGCGGCATCGCCCTTGTCGTCAGCGACGACCTTGTAGGATACCCTCTTTGCCTCGTCCTTTACCTCCTCGTACTTCCTACCTATGAACCTCTTGGACTCGTAAACGGTGTTCTCAGGGTCAAGGACAGCTCTCCTCTTCGCAGGCTCTCCAACGAGAACCTCCTTCTCCTTAGTCCAGGAAACTACCGAAGGTGTAAGCCTTGCACCCTCCTGATTCTGTATGACCTGGGGTTCATCACCTATTATCAACGCAACAACGGAGTTTGTCGTTCCAAGGTCTATACCAAGAACCTTCTCCGCCATCTTTCACCACCTCCTTTCTTTTCTCTGGATTATTTTAAACCTTTAGTCTTTTTATGTCAAGTTTTATAAAAAGAGCTTTATTAACCTGCCAAAGGGCACACCCAATCCCCCGATTTTTCAGGGTCTTACAGGGGTGTTCGTCAGTCCTTCTTGACGACGGAGTCTATGAGCTTCTCAACGTCAAGTATCTCCATGAGCCCGTGCTCGGTCTGGGCGACGTGGCTCACGTAGGCGCTGTACCTGCCTATCATGGGGTTCGGTTCAAACCTGTCCTGGGGTATACGCACAACGCCCACTATGGTGTCAACGAGAACCCCAGCCTTGCCGTGGGAGGAGTCCAGAACAACTATCCTCGTAGGCTCGTTCTCCTCCGTGAGTTCAAGTATCTGCTTTAAAGACAGGACTGGGATTATCTCTCCCCTGAGGTTTATGACGCCGACTATGTAGCTCGGCGTGTAGGGGACTTTAACCGTGTCCAGTATCTTGGATATGGTGAGTATCTTCCTAAGGGGTATACCTATCAGCTCCTTCTCCAAGGATATACCAAGGAATTCTTCAATATCGGTGAGAGCCACATCGGGCTTGGTCTCACCAACGGGCATTATATCCGACATGTCTCCACCTCACACTAAGCTTAAAGTTCTCATCTCACGCTTAAGTATGCCGTCAAGGTCAAGTATGAGCACTACCTTACCGTCTCCCGTTATGGTCGCACCGGAAATTCCCTGAACCTCTCCTATTATCTTACCGAGGGGTTTTACAACCACCTCTTCGTCTCCGAAGAGGTCTTCTACCGTAAAGGCTACCTTCTGACTTCCCACCTGGGAGACTATCACGTATCCTACGTTTCCACCGCCCATCTCAAGGGCTTCTCCGAGGTTTATGAGGGGTATTGTCAGCTCTCTGAGTATGAGGACTTCCTTGCCCGATACGGTGGTTATCTGGGCGTCCTCGCCCTGTATTATCTCAAGCACGGAGTATATGGGTATGGCGAAGAGCCTTCCGTTCACGGAGACGAGGAGCGAACGTATTATTCCAACGGTGAGGGGGAAGGACAGGGTTATCCTCGTTCCCTTGCCCTGCTCCGTGTCAATATCTATAGTTCCCCTGAATGCTGAGACCGTGTTCATGACCACGTCCATCCCGACGCCCCTGCCCGAGACCTGAGAGACGCCTTCCGCTGTGGAGAATCCAGGGTGGAATATGAGGAAGAGTATGTCCTTCTCAGTCATCTTCTCAGCCCTGTCGGGTGAGATTATGCCCTTCTCAAGGGCTTTCTTCTTGACCTTCTCTACGTCTATTCCTCTTCCGTCGTCCGCTATCTCTATGAATATTCTATCTCCATGATAGTAGGCGCTCAGCTTGACCGTTCCCTTTCTGGGCTTACCCAGCCTCTCCCTCTCGTCCGGAGGCTCTATGCCGTGGTCAACGGCGTTCCTTATTAGGTGTATGAGGGGCTCCTCCAATTTCTCAAGGACGGTCTTGTCCATCTCGGCATCTTCACCCTCAAGGACGAGTTCCACCTCTTTACCGAGCATCCTTGCGAGGTCTCTCACGACCCTGGGGAACTTCTGGAAGAGTCTCTTTACGGGCTGCATCCTCGTCTTCATAACGGCGAGCTGGAGGTCTCCCACTATGCGGTCAAGGGAGGACATCACCGTCTCAAACTCGTCAACGGTCTTTGACTGGTACTCTTCGTAGAGCTTCTGGAAAACCCTAAGGAGCCTGTTCCTCTCAAGGACGAGCTCACCGACGAGGTTCATGAGATCCTCTATCTTGCTGACGTCTATCCTGAGAACCTTTTCACCTTCGGTCTTTATAGGTGGTTTCTTGGGCTCAGCTTTGGGTTCAGCCTTGGTTTGCTCCTGTCTTGGTTCTTCTTTGGGCTCCTCCTTAACCTCCTCTTCCTTAGCCACCTCCTCAGCGGGTTCTATTGCCGTCTCTTCGGGTTGAGGTGCCTCCTCCGGCGGTTTCTCTTCGGCTTTAGGGGCTTCCCCGCTGGCGACTATCCTGTCAAGCTCCTCTATAAGCTCCACAGGTCTCTCGTCGGGAGGTAGAAGTATTAGCTCCTCAAGTATGTCCTCTATGGGTCTGCCCTTAAGGTGTCCAAACCCGTACTTATCAAGAAGCTCATCTATGCCGGACTCTTCCTTCTTCTCCTGAGCTGAAGGTGCACCACCCTGCTCAAGCTCTCTGAGCTTCTTAACGAGCTCCTGGGGAGTTTCCACCTCTTCACCAGCCTCGTATCTGGGGAGGGCTGAGCGTATGAAGTCAACAGCCTCCAGGATCGCGTCGTTTATGTCAGGCGTAAGGGTAAGCTCTCCACTCCTGAGCTTTCCCAGAACATCCTCGGCAGCGTGAGCCACCTCAACTATCGCGTTCAGACCGAGGAAACCTGCACCTCCCTTCAGGGTGTGCATAGCCCTGAAGGTCGCGTTCAGAAGCTCTTCGTTCTGGGGGTCCTTCTCAAGTTCAAGGAGGTTCTCCTCAACCTTCTGGAGGTTGTCCTCGGCTTCAACGACAAACTCGTTGAAGATATCCCTCATGTCGTCGCTTATCATGACCCTTCTCCTTTAACGGCGAGGCTGTTAACCATCTCAAGGAGCTCCTCTGCATCAAACTTAACTATGAAGCCGTCGGCGTTCACCCTGAAGGCTCTCTGCCTGTTGGAGTCATCGCTGAGGGTCGTATTGACAACCACCGGCAGTCCCATGAGACCGACGGTCTCCTTTATCTTCTTCGTCAGGGTTAGTCCGTCCATGTTGGGCATCTCTATGTCGGTTATGACGAGCTGTATGTAGTCCGTTATAGCCTTACCCTCCTGCTTAGCCTTCTTGAGGTAATCGTTCAGAAGGTTCCAGGCTTCAAGCCCGTCCTCGGCGAGGATAACTTTGTGCCCTGCAGTTTCAAGTATGTCCTTGACTATCCTCCTCGCAACGGGGGAGTCCTCCGCTATGAGTATGGTCTTTGAGACCTTCGTCTTCTCAGCCTGCTCGTAAGCCTCCGCCTCGTGGAAGACCTTCAGGAGTCCTATGTCGTGGAGTATCCCCTCAAAGTCAAGGATTATTAAGAGCCCGTCCTCCGTGTCCACCACACCGGTTATCCTGCCACCCATCTTTTGGTTGAGCGTTTCAGGAGCCTTCTTTATATCCTTCCAGGTTATACGCCTTATCCTCTTGGCGTCGTGAACTATGACGCCCACGTTCTCCCTGAGGAACTCAAGGTGGAGCAAAAACTTCTTCCTCTCGGGGGGCTCGTGTATGCCCATCCACCTGGCAAGGCTTATGACGGGTATGAGCTTCCCCCTTATCTCAGCCATGCCCTCAACCTCTGGGGGCATGTTGGGTATCTTTGTTATCTCCGGCATCCTTAGAACTTCCCTGACCTTAGCCACGTTCACACCGAATATCCACTCGTAGACCCCTTCCTCCCTGTCCTCGTAGAGCCTGAAGTCAACTATCTCAAGTTCGTTTTTACCGGTTTCAAGGATATCGGGCAGAGCGCCCTTACTCTTTTCCGGAACCATCAGCATCCTCCACCTCTTGAAGAGCTTCTGCGAGCCTGTCAACTATCGTCTTGATCTCCTTAGAGAGCTTTGAGGTGTTGTCGGCAAGCTTCCTGAACTCTGAAGCGACCACGGCAAAGCCTTTACCCGATTCCCCAACTCTCGCGGCTTCTATCGCAGCGTTCAGGGCAAGGAGGTTTGACTGCTTGGCTATCTTCATAAGGCTCTCGGTTAGTTTAGAGAGCTCCTCCATGTACTTTCCACATTCCAAAGACTTCTCTTCAGCCATAACCCTGCCTCCATTCTACATTATAGGTCTTAATCGGTGCGTGAGCACTCAGCCTTCAACCTGTCAAGGTTGGAAACTATCTCGGAAGCCACCTCCTTCACCCTTAAGAGCTTCTCCGCCGCCTCCTGTTCGTTGCCGGCCTTCTTTAGCTCGTATATCTCCCTCGCGAGCCTGTGCAGTTCTATGTGGGGAGGCTCAATGGCTCTGAAGCTGTCAAGGTGCCCACAGTGCTCCTTACCCATGGAGTAGTACCACTTACCGAGGTAACACTGGGTATGGTCAACGAGTTCGGAGGGATCCATCTCAAGCTCACCCTCAACGAACTTAAGGAGCTTCAGCTTCCACATGTTGTGGGCTACCTTCGCCTTCTCTATGCTGAAGGCGTCAAGCTGGAACTTCTGCATGTCCTCAAGGAGTCCCTTCAACTTCTCCATGGTTTCGTTAGCGATATTCTTAAGCTCCCTCGCCCTGTCCTTGTCCTCATCGGCGAGCCTGCTGAGCTCCATGACAGACTGGGTGAGCTGGTTCGCGGTGCTTGACTCCTCTTCCCCTGCGGTTGCGAGCGCGGATATCCTTCCCTCAACCTCCTTTATCCTCTCCGCAAGCTCCGAGATGGCGTCGCTCGCCTTGTCGGAGACCTCCATGCCCCTCTGAACCGATTCAAGGATCTTGTGGACGAGGTCAACAGCCTTGCTGGTTGATTCACCTATTCCCTCAATTATCTCTATTATGTCCTTCGCCGACTCGGAGGTTCTCTCAGCCAGCTTCCTCACCTCGTCGGCGACCACCGCAAAACCCCTTCCTGCTTCTCCAGCCCTCGCAGCCTCTATGGCAGCGTTGAGAGAGAGCAGGCTCGTCTGCTCCGCTATGGAGTTTATCGTGCCCGTTATCTCCCCAATCCTCTCCACGGACTTGCTGAGCTCCCTTATAACTTCGGAGTACTTCTGGACGGACTCGTATATGTCCTTCATACCCGCTATGAGGGCGTCCAGAGTCTTGTGGCTCTCGTTGAAGGTGGAGTACATGGTCTCAACGAGGTTCTTTGCCTCAAGTATGTTGCCAGCGTTCTGCTGGACTATCATGGAGAACTCTTCTGCGGAGGTTGATATGGCGTTTATCTGTTCGTGTAACCTCTGGAGGTTCTTCTCCATGCCGTAGGCTATATCGGTTAGGACTATAGCCTTGTCGGTGAGGTCGCTTGAGCTGGAGAAGGTCTTGTTGAGCACCTCCTTGAGCTTTAAAACCATGTTGTTGAAATTTTTGTAAAGGTCTTCGTACTCGCCCTTTCTCACCTCTACGGATATGGTGAAGTCTCCCCTGCTCAGCTTTTCCATAGCCTCGGAGAGCTGCCTTATTACCTCCTCAACCTCTCTCGCCCTCTCCTCCATCTTGTCCTTCACGAGCTTCTTTAGTTCAACGTAGAAGTCGGAGAGATCCTTCATGGGGTCTTTCGCTTCCTCTATCCTGTCAATGTCAACACCAACGTCCTTGAGGAAGTCAAAGAAGAAGGCATCAAAGACGCTCTGCATGTCGTAGACGAACACCTTCACTATAGCCTTTATAGCCTTCTCCCTGAACCCTGGCTTGAACCTGAAGGCTCTCTGGAGGTACTTTATTACGAGCTCGGTGTATATGGCGTAGCTGCCTATGTACCACTTCATAGGGAGGTTCAGGACGTTGTGTATGGAACCTATCCTGAGCCTCCTCTCAAAGTAGGGGACTCCGAAGTTCCCCCCTCTCTTGGCTTCCTCAAATATGTCCAGGAAGTACTGGAGCTGGGTTCGCTCCACCTGAGCCCTGAGGGCTTCAAGGGTTATGCCCTTCCTCTGGGCAACCTTCTGCAAGAAGTCCCTCGTTTCGGGGAAGCTGAACTGGACGTCGTAAAACTCCTTGACTATCCTGGGTCCGTACTCTCGCGCCCAGGAGTAAAGCTGGGAGAGGGTTGATATATCTTCGGCAGAAAGACCCATAAACTCCTTCCTGAGCCTGAGGTTCTCCTCAGATATGCCGTAAGTTGTCAGTTGTCATTTATTAACCTCCTTCAAAACGCAATTAAATAATGTTATACAAAATCGGCAAAAGCTCTGCTATATTTAATCCCATGGCGGAGGAAGACTTCCTCTCTCAAGACGAGATAGACATGCTCCTTCAGAGCCTCGGAAAGGAGGAGGAGGAAGCAGAGGAGGAGGTAAAGTACAAACCCTTTGACATAAACGAGCTTGAGCGCATATCCCCCACGAGGCTGATAAAGCTTGAGCAGGTCATAAACCGGTGGATAGCGAGTGCGACCGCAGAGCTAAGAGGGATCATCTTCAACCTGGACAACATATCCCTCTCGGAGATAAAGACTGAGAAGATATCGGACTTCGTCCTGAAGATACCCCTGCCCGCGGCGATAGCGGTTCTTAACGTGGAAGCCCTGAACGGAAGGCTCTACATGGTCTTAGACACACGTCTCATATACACGATAATAAGCATAATCTTCGGTGGACCAGCTCAGCCTTACAAAGTGGAGGGCAAGAGCTTCACCAAGTTTGAGCAGAAGATAATAAACAACCTCGTAGAGGTTCTCGTGAGACACCTCAATACCGCATGGGTTGAGCTCATAAGGGAGGGTGAAGTCCAGTTCGTAGGCATAGAGGACAACCCCAGAAGACTCATAACCATAAGCAGGAACGAGATAGTGATCGTCATAACCCTTGAGGTGGAGATAGAGGGCTTCAAGGGATACGTCTATCTCGCCATACCGATGAAAACCATAGATCCCATAAAGGACATACTCAGAACGGCGGATACGGAGAGCGGTGACTTCAGAGATGTGATACTCAGCAACCTGATGGGCACACCTGTGCTCCTTGAAGCCATACTGCCTACGCTGGTCATGAACGTCCACGAGCTCCTTGAAATGAAGGAGGGAGACTTCATACCCCTTGACCCGAGGGCGACGGACTCCATAACGGTTAAGGTTGCGGGCGTTCCCATGTTCAAGGGGATACTCGGTGAGTCGGCGGGCAGGAAGGCTGTTAAAATAAAATCGTTCGTTGAGCTTCCCGTGAGAGGAGAGGAATGAAGGAACTTGAGGGGATAATAAAGGAGCTCATAACCAACGTAAAGGAGCTTGAGAGCGTTATAGAGGGCATCAAGAAGCCCGTTAGCGAAAGCTCCCAGCTCTTACCGGAGACAGCAAAGAACATAGAGGACGTTATGGTCTTCCTTGAGCAGACCTCCCACACCATAATGAACCTCCTGGAAAAGATAAACAAGAACTCTGACGCCATAGGGAAGGACGTGGAGTTCCTCCTGTCTCTAAACCCCATACCTAAGGTAAGGGAGAGGCTTGAGTCCATAAAGGAGAAAAACGACGATAACATAAACACCCTTTTGGAGCTGTACACCCACATGTCCTTCCACGACCTCGCGGGTCAGCAGTTGAAGACCGTCCTTCAGGTTCTTGAGAAGATAAAGAGCACGCTGCTGGACATAATAGTCTCCCAGGTTATCGCCGGTAAGGAGCTGAAGGAGGAGGAGGTCTCCGGTATAAAGGGCAAGGTGAGTGAGCTACTTTCCCAGGACAGGATAGACCAGGACGATGTGGATAAACTCCTTGAAGAGTTCGGTTTATAGGAGGAAGGAAAGATGCCGATGCCCCCAACCGACATAAAGATCCTCGTGGTTGACGACATGAGCACCATGAGGAGGATTATAAGGACTATACTCAACCAGCTCGGCTACTCAAACATAGAGGAGGCCGAGAACGGCAAACAGGCTCTCGCAAAGCTGAAGAAGGAAAAGTTTGACTTCGTGGTCACAGACTGGAACATGCCCGAGATGGACGGGCTATCGCTCGTGAAGGCTATAAGGAGTGACGACGAGCTAAAGCACATTCCCGTGCTGATGGTCACAGCGGAGGCGAAGAAGGAGAACGTCATGGAAGCTCTCAAGGCGGGGGTGAACAACTACATAGTCAAACCTTTCACACCGGAGGTTCTCAAGGAGAAGATGGAAAAGGTGTTTAAGTGAGGAAAGTGTATGTTCTGGGGTGGTAAGGAGAAGATAAAGAAACTGGAGGAGGAGCTCGCGGGGTGTAAGGAGGAGAACCTTCTCCTGAGGGAGCTCATGAACCTCATGGAGGAGGGGGTCGTCCTCTTTGATAACGGGAAGATCCGCTTCATGAACGAAAAAGCCAAGGAGCTCCTGGGGGAGAGGTCTATCAGGGAGCTACCTACGGAAGATATAGAGGTGGTCGCCCAGAGGTCAACCTTCATCGTCTTCAAGAAAAAAGAGAAGCCTGCCGAGGAGAAGGCTGAAGAACCGGAGAAACCTAACGGTAAGTGTATAGAGGACATAATGGCTCAGATAGAGCCCCTTATTGAGGAACTGAACCGGCTCTCCTCCCAGTCTGCGGCGAGCTTCACGGAGCTGGACGAGGTCGCCAGGATAGTTACCAACGGGCTATCAATAGTTCAGGAGATGAACGAAGCTGTCAAGAAAACGGAGGAGTCCTTGAGGAAGGATATGGAGATAATAAACGAGCTCACACGCCAGTCGGAGAACATAATAAAGATACTCTCCCTCATAAACGAGATATCGGAACAGACAAACCTCTTGGCTCTGAACGCCGCCATAGAGGCGGCGAGGGCTGGAGAGGTGGGAAGGGGTTTTGCGGTGGTTGCCGACGAGGTCAGGAGGCTCGCGAGCAAGACGATGGAGTTCACGGACAACATAGACAGCGTTTTAAAGGAGATAGACAGAAAGATAAACGACGCAAAGAGACACATAGAGGAGGTGGCACGGGAGGCAGACCTTCAGAAGGAGCAGTCCTCCAACGTTGAAGAGCTCTTCTACTTAGTCCAGTACAGGATGGAGGCTCTGAAGAGCAAGTACGAGGAGGTAGCATCCAACTTAGAGTCCCTTATGAACATCATGCAGGATACAAAGAGAATGATAGAAGCCCGGCTCTCCGAGGGAGGCTGATGAGCTCCTTTTGCAGGAAGGTCATTGAGTACATGTATGAGAACAGGTTGAATCAGTTCATATCCTCCTTTTACGAGCTCTACCAGAAGTACAGAGACCTCGGGGAGGAGGACTTCCTTAGGGAGTGGTTCCACCGCTCCATAATAAGGGACCTCGTGTACTACTTCCCGCCCTCTACCCTGATAACCTCCTTTGAGGAGTTTCAGAGCTCAAGGGGACACCTCCTGAGAACCTACGTGAAGACCTACTGGGGTTTCTGCCAGAACCCGAAGAAACACCCCGTAAAGATTGAGGAGGCTATGGAGTTCTTCGGGCTGAAGGAGCTGACAGAGAACAAACTGAAGGTTCGCTACAGAAGGCTCGTGAGGGAGCACCACCCGGACAGGGTCGGCAAAAGTAGGGAAGCCCACACTATGATGGTGAAGATAAACTATTACTATCAGATTCTCAGGAGGTACTTGAGTGACAGACGCAACCAAGCTCTTCAGGTCGGGTAAGAGGTACAGAGGGTTTGTAAGCTTAAACGGAGGCTCCCTTCCCGTCACCTTCACCGCCTATGTCGTAAACACAAGAGAGGTTAAGCTCAAGTATATATTCCCGAGCAAGCTCTTTGACAAGTTCACCGAGGGAACAGTTCTGTACGTTTTAATAGAGGACGAAGACAGGCTCATAGGTGAGCTAAGGATCACGAAGAAGGATGTGGAAAAGAAGGTTCTTCTGGCATCCCTTGACTTTACAACCAAGGATAAACGGAAGCTCCCACGCATACTCGTCAAGGGCATTCTGGATATAAGCGCAAAGGTTCACTGCGGGGACGCTCAGGTGGAAGGAAAGGTGGTGGACATAAGCATGGCTTCCATGAGCCTGGAAGCAAACGAGAGTATAGAGGAGCAGGAGTGTGAGGTTGAGCTAACATACAGAGGCAGGAAGACAAAGGTAAAGGGCAAGGTTGTCAGGAGCGACGGCAACAGCATAGTGATAGAGTTTCTGGAGGGCAACCACGAAATAACCAACTTCCTAAGCAGGATATACTCGGACGTCCTCCTGAAGACCCAGAGGGAAGACTAAGGCTTAAGGAGCTTCTTTCCTCTCCCCTTCAATATCCTAAGCTCCGCCCTCTCAACTGCCAGGGCTTCTTCAGGAACGTCCTTGGTGACAACCGAGCCTCCGGCTACGTAGGCGAAGTCACCCAGCTTTATGGGTGCCACAAGAAGGGAGTTACTCCCCACGAAGACGTTCTTGCCTATCTCCGTTCTGTGCTTCTTCCTGCCGTCATAGTTTGCAGTAACAACCCCTGCACCCACGTTGGTGCCGTCCCCCACCTCTGCGTCACCTATGTAGGCGAGGTGTTTCGCCTTGACCCTCTTACCGAAAGTGCTCCTCTTCACCTCAACGAAGTTACCCACCTCGCTCTTCTCGCCTACCCTCGTCCTCTCCCTGATGTGGGCGTAAGGTCCCACCTTAGCTCCACGTTCCACCTTACTCTTCTCTATGACAGAATACGGTTCTACCACCACGTTCTCTGAGAGCTCAGAGTCGCGTACGACGGCTCCGGTCTTTACCACCACCCCCTCCGATAGCCTGGTTCTGCCCTTCAGAAAGACGTTCGGGTAAACCTCCACGTTCTTAGAGAGCGAAACGTCCGGCTCAATCCAAACGGTCTCCGGTATGTGGAAGGTCACTCCCCTCTGAGCCCAGTACTTTATGAGCTTAAGCCTGAGTATGTTCTCCGCGAAGCTCAATTCCCACCTGGTATTCACCCCCAGAACCTCCGTGGGGTCTGAAGCCATAAAACTCCTTATCTCATACCCCTTGGAGACCATGTAGTCCACCACGTCGGTAAGGTAGAGTTCCCCCGTTGCCTCACTGGGCTTTATCTTGAAGAGGGCTTCAAGCAGGTAGGGAATGTAAAAGATGTAAACCCCTCCGTTCACCTCTCTTATGTTTCTCTCCTGAGGCGTGGCGTCCTTCTCCTCAACTATCCTGAGTATCCTGTCCGTTCCCTCCTCCTTAACTATCCTTCCGTAACCCGTAGGGTCCTGGAGAACCGAGGTCAGGACGACCCCGGCGAGCTCAACCTTCTCATACTCTTCAACGAGAGTGAGAAAGCGCTGCATGTTCTTTATGGTGTCAGAGGTGACGAGAGGAGAGTCGCCGTTTATGATAAGGAGGTAATCCTCCGCGTTCCTCCAGAAGTCAACGGACGCGAGCACCGCATCGGCGGTTCCACCCTTAGGGTTCTCCTGAACGAAGTAGGCGAACTCATCACCAAAGGTTTTCTTGACCTCTTCAGCCCCGTGTCCCACGACAACGGCTATGTCCTCTATACCGCCCTGCCTAACCGTGTTCAGGACGTACCATAGCATTGGCTTACCGAGTATCTCATGGAGAACCTTCGGTTTATCACTCTTAAAGCGTGTCCCCTTACCCGCAGCGAGCACAACCGCCTTCATTCCCCTTCCTCCTTAGGCTTTAGCATCCTTGGAAACTCCTCTCTTGGAGCTCTCTATAAAGCTCACGAGCAACTCCACGTCCTCGTTACCTTTGAACTCCTTCCTCAGCAACTCTATAGCCTCCTTCTTCAGCAGGTTGCTCCTGAAGAGTATTCTGTAGGCTTTCTTTATAGCCATTATCCTCTCCTTTGAGAAACCTCTCCTCTGCAGACCCACCGTATTTACACCGTAGAGCTCCGCATGCTGACCTGAAGCCCTCGTGAAGGGAGGGACGTCCAGGGATACCCCCGTGAGCCCACCTACCATGGCGTAAGCACCTATCCTCGCCCACTGGTGGACTGCCGAGAGTCCCCCTATAAAGGTGTACTCTCCAACCTCAACGTGTCCCCCGAGGGTCGCACAGTTTGCCATTATCACCCCCTTACCCACAACACAGTCGTGGGCTACATGGGAGTAAGCCATCAGCATGACGTCGTCACCTATAACGGTCTTCATTTTGTCTATCTTTGTGCCCCTGTGAATCGTGACGTACTCCCTTATCAGAACGTTGTTTCCTATGATTACCTCGCTCTCCTCCCCTTCGTACTTGAGGTGTTGTGGGTCTTCTCCTATAACGGCTCCCTCGTATATCCGGCAGTTCTCTCCTATCCTCGTCTTTCCCTTTATCGTCACCCTGTTGCCTACCCTGGTTCCCCTGCCTATCTCAACATCACCCTCTATAACACAGAAGGCTCCTATCTCAACGTCTTCACCGAGCTTTACCTTGTCTCCTACCACGCTTGTAGGGTGTATCTTCATGCTTCCTCCTCAAGGATAAGTTTCCTTAGGTTATTTAATGCTACCTGAGAGGATAGAAATCTGTTGGGATTTCTACCCACGCCGAACACCCTCTCGTCAACGTGCACCCTGTCTCTGTAATAGACACCCACGTATGTAAGCCCTTCGGGCTTGCTCTCTGAACCCCCGGGACCGGCTATGCCGGTTATGGCTATACCTGAGGTCGTCCCGAACCTCTCCTTTAACCCTTTGAGCATCTCCCTGCAGGTCTCTTCAGACACAGCTCCGAAGTTTCTCAGGGTTTCCTCTCCAACTCCCAGCAGTTCCACCTTCAGCTCGTTGGAATAGACCACGACACCGCCCACGAAGTACTCGGAACTGCCGGGGACGTTCACAAGTCTCGCCGAGACGAGTCCGGCGGTGCAGCTCTCAGCGGTGCTTAGGGTCTCTCCCCTTTCCTTCAGGAGCTTCCCAACAACGTTCTCAAGGGGAGAGCCGTCCTCCGAATAAATGAACTCAGAGAGCTCCTTCCTCGCCCTATCCCAGTTTTCCTTATCCTCAAAGATTATGTCCACACCCGCAAGGGTAATTTCAAGCTTAAAATCAAGACCCCTGAGCCTTACCTCCACTTCCTCGGGAGAGAGGTCAAAGGTTCTCAGCAGGTAAAGGTTCGTGTAAGACTTTTCCTCAGAGAGACAAACTTCACACTCCATATCCTCTAAGGGAGTATTATATAACCATGGACTTTGACCCCCAGAGATACCCAAAGCCTCCACAGGTTCCCAAGGGGCTTATGGCTTTAGGTGCCCTCGCTGTTGCGGTGGTCCTTCTCGTGCTGCTCTCAAACCCCTTCGTTGTTGTGCCGAGCGGATACGTGGGTGTTAAGCTCACCCTCGGGAAGGCGAGTCCTGACGAGCTCAAACCGGGTCTGCACCTGATAATACCCTTCATACAGAGGGTTGAGAAGATGTCTGTGAGGACCCACAGCTATGACCTCACGGGTTCCAACTCAATAAACGCTTTGTCCAGGGACGGGCTCACGATAAACGTGGAGCTTACAACCCTCTACAAGATAATGCCCGACAAGGCTGCGGAGATATACATAGAGTACGGCCTCCTTTACGAAGACAGGATAATAAAGCCCGTTATACGTTCCTCCGTTAGAGACGTTATAGCCACCCTTGACAGCGCCCAGGTCTACCAGGAGAGGGCTCTCATACAGGAGAAGATAGCCCAGCAGGTCAGGAGCGAGCTTGAGAAGAGGTTCATAATGCTGGACGAGATACTCATAAGGGACATAAAACTCCCCAGAAAGGTGGTGGAAGCTATAGAGCAGAAGAGGAGAGCCCTTGAGGAAGCCCAGAGGATGAAGTTCCTCGTTGAGAAGGAGAAGCTTGAGGCAGAGAGGAAGAAGATAGAGGCGAAGGGTATAGCGGAGGCAAACAGGATAATAGCGGGCTCCTTAACCAAGGAATACCTGATGTGGAAGTTTCTTGAGAACATAAAGGTCTATGCGGAGAGCCCTAACAACACGATAATCCTCATACCCTACGATACGAAGATGACCCCTATAATTCAGCTTCCTGAGCCTAAGGGGAAGAGATAAGGTTAGCTTCTAAATCCGACCTCTGGGGCTATATTATTCTTTTCCGATGAAAGAGCGCATCATCGTAATTGGTGGTGGTCTCGCAGGGGTAGAGTCCGCCTGGAGGCTGGCTAACGAAGGGCATAAGGTAATCCTATACGAGATGAGACCCCAGAAACAGACGCCAGCCCATAAAACGGACAAGCTCGCCGAGCTCGTTTGTAGCAACACCCTCGGAGGAACAGAGCTCACCACGGGTGCGGGGTTGCTCAAGGCTGAGATGAGCCTGCTTAACTCCCTGGTGATAGAAGCCGCGAAGGAGGCAAGGGTTCCCGCCGGGGGCGCCCTCGGGGTTGATAGGGAAATATTCGCTTCATACATAACAAGGAGGATAGAAGGGCACCACAACGTTGAGGTCAGGAGGGAGGAGGTAGAGCGCATACCCGAAGATGAGATAGTTATAGTCGCCACTGGACCTCTAACCTCCGAAAGGCTCACAGAGCACATAAGGGAGCTCGTTGGCTATGACACCCTGTACTTTTACGATGCTATATCTCCCATAGTTGAAGCGGAGAGCGTTGACTTCTCCAAAGGTTTCTGGGGTTCCCGTTACGGAAGGGGCGGGGACGATTACTTCAACTGTGTCCTTACGGAGGAGGATTACAGAAGGTTTTACGAGGAACTCCTGAAAGCGGAGAAGGTTCAACCCAAGGACTTTGAGAAGGCGGTTCACTTTGAGGGTTGTCTTCCCATAGAGGAGATAGCCCAGAGAGGATATCAGACGCTGCTCTTTGGTCCCATGAAACCCGTAGGGTTGGTTGACCCAGAAACAGGGGAGAGACCCTTTGCCGTCGTCCAGCTACGGAAGGAGAACGCTGAAGGGACGCTCCTCTCCCTCGTTGGCTTCCAGACCAAACTCACCTACCCGGAGCAGAAGAGGGTATTCAGGCTAATACCAGCCCTCAGGAATGCTGTGTTTGTCAGGCTCGGTTCCATGCACAGGAACACCTTCATCCAGTCAAACAGGGTTCTGACCCCCTTCCTGAACATGAGGAAGATGGAGAACATATTCTTCGCAGGGCAGATAACTGGGGTGGAGGGCTACGTTGCATCTTCAGCAACCGGCATCCTTGCGGGAATAAACGCGGGAAGGCTTGCAGAGGGCAAAGAGCTCGTAGTTCCTCCGGCTGAGACCATGCTGGGTTCCCTCGTGAGATACGTAACGGGCAAGGAAGGTGAACTCCAACCCATGAACCCCGTGTTCGGTCTCCTACCCCCGCTGGAGAAGAGAGTGAAAGACAAGAAAAGGAGAAAGGAACTCTTTGCTGAGAGAGCCCTGAATAAAATGAGAGAATGGGTGGAAGACTTCCAAAGAGGGTGATACTCACCCGGTCAGTAGAAGATATAGAAAGGGACAGGAAGCTCTTTGAAAAGTATAGATTTGAGGTCGTTGAACTACCCTTGATCAGAACGGAGCCTTTGGACTTCCAGGTTCCCAAGGACAGCTACGAGTATGTGGTCTTCCAGAGCGCAAAAGCGGTTAAGCACTTCCTCAAAAGCTCCGATATACCAAAAGGGGTAAAGGTTATAGCCGTGGGCAATAGGACGAGGGAAGAGCTGGAAAGGCTCGGATACAAGGTGTGGCTCGTCCCGAAAGACATGAGCGCCGAAGGCGTAGTGAATGAATTCCCACTTGGTAGAGGTGAAACAGTCCTCATCCCGCGCTCGGAACAGGGCAGGGACGAAGCTGTGGAAGGGCTCTCAAGTAAAGGATACAGAGTTGTCACAATTAACGTTTACAGAACCTCAAAGGTCAGTTATTCAGAGGAAGAGGTAGTGTCTATACTTAAGGGGGGTGGCTTCATAGTATTCGCGAGCCCTTCGGCGGTCAGGAGCTTTTTTGCAAATTTGCGAAAGGGCACGGCGAAAGCTGTACTCAACGACCTGGTGGTCGTGTCTATTGGAAAAACTACAAAAAAGGAGCTGGAAAAGTTCGGTGTAACCCCAGCCATAGTGCCACCCAAACCCTTGATGGAAGAGGTCACGGGTAAAATTCACGAGTTCTGGCAGGAAAATTGCATAAGTTAAAGTCGCTATGAAGCAGAGAACTATAAAAGAAGCTTTGGAGTTTGAGGGCGTCGGAATACACTCAGGGGAGAAGACGAAGATAATACTGCACCCGGAGAAAGAGGACACGGGGATAAGCTTTTACAGGCACGGCGTCAGGATACCGGTCAGCCCGGAAAACGTCGTAAACACCTTCCACTCAACGGACTTAGGTAAGGATGGTGTCGTGGTCAAAACGGTGGAGCACTTACTCGCAACGCTACACCTCCTCGGCATATCCAACCTTACCATAGAGGTGCAGGGCGGGAACGAGATACCCATAATGGACGGGAGCGGATACTTCTTCTACAGAGAGCTCAAAGGTAATGTCTTGAAGCAGGGTTCCGATATAGAGCCCCTTCAGATAAGGGAAGAGGTGCGCGTCCAGAGGGGAGACTCCCACATAGTTGCCCTTCCCTGTTCGTGCTTTGAGATAACCTACGAAGGCGTATTTGAGACCTACCTTGGCAGGCAGAGGTATACCTTCAGGGGAAACGTCAGGGACATAATCCTGGCGAGGACCTTCTGCTTTGAACACGAGATAGAGTTCATAAAGAAGAACGGCCTCGGGAAGGGCGGAAGTCTGGAAAACACCCTCGTAATAGGAAGGGAGAGGATATACAACGAGGGGGGGCTCAGGTATCAGGACGAACCGGTGAGACACAAGGTCTTTGACCTAATAGGAGACCTTTACCTCCTGGGAACCTCGGTTAGGGGAAAGTTCGTATCCTACAAGGGTGGACACAGCCTCAACTTTGAGCTTGTAAAAGCCCTTTACGAACAGGTTCTCGTAGCATAAAAGGACGCCCCCAGAGGGGGCGTGATTGATCACCTTACAGGCTTCTCTGTGTTTTTGGTGGAGGGTGGCAGTACGGGGAGCTCAAGGGCGTGCTTGGGTATCTCTCCGTCAAGAGCCTTGAGGAAGGCAACTATGTCGCTAACCTGCTTCTTGGAAAGCTCCTTTCCAAGCTGAACTTTAGCCATCACCTGGACGGCATCCTCCAGGTTCCACACTGAACCGTCGTGGAAGTAGGGGTAGGTTCTGGATATGTTCCTGAGGGAGGGAACCTTGAAGACGTAGAGGTCTTCCTCCTTGTGTGTAACCGCGAACTTACCCACGTCCATGGGCATTGTGGGCTTCTCAAGGGTTACGTAGTCCCTCGTAGCCTCCCAGTAAGCCTCAACTATACCGAACCTCGTGAACATGGTTCCGCCGAGAGCGGGTCCGTTGTGACAGCTGGCACATCCCACCTCTATGAAGGTTTTGAGTCCTCTCTTTTCCTTAGCAGTCAGTGCGTTAACATCTCCCTGAAGGAACTTATCAAACCTTGAAGGCGTCATGAGGGTTCTCTCAAAGGCGGCTATAGCCTTGGCAACGTTCTCGTAGTTGAGAGGCTTCCTATCCTTGGGGAAAGCCTTCTTAAAGAGCTTCACGTACTCCGGTATGGACTCAAGCCTCTTCACCACCTCCTCGGGGGAGTCCATAGCCATCTCTATGGGGTTGAGTATGGGTCCCTTAGCCTGCTCCTCAACGTCTTTAGCCCTTCCATCCCAGAACTGGGCTACGTGCAAAGCTGCGTTCAGGGTCGTGGGAGCGTTCCTCGGACCTATAGCCCACCTGTGCCCCACAGAGGTTGGGAGGTTGTCAACCCCGTAGGTTGCGAGGTTATGACAGGTGTTACAGCTTATGAGACCGCTCTTGGAGAGCCTGGGCTCGTAGTAGAGCATCTTGCCGAGCTCAACCTTTGTCTTGGTTACAGGGTTTTCCCTGCTGTCTGCAACCTTAGGTAGGGGCTTGAAGTACTTCTTAGCCTCCTGAAGGAGCTTAGCATCCTCAGCCTTGCCAGCTCCCATGAGCAGGACACTACCAACAGCCACAGCCACAACGGCAGCTACCTTCTTCATCCTTCTCACCTCCTATATGTTATTAAATTGCAATATAATTATATACTAATTTGCGAATAATTCGCAAATGGATCTCCCCGATTCCATATACAATATAACCGATGAGGATAATTCTGTTCTCAGGCAAGGGCGGTGTAGGGAAGACAACGGTCTCAGCGGCTACAGGCTACAAGCTATCAAAGCTGGGCTACAAAACCATAGTAGTCTCTCTTGACCCCGCCCACTCCCTCGCAGACGCTTTTGATATACCCGATGAGGAGAAGTACTCCGCAAAGGGTCTTCCCATAAAAATAAACGAGAAGCTACACATACAGGAGATAGACATTCAGGAGGAGGTGGACAGATACTGGGGAGACGTTTACAGGTTTCTTGAACTCCTCTTTAACACGACCGGGCTGGACGAGGTCTTGGCGGAGGAGCTCGCCATACTTCCCGGTATGGAGGAGGTCACGAGCCTCCTATATGTCAATAAATACTACAGAGAGAAAGAGTACGACGTCCTCATATTAGACCTTCCGCCCACAGGGGAGTCACTGAGGTTCGTCTCCATGCCCACGGTTTTAAAGTGGTACATGAAGAAGATATTCAAGACTGAGCGCCTCGTGATGAAGGTAGCCCGTCCAGTGGTTGGTAGGCTTTCGGACGTTCCCCTGCCGGACGAATCCTACTTTAAAGCCCTTGAAAACTTCTACGATAAGCTGAAGGGTGTTGACGAGATACTCATAGACCCGGAGGCCACCTCCGTGAGGCTCGTTTCAAACCCAGAGAAGATGGTTTTAAAGGAGAGCCAGAGGGCTTTTATGTACTTCAACCTCTTCGGGGTAAACGTTGACTCCGTGATAGTGAACAAGGTGATTCCCCCCGATGCGGGCGAGTGCACCTACCTGAGAAAGTGGATAGATATACAGAAGAAGTACATAGAGGAGATAGAGGACTTCTTCTCACCGGTGCCGGTCTTCAGGATACCCCTACTTGAAGAGGAGGTCTTCGGTATTGAAAGGCTTGAGATACTGTCAGACCTCATATACAGGGACAGAGACCCCTCTGAAGTCTTCTTTAAAGAAAGACCTTACGAGTTCATACAGGAGGACGGCGAATACCTCATAAAGGTCAGAGCACCTTTCATAAAGAAGGAGAGCGTTTCCCTACTGAAAGGGGAGGACGACATAGTCATAAGGGTGGGGAACTTCAAGAGCCATATACTCCTGCCCCGCAAACTCAGGAACTTAGAACCCCAGGGTGCCAAGATAGAGGACGGATACATATACGTGAGGTTAGGTTGAGAACTCCCTTATAGCCCTGCCTATATCAGCCCTCGCTATTATCCCAACGAGCCTCCTGCTCCCCCTCTTGTCCACCACGGGAAGCCTGCCTACTCCCCTCGCTGTCATGAGCCTGAAGACGTCCCCCAGCGTGTCCTCAGGCGTTACAACGACCAAGTTCGTGCTCATTATCTCGTGAACTCTAACCCTGCTCCTCTCATGGTGGGGAACGGACATGACATCGCTCTTAGTCACTATTCCAACGAGCTTTCCCCCGTTGGCTACGGGAACACCCCCTATAAGGTTGTCCATCATAACCCTGTAGGCTTTTTCCACCGAATCGTAGGGCTTCACCGTTATGGGCTCCTTCATGTAGCTCCTGACCTTCAGCTTTTCAAGAATGAACAGACCCCACTCGTCCATGTGGGCTGGTGAGTCAAGGCGCGTGTCCACCTGACTTGGAAAGATGCTTTTCTTACCGCTCAGAAAGTAGGAGATGAATACGGAAACCATCGCGGGAACGAGTAGCTCGTAGCCTCCCGTCATCTCAGCTATGAGGATGAGGGTAGAGAGGGGCGCCTTTGCAGCCCCTGCGAAGAGGGAGACCATCCCCACTATTGTGAAGGAGGGGACGTGTAAAGAAAGAGAGTAGTGCTGGTTCAGGGCTAAGCTGTACGCCGCTCCCACCAGTCCACCTATCATGACCGAGGGACCGAAGACACCCCCGGACATCCCCGAGCCGAGGGTAAAGGACACCCCCAGCATAACCGCAAGCGCTCCGAGGACTATAAAGGTCAGGTCGTTGAGCTTTCCGTCCAGTATGAGCTGGAGCCACCCGTATCCATTACCTATTGCGACAGGAACGAAGGCACCTATGAGCCCAGCAACGAAGCCACCGAGGGCGGGTTTGAGGTAGGTAGGGAGCCTTGGTTTATCAAACTCTTCCTTCACTTTAAAGAAGACGAAGGTGAACACCCTGACCACTATTGCACACACGAACCCAAGACCTGCGTAAGCGAGGAGGGAAAAGGGCTGGACGTTAAGGAGCTTCGGGATCTCCGCGGAGAATATGGGCTGGAACCCAAAGAAGAGCCCGAAGATGCTGTAGGAGGTCACCGAGGCTATGAAGCCGGGGATCATCGCCTCTATCTCAAAATCCCTCCTGAAAAAGACCTCAGCGCTTATTATCGCACCTGCGAGAGGTGCCTTGAATATTGCCGCTATCCCCGCCCCGAGACCCACCGCGAGAGCGGTTCTCCTCTCCTTAGAATTCAGCCTGAAGAGTTCCCCCACCGTTGAGCCCACGCCTGCCCCTATCAGAGCTATGGGTCCCTCCCTTCCAGAGGTTCCGCCAGTCCCTATGGTTATGGCGGAGGTAACCAGCTTCACGACCGACGACTTTATGGAGAGCCTATCCTTGTTGTGGTAAGCCCTTATCGCTGCGTCCGTTCCCACCCCGGCGGACTCTGGAGATAGGAAGTGGGCGAGAAGTCCGGAGACAAGCCCGCCAAGGGCAACCGTCAGGGGGAGAAGGTACGGTCGTTCCGGATAGGAGGAGAAGTGCTCCCTCGTCCCCTCACCGGCTGGAAGCGGTTGAAGGTATCCCACCACAAGTTCAAGAACGTAGTGGGTGAGGAACTCAAGGGCGTGGACGAACAGAACCGCAAAGAGTCCCGTGAGAACCCCTATGGTTATGGGAAGCAGGAGGTATCTCCTGAGCATGGGGTAAATTTTATCTTATGCTTGAGCTTGACGGTTCTTACGGAGAGGGAGGAGGACAGATAGTGAGGACAGCCCTCTTTTTGAGCACGATACTCAAGACACCGGTGAAGATAAGTAATATCAGGGCTAAGAGGAAGAAGCCGGGACTGAAGAGACAGCACCTTCACATAGTTAAACTTCTCAGAGAGCTCGCATCGGCTGAGGTGGAGGGCGACTCGTTGGGTTCCGAGGAGCTCACCTACATACCCGGAGAACTCAAACCGGGGAGTTACAGGGTGAACTTCGGCAGTGCTGGTTCAATAAGCCTCTTCCTTCAGACAATACTTCCCGTATCTCTCTTCGTCCCCGGGAAGGTGGAGGTTGAGGTTACGGGAGGGACGGAGGTTCCCATGAGTCCCACTATAGACTGGGTAAGGTTCGTCTATCTTCCCCACGTATCGGGCATAGCAGAGTTCGCGAGGCTTGATGTGGTCAGGAGGGGCTACTACCCCGCAGGAGGAGGGTGTGTTAAACTCACCGCCGAAGGCGGTCTTTCTGAAGAGCCCAAGGATTTAAAATCCGTAAGGGAGTTTTTAAAAGGCAGGATAGACCTTTTTAAAAACAGGAGGGGTGATATTAAAAGACTTCACCTCCTATCGGTGGCTGAGGAACGCCTGAGGGAGAGGAAGGTTGTGGAGAGGCAGGTAAGTGGGGCGATTGAGTTCCTGAAGGAGAAGGGTTTTCCAGAGCCGGAGGTTTACAGGCAGTATGTCAAGAGTCCCTCAATAGGGACGAGCGTTACGCTGTGGCTTGAGGACACGGAAGGAAACCTGTTTGGAGCGGACAATTTAGGGAAGAAGGGCAAACCTGCAGAGGTGGTTGGGGAGGAGTGTGCGAGAAAGCTCTGGGAGGACTGGAGCTCAGGGGCTACCGTTGACAGGCATCTGGCTGATCACCTCGTTCCGTGGATCGGGCTCACAGGAGGTTCTATAAAGGTTCCCCTCTTCACGGGACACTTAGAAACCAACATCTGGGTCTGTGAAAGGTTCTTAGGAGAAGGCACCTTCAGGGTTAGCAGGGAGGAGAGAGTCGTTGAGGCTGTGGTATAATAACGCCAATGGAAATCATTGAGATCCCCATAGAGGAAGAGGTCAAGCAGTCTTACATAGACTATGCCATGTCCGTCATAGTGGGGAGGGCTATCCCCGACGTGAGAGACGGGCTGAAGCCCGTTCAGAGAAGGATACTCTACGCCATGTATGAGATGGGGCTAATGCCTGAAAAGCCCTTCAAGAAGAGCGCGAGGGTGGTAGGTGAGGTCTTGGGTAAGTTCCACCCCCACGGGGATCAGGCGGTTTACGACGCCCTTGTGAGAATGGCTCAGGACTTCTCCATGAGATACCCCCTCATCATAGGACAGGGAAACTACGGCTCGGTGGACGGAGACCCGCCCGCCCAAATGCGATACACTGAAGCGAAGCTCTCCAAGGTGGCGGTTGAGCTCCTTGAAGACATAGACAAGGATACGGTGGACTTCATTCCCAACTTTGATGAGTCTCTGATGGAGCCTGCCGTCCTTCCCTCAAAATTTCCGAACCTCCTCTGTAACGGAACCGCAGGTATAGCTGTGGGATTGGCAACCTCAATTCCTCCCCACAACCTCAGAGAGGTAGGCAAGGCTCTCGTAGAGCTTGCAAAGAACCCCAACATGAGCACCGAGGAGATACTTGAGATAGTTAAGGGTCCCGACTTCCCGACGGGAGGTGTTATAGAGAACTACAAGGACATAAAGGAGATATACGAGACGGGTAGGGGGATAGTCCAGGTGAAGGCTAAGGCTCACGTGGAGAAAGTTCAGGGCGGAAGGGAGCAGATAATAGTTTCTGAGATACCCTACCAGGTGAACAAGGCGGAGCTAATAAAGAAGATAGCGGACAACGTGAGGAGCGGTAGGCTGAAGGAGATATCCGACATAAGGGACGAGTCGGATAAGGACGGTATAAGGATAGTCATAGAGCTCAAGAGGGAGGCTAAGGGAGAGAAGGTTTTAAAGAAGCTGTTCAAATATACCCAGCTCAGGAAGGGCTTTCCCGTCAACCTCGTGGTTCTCATAAACGGAGAGCCCAAGCTGGTGGGCATAAAGGAGCTCCTCAGGGAGTTCATAAAGCACAGGCTCAGCATAATACTCAGGAGGACTCGCTTCTTCCTGAAGAAGGCTGAGGACAGGCTACACGTGGTTCAGGGTCTTCTCATCGCACTCAACAACCTTGACGAGGTCATAGAGGGCATAAGGAGGTCAAAGGATGTCCAGGAAGCGAGGGAGATGCTCCAGGCACGCTTCGGGCTCACCGAGAGGCAGGCTCAGGCTGTCCTTGACCTCAGGCTCCACAGACTAACCTCCCTTGAAAGAGACAAGCTCAGACAGGAGGAGGCTGACCTTCTCCAGAAGATAGAGTATTACAGGAAGGTGGTGGGAAGTGAGGAGGAGAGGATAAAGATATTCGTAGAGGAGACGGAAAACCTCGTTAAGAAGTTCGGAGACCCCAGGAGAACGTTCATAGAGGGTATTGAGGAGAAGATTGAAGAAGGCTCCCTCGTGGTGGCGGTGCTTGAGAACGGAAAGGTCATGCCCGTGGAGAACATGCCCGAGGGAGAGTCTCCCGTAGTTGATATACTTGACGTTCCCTTCACCGAAGGTCTATTCCTCGTATCCAACAGGGGAAGGGTTTACTGGCTCGCGGGCTCTCAGGCTTTACAGGGCAGCAAGGTGAACTTCAAGGAGTCCGAAGAGTACATAGTTGGTGCCTTCATAAGGGAGAGGTTCGCAGACAGGCTGCTCCTCGCAACCAGGAACGGAATGATAAAGAAGATACCTTTAGTGGAGTTTGAGTACAAGGCTCAAGGGATGAGGATAATAAAGCTCGCCGAGGACGACGAAGTAGTGGGTATAGCTCAGTCCATAGACATGAGCGACATACTCATGTTCACGAGAAGGGGTAAGGTGGCGAGGTTCAGCATAAGGGAGATACCAGCCGCAACTCCGGGTACTAAGGGTGCTCAGGGCATAAAGGTAGAGGATAACGACGAGGTAGCAGGTGCGAGGGTCATAAGGGAAGACCAGCCTTACATAATCGTGGTTACGGTTGACGGCAAGGTCAAGAGGATATACCAGCAGGAGATAGGAGTCAGGAACAGGGGTGTCAAAGGGGTGAACGTCTTAGGGTCTGCGAGGGAGAGGCTCGTTGACCTACTGCCGATAAAGGACGAGCTTGAGCTTCTGATCACCACGAAGCTCGGCAGGGCGTTTTACGACAGGATAAGGGCTGAGGATATACCCCTCTCAAAGAGGGACAGGCTCGCCAAGGAGAGGTGGAAGCTGGAAGAGGAGGACGAGATCAGGAGGATAGTTATAAAGTCTGAGGGGAAAGGTTATGAAGAAGGTGAGAGTTCTGATAACGCCTAAGGAGGGTCTCCTTGACCCCCAGGGAAGGGCTGTTGAGGAGATGCTCAAGGACAACGGCTTCAAGGTAAGGCACGTGAAGGTGGGAAAGCTGGTTGAGATGGAGGTTGAAGAGGGGGAGAAAGTAAAAGAGATCGTTGAGAAGTTCATACTCAACCCTCTCATAGAGGACTACGAGATAGAGGAACTCTGATGAAGTTTGCGGTCTGCGTCTTCCCCGGTTCCAACTGTGACTACGATACCTACTACGTTATAAGGGACGTTCTGGAAAAGGAGGTTGAGTTCGTATACCACGAGGAAAAAGACCTCTCCAGATACGACTGCATAGTTCTTCCCGGTGGCTTCTCCTTTGGGGACTACCTCAGGCCGGGGGCACTCGCCTCCAGAACACCCCTCGCGGAAGCCGTTTACGAGTCAGCCCAGAGAGGAAAGCTGATCATAGGGATATGCAACGGCTTTCAGATACTTACGGAGCTTCACCTCCTTCCGGGAGCGCTTCTACCCAATCTCAACATGAGGTTCGTGTGTAAAGATGTCCTGCTCAGAGTTGAGAACGGGGACACCCACTTCACGAAGGAGCTTGACAAAGGAGAGCTCCTCAGGATACCCATAGCCCACCACGACGGGAGGTACTACGTAGAGGGTGATGAGCTCAGGGAGATGGAGGAACGGGGACAGATACTCTTCAGGTACGTGGATGAAAGGGGAGAAGCGAGTGAAAAGGCAAACCCTAACGGTTCCGTGTCCAACGTAGCGGGTGTTATGAACAGGGAGGGGAACGTGTTCGGTATGATGCCCCACCCTGAGAGGGCTTCAGAGGACATACTTGGAAGCCACGACGGGCTTATGCTGTGGTATTCTCTTATCAGTGATTGAGGTTGACCTCGTCAAAGAGGCTGTAAGGCAGAGGAAAGCCCGCTCGGAAACCTTCCTGGGTTTTGAGTACCTCCGTTTCTCGGACGACTTCAAAGATATACCCAGAGGCACCGCCATATTTCAGGACACCGTCATATGGGGATACCCACACATAGGCAGGATATTCATACTTGAGAGAGGGCTAAAAGAGCAGTTCAAAAACCCATTCTGGGTGGAGGAGAAGGTTGACGGATACAACGTGAGGGTCTTCAAGGTGGGGGACAGGGTGATAGCCCTCTCAAGGGGAGGGTACATATGCCCCTTCACCACCGACAGGCTGCCGGACTTCATAGACCTGAAGTTCTTTGAAGACAACCCAGACCTTATACTCTGCGCAGAGGTGGCCGGACCCGAAAATCCCTACATAGAGGAAAGCCCACCCTTCGTGGAGGAGGACGTAAGGTTCTTCGTCTTTGACATAATGAGAAAGAACGAGCAGGGGTTCTTAAGTCAGGAGGATAAGTTAAGACTAATAGAGAACTATTCCCTCCCGAGTGTGGAGGTCTTCGGTAAGTTCCAGAGAGAGGACGTGGGGGAGCTGAAGGAACTCCTCCTGCGGTTGAACGAGGAGGGAAGGGAAGGTGTGGTCTTCAAGGAAGAGTCGGAGGAAAACAGGAGGGCGAAGTACATAACGAGCTACGCAAACCTGAGTGACATAAAGGTAACCACAAAGAACATGCTCCAACTCCCCCCGGAGTACTACACAAACAGGGTTCTCAGGCTCGTCCTATTCATGGAAGAGGAAGGTATAGAGAGAACGGAGCACCTCTACGAAGAGCTGGGAAGGGCTTTTATAGATGGTCTCTTTGAGGCAATAGAACAGTTCAAGAGAGAACACAAGGTTTACAGGACCTTCAGGTGCAGGTTCAGGAGCAGGGACAATGCCGTTGCCCTCATGGAGCTTCTCCACAGAACCTCAAGGCACATACAGGTCATAGAGAGGGAGCTGAAGCAGGAGGGAGACTACTGGATACTCACCTTTGATAAGGTCTTTCTGAACATGACGGGACTCCTTGGACACCTACTTAGTGGCGGACTTGTGTTTGATTAAGCTCTCAAGAATCCCCCTGAAGTTTTTAGGGTTTATAAACTTTATACCGACCTTGTCAGCCCATCTCCTCAGACCCTCGTCAGCGGTAACTATGGTGCCGTCAAGCTCAAAAGCCAACAGTAAAACGTCAACGTCCTCCCTACTGTCTATTATCCCCTGACGGAGTGCCTCCCTGTACTTTTCCCTCAGCCTGTTTATCACCTTTCCCACATCAACCTCGGTCAGCTTGCCAGCTTCCTTGGCGTGCTCCTCGGCGATCCTAAGACCCTTGTTTATCCTGTGCCTTATCTCCTCTATGAGCTCGTAGAGAACCTCACTGGGTATCCTAACGTTGTACTTCCTCGGGGAACGTATCTTGACAACCATCTCAAACTCTGCAGAGAAAGGACCCAGCTCCACCATCTTGAGCATCTCATCGTAAACGGACGAGGGCATGTAAAAGTTTGCCCCCGAGTGTATGGCGAGATGGATAAAGTTCTCCACCGCACCGAGCTGGTCTTTCTCACCGAAGGTCTCGTAAACGTCCGGGTTTGTGAACACGCTCGTGTCCAATACAAAGTTCTCCATAAGTCCTATTTTAATGCAGGAAAGCATTTCTAATTGACAGGGGGATAGAATGTGCCAAAATTGACACCCATGAGGGGGAGCATACTCATAGTTGAAGACGACGAGAGCCTGAACAGGCTTATATCAAAGAAGCTGCGCGGTAAGGGCTTCAGGGTGGATTCCGTTAGGAGTGGAGAGGAAGCCGAGAGGCTCCTCAAGGAAAAGGGGTACGAGGTCTCCCTGCTGGACATAAAGCTCCTGGACATGAGCGGACTTGACCTGCTCAGGCGCATGGCACCCTTAACGAACACCAAGTTCATAGTCATAACGGGATACGGGGACGTAAACACGGCGGTTGAGGCTATGAAGGCTGGGGCTTCCGACTTTATACAGAAGCCTTTCAGCTTTGAGATACTTGAAGTGAGCATAAACAAGGCTATAAAGGAGAGACGTCTTGAGGAAGAGAACAGAGCTCTGAAGAGCTTTCTCTTTGACAGAGACCACGAGATAATCTTTGATACCAAGAGCCCCAAGTTCAGGAAGACCCTTGAGATGGTGGAAAACGTAGCCCGCAGCGATATAAACGTGCTGATAAGGGGTGAGACGGGGACGGGTAAGGAGATAATAGCCCGCTACATACACAGGCTCTCAGAGAGGAGAGAAAAGCCCTTCATAGTGGTGGACTGCAGCGCCATCCCGGAGCACCTTTTTGAGAGCGAGCTCTTCGGGCATGAGAGGGGAGCTTATACGGGTGCTACCCAGAGGAAACTCGGTCTCGTAGAGCTTGCCAACGGAGGAACTCTGTTCCTGGACGAGATAGGGGAGATACCCCTGACGATGCAGTCCAAACTGCTGAGGTTCGTGGAAACGAGGAGCTTCAGGAGGATAGGGGGACTGAGGGAGATAAAGGTGGACGTCAGGATAGTGTCCGCAACGAACAGAGACCTAAACGATATGGTTAGGAGGGGAGAGTTCAGAAGCGACCTGCTCTACAGGATAAACACGGTGGAGCTGGAGATACCACCTCTAAGGGAGAGAAAGGAAGATATACCTCTGCTCGCAGAGGTCTTTTTAAGGAAGTTCAAGAAGAGGATAAAACCTGAGACCGTGAGGTTGCTCATGAGCTATCACTGGCCCGGCAACATAAGGGAGCTCCGGAACGCAATAGAGAGGGCTTCTCTCATGTCAAAGGGAGAGTATGTGGACGAACACCTCTGCTTCCCTCACCCGAGCGACAGGGAGCTCTGCCTTGAGAACGTGTTCTCGGGTATGCCCTCCCTGAAGGAGCTGGAGCTCCTGTACATAGATTTCCTCTACAGGAAGCTCGGGAGCGTGGACAGGGTGGCAGAGGCTCTCGGGTGCAGTAGGAGAACCGTATTCAGGAAACTAAAGGAGTTAAGAGAGAGGAATGGAGAGCTCAAAGGTACTTCCCTCACCGGGGGTGCTCCGGACGTTAATTGAGCCCCCGTACTCCCTGAGTATGCTGTCAACTATGGCTAATCCCAGACCCGCACCTTCACTCTTGCTCTTCCCCTGATAGAAGGGTATGAATATCTTGCTGAGTTCGTCGGGTTCTATGCCCGGTCCCCTGTCCTCAACCCTGAGCATCCATGCATTTTCGCCAACTTCGGACACAACCTCCACGCTCTCACCGTAGGGAGATACCTGAAGGGCGTTGATGACGAGATTCAAGACGAGGTGCCTTATATCGCTCTCGTTGCCGAGTATGTACCCGTCTCCTTTCAGGTGAAGCCTTATCTCAACCCCCCTCTCCTTGGCGTACATCTTGAGGAGCTCCACGGAGTCCTTCACGGCTTTGTTTATGTCCACGAAGTCTTTCACTGAACTCCTCTTTACCAGAAAGAGGAGTTTATCAACGTAGTCCTTACAGGTGTTGACGGCACTCCTTATCACCTCAGTCTCCTCGCTCGTACCCAGCTTGTCCTCAAGCTCTTCAAGGGCAAGGAGTATGGTGCTAAGGGGTGTATTTATCTGGTGGGCTATGCCGAGGGCTAAGAAGCCGACCGAGCTCAACTTCTGGGAAAGGCTGAAGAGGTAGTATTTCTCCTTGTCACTCTTTATGTCCCTTATTATCTGCACTATCTTCTCTCCGTTCTCTATGGGAAAGGCACATATCTCCACGGGAACCTCGTTGTTGTCGTGGGTGTAGTGGGTGTGAACCACGTTCACAGACCTGCCAGTCTTCTCAATTTCCCGCATGGGACAGGGATGACACTCCCCCTCACAGGGCTTATCCTGATGATGGGAAACCACGTAGCAGAAGTTGCCTATGACCTCCTTAGGGTCTCTGTATCCGAGGTCTGTCGCGTATCTCCTGTTCGCGTAAACTATCCTGAAATTCCTATCTATAACGACCACCTCTTCCTCAAAGTGATCAAAGACCGAGAAGTCCATCGGATTTAATTTATACCTGCCACGGACGGCGAAAAGCTGTCAGGACTGACCCTGCGGGTGACAGAAATGACACCATCTCAAAACTGAGGGTCTTGCACAATTTATTGATAAATCTGTATTTTCGTAAATGGCACGGGGATTGCTCTTAATAGGCTGACGATGAAAAAACCTTAAAAGGGGGTATAGCATGGGTGTAAACAGGAGAGATCTTTTCAAGATCGCAGGAGTGGGAGCTGTCCTCGGAGCTGTTCAGCTCCAGTCAACCGCTTGCGCAACTAAGACCGCAGGCAGGATGCTTCCTCCTTCCAAGGGGAATAGGGTAGTTATAGTTGGAGGCGGCTGGGCAGGCATGACTGCCGCAAAGCACCTGAAGAAGGAACTCGGCAACGGAGTTGACGTTGTTCTCATAGAGAAGAGGAAGATATTCATGTCCTGTCCGATAAGCAACGTATGGCTTGGCGGTCTGGTGGACATGGAGTTCCTCATGCACGATTTCCATACTCCCGCCTCCAAGTACGGTTACACATTCATAAACGCAACGGTCACCGACATAGACAGGGATGGAAGGAGGGTTTACACCACCGAAGGTTACGTTGACTACGACTACCTTATACTCGCCCCTGGAATAGGCTACAACTACGATGCGTGGTTCAAGGGAGATAGGAAGATGGCTCAGCTCTGTGCAACCCACTTCCCCTCAGCCTTCATACCCGGCTCCGAGCACATAGCGCTCAAGAGGAAGGTTCATAACTTTGAAGAGGGTACCTTTATACTCACGGTTCCGCCACCGCCCCACAGGTGTCCGCCAGCACCCTACGAGAGGGCAGCTATGATAGCCCACGTGTTCAAGCAGAACGAGGTCAACGGAAAGCTGATAATCTTAGACCCAAAGGGTCAGATAAAGCCAAAGGGTGAGGGTTTCGGCAGAGCTTATCAGGAGCTCTACCTCGGTCTTGTGGAATACGTCCCCAACGCCAAGATAAAGGAAGTTGACCCCGTAAACAAGGTAATAAAGACCACAGCGGGGGACTTCAAGTTTGACGACGCCAACATAAATCCTCCCCACCAGGCAGGTGAACTGGCATGGAAGGCTGGGCTCGTTAACCCCAAAACGGGCTGGTGCGACGTTAACCCGCTGACGCTCCAGTCAAAGGTTGACCCAAGGGTATTCGTCGCGGGAGACGCTTCTTCCGTTAAAGGATTTCCCAAGAGCGGAGACATGGCTCACAACCACACCCAGAACATGGTCGTGAAAGCCCTCGTCGCACTTCTGAAGGGTAAAGACCCCATTGAATCGGTCAAGGCACCCACCAACACCTGTTACTCCATGGTGAACGGAGAGCCACAGGAGGCGATAGTGATAAACGTTCTGTACGCCATAGATAAGAAAAAGAAGGCACCCGTTAAGAAGAAGGTGAACGTGGTAAACAACAGGTCAAGACAGTTGGCACGCTCCACCTACGAATGGGCTAAGGCACTTTACAGAGACATGTTCAGCTGACGGAGGAGTATATGGACAGAAGGGGATTCATAAAGATGTGCACTGCCGTTGCCGCCGCTTCCCTCGCTTCCCCTTCCTTTTTTATAGAGGGACTTAGAGCTCAGGAAGGAAGTTATAAGTCCTATAAAAAGGCTATCCTCTTGAAGAAGGACGGCACACCCCTAAAGCCCGAGGAGGTTGACCCCAACAAACAGTACATATTCTTCTATCCCCACAGGGCTACACCCTGTATTCTCGCAAACTTAGACAAGGAAGTCCCTCCTGCGGAGGTCAAGCTCTCGGACGGGACAACCTACAGGTGGCAGGGGGGAGTGGGACCAAAAAAGAGCATAGTCGCTTACTGCGCAATATGTCCCCACCAGTTGAGCTACCCCACCCCCGAGTATTCCTTCATCAACTACTACCCCCAAAACGTTCCCTCAAAGATAGTTAAGAAGGGAGGCGTTATCCAGTGCTGCGCTCACCTCTCCGTCTTCGATCCGGAAAAGGGAGGTGCCGTTATAGATGGTCCCTCTCCGTATCCGCTCACAGCCATAGTTCTGAGCCATGAGGGGGGAAAGCTCTACGCGGTGGGAACCTTAGGAAAGGAGCTCTACGAGGACTTCTTTGACGTTTTCAAACCAGACCTGAGAAAGCTGTATAGGTCAACGAGAAAGGCGAAGAAGCTTGTGGACAAGTGTGAAGTTATAGAGGTGGAGGAGTATGCCCAGGAAGTTATCAGGTGTTAGCAGAAGGACGCTCATAGGAGGTGGAGCAACTGCCCTCGTTGCATCGGGCGTGAATGTAGTGGTGGCTAAAACGAGCTCACGCCTGCTGGGGAGAGCAAAGGGAAACAGGGTGGTCGTTGTAGGAGGAGGGTACGGTGGCGTAACAGCAGCCAAGTACGTTAAGAAGGAAAACCCAGACGCAGATGTTTTCCTGATAGAGAAGAACCAGCTCTTCGTATCCTGCCCTCTCAGCAATCACTACCTCGTTGACCTTATAGAGTACGGGCAGCTCTGCTTTCCCTACAACAGGCTCCATACCAAGTACGGTGTGAAGGTCATAAACGACTTCGTCTCCGACGTAGACCTTCCTAAGAGGAGGGTGTACATATCGGAAGGCTACATTGAGTACGACTACCTGATACTTTCCCCCGGCATAGAGTATGACTTTGAGGAGTTTCCTTTTTATGAAGAGGCGTCCTGGTTCTATCCCGGAGCATTCAAGCCCGGAAGCGAACACCTCTACCTCAAGAGGCTCCTTGAGGAGTTTGAGGGTGAGAACCTCGTATTCACCGTTCCCAAGATGCCCTACAGGTGTCCACCTGCCCCTTACGAACGTGCAGCTCTCATGCTGAGCTACATAAAGGAAAATGGACTCAAGGCTCACATGTACTTCATAGATGCCAACGAGTACCCGCCCGTCCTCAGGGAAGGCTTCATGAAGGCATACAACGATTTTTACAGGGGTATGGCTACCTACATAACGGGTGCGACGATAAAGGATATAGACGTAGCGACAAAGACCATAAAAACGGACAAAGGAGAGGTGAGGTTTGACTTCGGCTCAATAATACCGCCTATGAGAGCACCCAAGTTTCTGGAAGAGATAGGGCTTATCTACGGAAGGGAGAAGTGGGTCAGGGTAAACCCCATGACCTTTGAGACTAAGGTGAGGAACGTCTTCGTGATAGGAGACTCCTGTGAGTCTTACCTTCCAAAGAGCGGGTATGCTGCAAACTCCCAGGCTAAGGTGGTCGCCAAGATAGTGGCGGACAGGATCAGAGGAAAGAAACCCAGGGGAGAGCTAATACAACATGGCATATGCTACGCGATGGTGAACATGAAGTCCGCCATAATGGTTGAGGTTGAGTACAAGTACAACGTTGAGACAGGTGAGGTTAAGAAGATACTCCGGGAGGACAACACCTGGAAGGTCTCCACAGCAAAGAGATACTACGAGTGGGCAAGGGGGCTATGGAGAGACCTCTTCTTTTAGAAACGGCTCCCCTCACCCTTTTTCCTTTTTTACTCCTAAACTAACCGAGCCCTGAGCCGTATAGTATAATCATGACGGGAGGGAAAGATATGCTAAAGGCGTTCACAGCTCTCGCCCTGTTGATAAGCGTGGGCGTAGCTTTCTCCTTCAGAGTAACCCAGGGTATAGACGAAGCCCAGAGGGCGATCATAAAGGCGTACAACGTGGGAGCCAAAGACAAGGCACCCTACCTGTACTCAAAGACTAAAGGCTACAAAGAGATAGCTGCCATACTTGCGTCCGAGGCAGACGACGTGGGCTCAAAGATATTTGCCATAAGGACGATGAATTACGCCTCAAAGGCTATAAGCGCCGCCTTCACCAAGAAGGAGGAGATAACTCCCATAGAGCAGCTACCTAAGCCCACCGAGGAGAAGAAGGACGCCTTCCAGCTCGTTGATATAAACGACATAAAGACTAGGCTGGAGTTTCTCAGGGAGAACAAGGCTAAGGACTGCTCCCCGAGGGAGCTTGGAAGGGCTGAAGCCTTTTACGACGCCCTCGTTTACGAGCTGAAGAAGGAAGAACCCAACTCAGCCCTTATACTCAAGTTCTACAACGAGGTCAGCACGGAGAGCAAGATAGCGGAAAGCAAGCTTAAGGTTGCGATGGAAAACGAGCTTGAGTGCTACACGGGTGTGAGAAAGGTCGTAGTTCCTCCTCCGCCTCCAAAGGAAGAGGAAAAGCCCGAAGAGGAGACCGTAGCAAAAGAGGAGCCCAAGCCCGAGAAGAAAGAGCCGCAGTTGATTGAGGAGCCTTTGAAGATAACGGCGAGGATACACTTTGACTTTGATAAGTACAGCATAAGGAGAGAGTACGTGCCCATACTGAACGAGGTAGTAAAGACTCTCAAAGAGAACGAGTTCGTAAAGGTCAGGATAGAGGGCTTCACCGACATAATCGGTCCTAAGGAGTACAACGAGAAGCTCGCAATGAAGAGGGCAGAGGCTGTAAAGAGATACCTGGTGGAGAAAGGCATACCTGAAGATAAGATAGACATCGTCGGGTTCGGTAAGGAAAGATTTATAGCGAGCAACGAAGACAAGATAGGCAGACTCACCAACAGAAGGGTTGAGTTCATAGTCATAAAGCTTCAAGAGGAGTGATAATGCCCGACATACTCATGGGCGTCAGCAGAGCCGGGCTCAAAGAGTCCGGCAACCCCGACATACTCGTGATAGCCCTCCCTTACCCATGCACAGCCTCCTTCCTCTTCACGGACAACTACTTTAAAGCGGGTTCCGTCATATACTCGGAGAGGGTGGCTAAGGGAACTGACAAGGTGAGCGCTCTGGTTATAAACAGCGGGAACGCCAACTGCGGAACAGGGGAGGAGGGAGTGATCCACGCTGAGCTCATGGCACGTCAGGCAGCCCACAGTCTGAACGTTAGGCAGGAGGAGGTTCTCGTCTTTTCAACGGGGATAATAGGCAGACCCCTGCCAATAGATGATGTGCTCGGTGCGATAGAGAACGCCTGCTCCATACTGGAACCCCTTGACCTTGAGAGGGCTTCAGAGGTGATCTCCACCACCGACAGCTTCCCTAAGTTTGACTTCGTGAAAAAGGGAGAGCTTGAAACCTTCGGTTTTGCCAAAGGGGCGGGCATGATAGCGCCTTCTATGGCAACTATGCTCTCCTTTGTGTTCACCAAAGGTGACCTTGACTACGAGACCCTGAGACAGCTCCACAGGAGAGTCAACGAGAGAACCTTCAACTCCATAACCGTTGACGGTTGTGAGAGCACCAACGACAGCTTCGGGCTCATATCTCTCGGGGAGGTTCAGGCTGAACTTGAGGAGATAGAAGCCCAGGTTCTTGAAACCTCCGAGAGCTTCGCCAAGAAGATAGTTGAGGACGGAGAGGGTGCCACGAGGGTAATAAAGGTCACCGTCAAGAGGGCTACCCTTGAGATGAAGGCCAAGGAGATAGCTAAGACGGTAGCGAACTCCCTGCTGGTGAAGACGGCGGTTTACGGTAGAGACCCCAACTGGGGCAGGATAGCTGCCGCGGCGGGCAGCACAGAGTTCCCCATAGACCCCTTCTCCATGAGGATATACGTTGGAAAGCACCTCCTCTACGACGGAAGACCCCACCCAAAGGCGGAGAAGCTCGCAAAGAGATACCTGGAGGAGGAAAAGGAGATAGAGATAGTCATAGACCTGAAGGAGGGTAAAAACTCTTGGACATACTACTCCTCCGACATAGGTTATGAGTACGTGAGGATAAACGCGGAATATCACACGTGAGGTGGACTATGAGGGCTCTTCTTGAGGCACTTCCCTTCTTCATCTTCGTGGCAATATTCCTCGCGATAGCTATGGGAGGGAACTTACTCAAGTACATAGGAGGTTTTGCCATGGTGTTTTCACCAATCGTGATACTCGTGGTTCTCGGAATTATATTCCTACTCGCTGCCATAAAGATAATTCCCGAATACGAGAGGGCTGTGGTGTTCCGTCTCGGAAGGGTGATCGGGGCTAAAGGTCCAGGGCTAATAATCATAATTCCCATAATTGACCGTATAGTTAAAGTCTCCCTGAGAACCGTTACCCTTGACGTTCCCACACAGGACATAATCACCAAGGACAACGTATCTGTCCAGGTTGATGCGGTCGTTTACTTCAGGGTTGTTGACCCCGTGAACGCAATAGTTGAGGTTGAGGACTACCTATACGCCACCTCCCAGATAGCCCAGACCACGCTGAGAAGCGTTTGCGGTGAGGCTGAGCTTGACGAACTCCTCTCCAAGAGGGAAAAGATAAACATTAAGCTCCAGGAGATAATTGACAGGCAGACAGACCCCTGGGGTGTTAAGGTCGTGGCCGTTGAGCTGAAGAAGATAGACCTGCCCGATGACCTGCGAAAGGCTATAGCCAGACAGGCAGAAGCAGAGAGGGAAAGGAGGGCAAAGATAATCTCCGCAGAGGCTGAGTATCAGGCAGCCCAGAAGCTCCTTGACGCAGCCAAGATACTCGCTACAGAACCCATAGCCATACAGCTCAGATACCTTGAAACCCTGCACACGATAGGTCTTCAGAACGCAAAGATGGTCATATTCCCCTTCCCCTTTGAGTTCGTTGAGTTCCTAAGCAAGAAGAAACGAGAGGGGCAGAGTTAAACGCCCCAGGCTATCAGGAGTTAGGCGCTGAGCAGTATACTTCGTAGTTCCTCGGACTGCTCTTCTTCTCCAACCGTTCCCCTTTCGTGAACCTGCTTGTCCACCCTCTTGGGCTCAAGGGTGTTAATGATGTACTCCATAGCCCTGTACGCCTTAGTAGGGTCTCCACAGGTGTATACGTCCACGGTGGCAAGTCCGTGCTCGGGCCAGGTGTGGATTGAGATGTGGGATTCGGCTAAGAGAACTACTCCCGTAGCTCCATGGGGTTGAAACTGGTAGTAGTGAGAGGATATCTTGGTGAGGTCGGCGACCTTGACGGCGGTCTCCAGAAGGTTCCTTATGTCTTCCACGCGGTCAATACGCTCCGCATCAACGCCGTGAAGGTCCGCTAAGATATGCAGTCCGAGGGTCTTTGCCATTTCCTATCCTCCCTTGAAAAGTCTTTGAAGAGCCTGAAATACATAAAGAAGCTCATGACGAGCACCTCCTTAAAAGCAAATATACAGTATAATCATTTTTCGTGAAAAAGACAAGAAGGGTTCAAAACCTCAGACCCACCTCCTCAATGGTCAGGAACGCCCTCTTCAACATACTGGGAGACATAGAGGGGCTTCTGTTCTTAGACCTCTTCGCTGGAACGGGACAGGTGGGTCTTGAAGCTGAGAGGAGGGGAGCCCAGGTCATCTACGTTGAAAAGAACCCAAGGCGCGCTGCCGACATAAAGAAGAAGGCTAAGGGAAGGGTGATAAGGGGCGACTCCCTAAAGGTCCTTGAACAGCTGAAGGTGCAACCGGAGGTTATATTCGCAGACCCACCTTACAACTTTGAGCTCTACAAACCCTTAATAGAAAAAGCTCTTGCAGTCCTCGCACCGGGAGGTCTATTCATACTTGAACACGACAAGAGAAAGAAGTTCTCCGCTGATGAAACAAGGCTTTACGGAGATACCGCTCTGTCCTTCTGGAGGAAGTGATGAAGAGGGCTGTCTACCCAGGAACTTTTGATCCGCCCCACTTAGGTCATCTGGACATAGTGGAGAGAAGCCTGAAGCTCTTTGACAGGGTCGTTGTAGCCGTGGCGGAGAATCCGAGGAAGAACCTGCTTTTTCCCCTTGAGGACAGGCTTGAGATGTTCAGAGAGATGACGCGCAATGTGTCCGATAGGGTTGAGGTTAAAGGTTTTGACTCGTTGCTGGTGGACTTTATGAAGAGGGAGGACATAGACATAATAGTTAGAGGTGTAAGGCTCTTTACGGACTTTGAATACGAGCTCCAGATAGCCCTCACGAACTTCCGCCTCGCTGAGGTGGAAACGGTGTTCATGATGCCTTCCCAAGACTACATACACATAAGCTCCACGATAGTGAGGGACGTAGCCTCCTACTGCGGTGAGCTGAAGGGTCTCGTTCATCCCTTCGTTGAAAAGAAGCTGAGAGAGAAATTCGGATGCGAGCGCTCCTGATAGTTCTGCTTATCGCAACCTTAACTGCCTTCTCCCAGGAACTCTGCATAAAGGAGGTTGAGAACGACACAAACGAGCCTTATCTGAGTTACGCCCTCCTCAGGACAATTGAGAAGGCTATCCTTGAGAGCGGGTGGAAGCTCGGCTGCAAGAAGGGTTCCACTGAAGTCTACGTGCGCATAACGAGCTTTAAGGAGACCCCCATAGCCTACACGCCTGCCCAGAGGGTTAGCTCCTACAACCTGAGCGTGTCCTTCAGCGTCAGGGTGGGTGAACGTAGCTTCTCCCTGGCTGGAACCGTACCCTACTCTCTCCCGAGCGGTGGTCTGGGCGACATACCGAGGAGGAGGGCTATAGACGACCTCCTTGATAAAATATACTGGAACCTGCTCCAAAACTTCAGGAGGTAAGAAGTATGCTTATAAAGGTTGAAAGTTCCAAAGGCGTAAAGGAAGTTAAGGAGAAGCTGGAGGAAACTGCAAAGTCCAAAGGGTTCGGCGTAATGAGCACCCACGAGGTCACCGATATACTGGAGAGCAAGGGTCACCCGATAAGCTACAGATGTGTGATCGTGGAGATATGTCAGCCGAAGGCTGCCAGCGAAGTTCTTTCCAGAAACCCCTACATATCAACGGCTATGCCCTGCAGGGTAGCCATATTTGAGGAAAACGGAAAGACCGTCCTAAGCACTATAGCCCCGACCCAGATGATAGAGATGTACAACGAGCCAGAACTAAAGGGCGTTGCAGAGGAGATAGAGAGGCTCGTGAAGGAGATAATGGAAGAGTCCGCTAAATGAGTGACGTAGGCTATATGTCCTTAGCCCTTTCCCTCGCTAAAAGGAGGAAGGGACTCACCCACCCCAACCCCACGGTGGGCTGTGTCGTGGTCAACGAGGGGGAGATAGTCGGTCTCGGCTATCACGAGGGGGCAGGGCACCCCCACGCGGAGGTGGTTGCCTTAGAGCAGGCGGGCGAAAAGGCTAAGGGATCCACCCTATACGTGACCCTTGAGCCCTGTACCCACTTCGGGAGGACTCCTCCCTGCACCGACGCCCTCATAAGGGCTGGCATAAGGAAGGCTGTGGTTGCGGTTAAAGACCCGAACCCCGTGGTCGGAGGCAAAGGGATAGAGAGGCTGAGAGAGGCTGGCTTGGATGTGGAGGTGGGCGTCCTGGAAGAAGAGGCGAGGGAGCTCAACGAAGACTTCTTCACCTTCATCACAATGAAGAGACCTTATGTAACCCTAAAACTCGCCCAGACCCTTGACGGAAAGGTGGCGACCCCTTCAGGTGATAGCAAGTGGATAAGCTCTCCCGAGAGCAGGAGGTTCGCACACCGCCTCAGGTCGGAAGCCACCGCGGTTCTCGTGGGTCTGAACACATTCCTGAGGGACAACCCTTCCCTGACGATCAGGCACATCCCCTTTGGGAGGCAACCCCTGAGGATAGTGATAGACCCAGAGCTTGAGATACCCATGGACTCAAACCTGGTGTCGGACGGCATGGCTCAAACACTTGTGGTTTTCTCTCGGAGAGACCCGGCAAAGGAGAGCGAGCTCCTCGGAGCTGGAGTCCAGCTTCTTTACATGGAGAAGATAGAGCTCGGAGAGCTTCTCAAAGAGCTCGCCTCAAGAGATGTTCTACACCTTCTCGTTGAGGGAGGTGCCTACACAGTCAGCCAGTTCTTAAAGGAGGGTCTGTGGGACAGACTCGTCGTTTTTCAGGCACCCAGAGTGATGGGAGACGGTATATCATTGTCGGGGCTTGGGGTGGACAGGGTGAACGACTGCCTCAAGCTCAAAATCAGGAGAGAGCACGCCCTCGGAGAGGACAGGGTCTTTGAGTATGTCCCCGTCATGGAAAGTCCAGGTCTGAGATGGTAAAACATTACCATGAAATGGATAGAGCTCAACAGGTCAAAGGTAAAGATATTCGGTAAACCGGCAAAGGTTCTCATGAAGGGCATGACCGCCCCCGAGGAGCACACCCACTTCCTCCACAGCCTATTAACAAACAACGTGAAGGCGCTCAGCCCCGGAACCTTCAACTACAACCTCTGGCTAAGGCAGAACGGACAACCCGTCGCGGACTTCTTTGTCTACAAAGTCCAGGACTACTACCTGCTGGACACGGATAAGCCTGCTGAGGAGGTGATAGAGGAGTTCAACCGCCTGAAGCTGTCCCTTAAGGTTTACTTTGAAGACCTGACCCAACAACTCCGGCACATATTCCTCTTCGGAGAAGGTAGCGACGAGTTTATAAAGGACGCCTTCGGCGTGGAATTCGGAGACTTTGAGGTCAAAGAGATAAACGGACTCCTCGTGGCGAAGAATCCGGTAAGGCTCAGGCAGAAAGGCTACGATGTGATGGGAGACCTGTCCAACTTCATGGGTGAACTACCGGAGGGAGATCGCATTGGGGAAGTTGAGTTTGAAGACCTGCGGATAGAGAGGTGCGTCCCGAGGATAGGCAAGGAGCTTAAAGAGGGTTTTTCACCCCTTGAGGCGGGTGTTCTTAGCTACGCCATAGACATGAACAAGGGATGTTACGTAGGGCAGGAGGCGATAGCCCGCGTTTACTTCCGGGGAAGAACACCCCGTATGCTCGTAAAGGTACATAAAGTTGAGGGGAGCATACAGGAAGGAGATAAACTCCTTGAGGGTCAGAAGGCTGTGGGTGTCATAACCTCCGTTAACTCCACGGGAGAGCTTGCCCTCGGTTACGTGCTGAGGAACATATACAGACCCGGCATGGAGGTAAGCACGGCAGGTGGGAAGATCAGGCTCGGAGATAGCTGTGAACAGGTGGGAAGAGACTAAAGCTCTGATTGAGGAGTTGCTCAAGGAAAGATGTCCTGAGTTAGAAAGGGAAGAGGAAAATGACAGAGTCCTCTTCTTCTGCAGAGGAGAGCTATATGGGAGTATGGCTAAGTTAGGAGAGGACAGGTTTGCCGCCACCGTTTACTCAGAGAAGATGAGCGACCCCTTACACAGAGAGTTTATAAGGAGGGCTAAGGAGTTCCTAAAGGGGGACGTTCTGGAAGCGGACACAAAGCTCTCAAGCGGGGTGGAACAGAACTTTTACTACACCTACCTTCATGTAAAATTATAGGCAAAGGAGGGAAGGAAATGGGAAGAAACGTTGAGTTTGAAGCCAACGGAACCAAGGTTAGCGGATACCTGGCTGAACCTTCCGGCAGAGGTCCGGCGGTCATAATCATACACGAATGGTGGGGGCTTGACTCACCCCTATCAAACATAAAGGAGCTCACCGACAAGCTCGCCCAGGAGGGCTTCGTAGCCTTCGCACCAGACCTGTACAGGGGCAAGACAGCGGACAACCCAGACGACGCGGGTGCCCTGATGACGGAGATGTTCCAGAACAGGATGGACGACGTGGACGCCATGTTCAAGGCGAGCGTTGAGTACCTGAAAAACCTTGACATAACAGACCCGGTCAAGGTGGGAGTTACGGGCTTCTGCTGTGGCGGGACTCTGTCCATGTATTTCGCCAGCAAGTTCTCCGACCTGATAGACGCGAGCGTTCCCTTTTACGGACTTCCTCAGCTTGCACCCATAGACCCTCACACAATCAAGGTTCCCATATTCTTCATCATGGCTGAAAAGGACGAGTTCGTGAACAACGACAGCGTCATAGACATCTTTAAGGACGTGTGGAGGAACGGCGTGGAGGCTCAGGCTAAGGTCTATGCGGGTGTCAACCACGCTTTCCTGAACGACAAAAGACCCGACGTTTACGACGAGGATACCGCTCAGGACGCTTGGGAGTTAGCGGTTAAGTTCTTCAAAAGACATCTGGGCTGAGTCTCTGATAAAATACTTTCCCTCTGGAGGTAAGGAATGGCAGCCTGTGAAATATGCGGAAAGAGGGTAATGCACGGAAGGAGAGTCACCTTCTCCGCAGAGAGGAATCCCAGACTCTTTAAACCCAACGTTCAGAAGGTTAGAGTGAGACTCCCTGACGGGAGTGTTAAGAGAATGTACGTATGTACCAAGTGCCTCAAGGCGGGAAAGGTGGTCAAGGCAGCTCGCGTTCCAAAAGAGTAAATGTCCCTGAGGGTTTTAAGATTTCTAACGGCGGGGGAGTCCCACGGGAAGGGGCTCACCGCTATCCTTGAAGGCATACCTGCCAACCTTGAAATATCCGAAGGGTACATAAACAGAGAACTCCGCAGGCGTCAGGGCGGTTACGGACGCGGAGGGAGGATGAAGATAGAGAAGGACAGAGTCCAGATAACCTCCGGTGTCCGCTTCGGAAAGACCCTCGGGTCTCCCATAACCCTCTGGATAGAGAACAAGGATTGGGAAAACTGGAAGGAGAAGATGGCAGTGGAGGGTCAGCCATCAGAGGCGGTGGTGCCCTTCACCAGACCCCGTCCCGGACATGCGGATCTCGTGGGCGGTATCAAGTACAACCAAAGAGATCTGAGAAACATACTTGAGAGGGCTTCCGCAAGGGAGACGGCAGCACGGGTGGCGGTTGGAGCTGTCTGCAAGAGGTTCTTAGAGGAGTTCGGGATAAGGATAGGGAGTTACGTGATAAACATAGGTGAGTGCTCCTTTCCCATAGAGGAGGAAGACCTCTTAAAGAGGCATGAGCTTGCGGAGAAGTCGGAGCTCAGGTTTCCAGACCCTACCAGAGATGAGGAGTTCAAAAAGTACATAGATAGCGTCAGGGAGAAGGGAGAGAGTGCGGGCGGAATGTTTGAGGTCTTTGCGGTTGGGGTGCCTCCGGGACTCGGTAGCCATATCCAGTGGGACAGGAGGATAGACGGAAGGATAGCCCAAGCGATGATGAGCATTCAGGCGATGAAGGCGGTGGAGATCGGGCTGGGCGTGGAGTCTGCGGTCAGGCTCGGATCTCAAGTCCACGACGAGATAGGCTACAGCCCTGAAAAGGGATACTTCAGACACTCCAACAACCTCGGCGGAACGGAGGGTGGGATCACCAACGGGATGCCCTTGCTGGTGAGGGTCACCATGAAGCCCATACCAACCCTGAAGAACCCTCTCAGGAGTGTGGACATAGACACCAAAGAGGAGCTGTCCGCCGGGAAGGAGAGGACGGACGTGGTAGCGGTTCCAGCGGCGTCGGTGGTAGGAGAAGCTATGCTCGCAATAGTCCTTGCAGACGCCCTTTTGGAAAAGCTGGGCGGGGACTTCATGGAGGAGTTGAAGGCACGCTTTAAGCTCTACATGGAACACGTAAAAGGCTTCTGATATCCTATTCCCAGCATGAACTGGTTGTTGAAGCTCACTGAAGAGGTGGGCAAGGCTTCACTTCTCGCCCTGCAGGCGGTTTACTTCCTCTTCAAGAAACCCCCAAAGGTGAGACACTTCATAGACCAGTTCACCTACATAGCCGCCGAGACCTCCTTAGTTGTTCTCGTCACCTCAACCTTCACGGGAGGAGTCATAGCCCTCCAGACCTACTCAACCTTCCACAGGTTCAACGCAGAATACCTGATAGGTGCGGTGGTAGCCCTCTCCATGGGCAGAGAGCTCGGTCCAGTCCTGACCTCCCTGATGGTGGTCGCAAGGGTAGGCTCCGCAATGACCGCCAACATAGGAACGATGAGGATAACCCAGCAGATAGACGCCCTTGAAGTTATGGCTGTCAACCCCGTGAGGTATCTGGTTACACCGAGGATATTCGCCACCACCGTGGGCGTTCCCCTCCTAACTATAGTTTCAAACGTAGCGGGCATGTTCGGTGGATGGCTCGTTGCCACCAAGCTGTTCAAGGTGAACGAGTACCTTTACTGGCAGAAGATGATAGATCTTACGGAGTTCTACGACATAGTCGGAGGGCTTTATAAGGCGTTCGTGTTCGGCTTCATAATAGCTGCGGTGAGCTGCTACTTCGGCTTTTACACGAGGGGAGGCACCGAAGGGGTGGGCAGGTCTACGACCAACTCCGTCGTGACAGCCTCAATGCTCATACTCATAACCGACTACTTCCTGACGGCGATAATATTCTGATAGCTGAGTTCTGCTAAATTTTTATCATGGACAGAAGGAACAGCGTAAGGGTTCTCGGTATAAGCTTAGCCCTGATATTTTCCTTCGCCTTTGTGGAACTCGTAGGCGGTATCCTCACAAACAGCCTTGCGCTCCTGTCCGATGCTGGACACATGCTCACAGACAGCGTCTCCCTTTTGATAGCCCTCGTTGCCCAGCTCCTGGTTCAAAAAGCCAAGGGAAAGAGAATGACCTACGGACTTTATAGGCTGGAGGTACTCGCTGCGCTCGTGAACGGCGTCTTTCTTATAACTCTGATAGGCTACATAGCCTACGAAGCCTTCCACAGGTTCCTGAATCCGGAGCCCGTCCTCGGTCCCCAGATGCTCCTCATAGCTGGTATAGGTCTTCTTATAAACCTCGTGGCAGGCTACCTCCTCTTCAAGAGCGCCGAAGAGAACATAAACGTAAAGGCAGCCTTCCTGCACGTTGTCACGGACACCTTAGGCTCCGTAGCCGCAATAGTGGCTGGTGTGGCTGTAACCTTCTGGCAGTTTTACCTCGCGGATCCCATACTGAGTGTGGCTATTGCCCTGCTCATCCTCCCGGGAGCCTACTCAGTCATAAGAAACTCCCTTGACGTCCTCCTTGAGCTCGTGCCCTCGGCGATAGACCCAGAAAAGATAGAGGAGGACATAAGGAAGGTGCCGGGCGTAATGGACGTCCACGACCTACACGTCTGGTCTATAACTGCAGGAAACGTAGTACTTACAGCCCACGTGGTTGTTAGCGATGTAGAAGCATGTAACGACATACTTAAAACCATAGAGGAGGTTGTCCGGGAGCACGGGATAAACCACTCCACCATACAGATAGAGAGGGAAGGCTACTCATGTCCACCCTCGTGCCCACTGCTGAAGCATACGGGAAGCCTCGGACACCACCATCACCACCACTGATATAATATCCTTACGTGGTAGAGATAAAGGGTATAACGCTTCCTGTCATAGCGGTAAAGGTAAAGAAGTGCGAGGACATAGAGTCCCTTAAGGAGGAGATAAGGGCTAAGGTAAAGGGAAAGCTCTTTCAGGGAAGCTACTTCATACTAGAAAACACCGAAGAGCTACCCGAAGACTGGGTTCCAGAGATAGAGAACTTCTTGAAGGAGCTGAGCCTTGAGAGTATAAACCGCATAAGCGAGCGGAGAAAGGAAGACACCAAGGGGGACAGACTACTCGTTGTGGACAGGTCTCTAAGGTCAGGGCAGAAGGTAGAGCACAACGGGGACGTCCTCGTCTTAGGTGACGTCAACAAAGATGCCGAAGTTTTAGCCGTAGGTAATATTATTATTATGGGAGCTCTGAGGGGTATAGCCATAGCCGGAGCCCTCGGTGATGAAGGCGCCGTCGTCGTAGCGCTAAAGATGGAACCCCAGCAGATAAGGATAGGTAAGAAGATAGCTATATCGGACGACTCAGAAAGGGTATCTCCCGGCTACCCTGAGGTAGCCCGTGTTGAAGATGGTATGATAGTTTTAGAAAAGGTATAAGGGGTTATAGATATGACAGAGGTTATCGTTGTCACCTCGGGCAAGGGAGGTGTGGGCAAGACCACCCTCACGGCAAATCTGGGGGTAGCCCTCGCTAAGCTTGGCAAGAAGGTTCTTCTCATAGATGCGGACATAGGGCTTAGAAACCTTGACATGATACTCGGTCTTGAGAACAGGATAGTCTACGACATACTTGACGTCCTTGAGGAGAGGGTGCCCGCCGAGAAGGCTTTCGTTAAAGACAAGAGAGGACTGAACCTCTTTCTCCTGCCCGCCAACCAGACCAAGAACAAGGACGCCGTGAATACGGAAAAGTGGCTGGAACTCGTTGAAAACATAAAGTCCAAGGGGGAGTTTGATTACATAATCATAGACTCTCCGGCGGGTATAGAACAGGGCTTTAAGATAGCCGTCAGTCCTTCGGACAGAGCCTATATAGTTGTCAACCCAGAGGTGTCCTCCGTAAGGGATGCAGACAGGGTCATAGGACTCCTTGAGAGCATGAACAAAGAGGATTACTGGGTGATAGTCAACAGAATCAAGTGGAAGATGGTCAAGAGGGGAGAGATGCTCTCCGTTGAGGATATAGCGGACATTCTCAAGGCTCCCCTTATAGGTGTTATTCCTGAGGAAGAGAAGCTCGTTGACTTCACAAACAGGGGAGAGCCCATAGTCCTGCACCAGAAGTACAACGCTGCAAAGGCTATAATGGATGTAGCCAAAAGGACGCTGGGAGAGGAGGTTCCCTTTGAGAGGTACGGGGAGAAAGAGGGCTTCCTGAGTAAACTGTTCGGAGGTTAAGATTTGTTGAACTTAGGGTCTTTATTCAGGAAAAAGAGTAAAGACGTTGCCAAGCAGAGGCTTATGCTCGTTCTCAGCTATGAGAGGCAGGGGCTACCTCCGAGCATGGTTGATAAGCTGAAGGAGGACTTGATCTCACTCTTTTCCAAATACCCTCAGTTTGATGCCGCCGGCATAGATGTCTCCCTTAAAAAGAACGAAGACGAAAGGGAAGAGCTCTGGATAAGCATACCCTTCAAGGGGAGTTAAGCGGTCTCCACGAGCCTGAGTCTCTCCTCAAGCTCCTTAGCCCTCAACGCATCTATAAATTCGTCCAGCTTGCCTTCAAGGACGTCGTTGAGCTTGTACAGGGTTAAATTAACCCTGTGGTCTGTTACCCTGTTCTGAGGGAAGTTGTAGGTTCTTATCTTCTCACTCCTCTCTCCCGTTCCCACCTGCTCCTTTCTCTCCCGGGCTATCTCCTCCCTCTTTTTACGCTCATAAAAGTCCTTGAGCTTAGCGTAAAGTATCTTCAGAGCCTTCTGTTTGTTCTGGAACTGAGACCTCTCGTCCTGACAGGAGACAACTATGCCCGTGGGTGTATGTGTTATCCTAACAGCCGTTTCCGTAGTGTTTACGTACTGTCCTCCCGCACCCGACGCCCTGAAGGTCTCTATCTTAAGGTCTTGGGGATTGATCTCCACGTCCGCCTCGTCCGCCTCCGGTAGAACCGCCACGGTTGCAGTTGATGTGTGTATCCTCCCCCCGCTCTCCGTGACCGGTATCCTCTGAACCCTATGGACTCCGCTCTCGTACTTCAGCCTTGAGTAGGCGCCCTCTCCCTCTATGAGGGCTATAACCTCCTTATATCCCCCGAGTCCCGTCTTGTTGGCATTTAGTATGGAAAATTTCCAGCCTTTGTCTTCAGCGTACTTCTGATACATCCTGAGCAGGTCTGCAACGAACAGGGCTGCCTCCTCGCCTCCGGTGCCAGCCCTTATCTCAAGTATTACGTTCTTGGAGTCGTTCGGGTCCTTAGGAACGAGGAGGAGCTTTAACTTTTCCTCAAGCTCGGGTATCCTGCTCTGTATATCTTCAATCTCTTCCTGAGCGAGCTCCTTGAGCTCCTTCTCCGGGCTCTTGAGAAGCTCCTTAGCCTCATTGAGCTCCCTTTGAAGACGCTTGTACTCCTGGTAGGTCTCGTAGAGCTCTGCAAGTTCCTTGTGTTCCCTGCTGAGCTCCCTGTAGCGTTTTACGTCCTGTATTACTTCTGGCTTTGAGAGCTCTTCTTCAATCCTCTTATACTTCTCGGTGAGTTTCTCTAACTTGTCTATCAGCTCCTTCTTGAGCATCAACCTTCCTTCTTTTCACCGGGGGAGGCAAGCTCAAGGAACATGGGCTTCAACCTCAGTTTCCCGGTGTAGAAGGGGTGGCACTGGTTGCACACCTCAACGTGAACAGTCCCACCTTTAGTTGACATCAGCGTGAAGGAGTTTCCGCAACCACAAACGAAGTTCGTTGGCTGAAGCTCCGGATGTATGCCCTTCTTCATCTCAAACCTCCGTTCCAGAAGCAAAATATTATACTACGCATTCATCGCCTTCAGAAACTCTCTGTTGGTCTTAAACCTCTTCAGCTTATCAAGGAGGAACTCCATAGCCTCAACCGGATCCATAGTGGCGAGGAACTTCCTGAGCACCCACATTCTTTGGAGCTCCCAGTCCTCAACGAGGAGCTCTTCCTTCCTCGTTCCCGACCTCTCCACATTTATGGCGGGGAAGACCCTTCTCTCCATAAGTCTCCTGTCAAGGTGTATCTCCATGTTTCCAGTTCCCTTAAACTCCTCGTATATGACATCGTCCATCCTTGAGCCCGTCTCTATCAGGGCTGTAGCTATTATGGTGAGGGATCCGCCCTCCTCTATGTTCCTCGCGGCACCAAAGAACTTCTTTGGTCTCTGAAGGGCTGTAGCCTCTATACCTCCCGACAGAACCCTTCCCGTCGGAGGAGTCACCGCGTTAGACGCCCTCGCAAACCTCGTCATAGAGTCCAAGAGTATTACCACATCATTTTTGAGCTCCACCAACCTCTTAGCCTTCTCTATCACGAGCTCAGCCACCTGCATGTGCCTCTCCGGAGGCTCATCAAAGGTTGAAGCTACCACCTCAGCCCCGTCCCCGACTATCCTCCTCATCTCGGTGACCTCTTCTGGTCTTTCGTCTATGAGAAGTATTATCAGGTGGACTTCCGGGTGGTTCTCTATGAGAGCCCTGGATATCTTCTGGAGCAGAACCGTCTTACCAGCCTTGGGTGGTGCAACGAGCATACCCCTCTGCCCCTTACCTATGGGCGATACGAGGCTTATGACCCTTGTGGAAAGCTCCTTGGGGTCAAACTCAAGGTTGAACCTCTCGGTGGGGTGATAGGGCGTCAGCCTGTCAAAGGTCGGTCTTGACCTAAGAACCTCCGGCTCCGCACTCAAGCCGTTCACCGCCTCCATCTTTATGAGGGCTTTGTACTTCTCCCCTTCCTTGGGGAGTCTCGCAAAACCGACTATGGTGTCCCCCGTCCTCAGACCGAACTTCTTTATCTGAGAGGGTGCAACGTAAACGTCTTCCCAGCTCGGCATGTAGTTGTTCTGGGCACTCCTCATGAAGCCGTACCCTTCAGGGAGCACCTCAAGCACGCCTTTGACGAACACAAGACCCCCATCTTTAGCCTGCGCTCCCAGTATCCTCTCTATGAGCTCCTCCTTCTTGAGCCCTGTCGTCCTCGGTAGTCCGAGCTCCTTACCAAGCTTCTGCAAGTCCTGTAGGGTCATCTTCTTGAGCTCTTCAAGTGTGTAGATCTTTTGAAGCTCCTGCATACTATCCTCCTGATTATTTTCCTATGCAAAACCTTGAGAATATGCTTCCGAGAACCTCCTCGGTGGTTATGTGTCCAACTATCTCTCCAAGAAAATCGGAAGCTTCCCTGACGTCAAGCATGGCTATCTCCGGACTTATGTCCTCCTTTGCATATCTATCTCTGAACTTAGAAAGTGTTTCACGAGCCTTCTTGAGAAGTTCTTCATGTCTAACCGAAACATATATGTTTAATCCTTCGTGAGCTACCGCTCCCGCCTTCTTGAGAATTTCCTCTTCAAGGTCTTTTAGTCCGTAGCCCTTGAGGGCACTAACCTTTATTATAGAATGTCCCTGGAATTTTTCAAGAGGGACGACTTCTCCTCTGTCTATCTTGTTAAAGACCACCACGATATCCTTGTCCCCCAGCTTTTCGTATATAAGCGAGTCCTCCTCCCTGAGCTCTTCAGAGGCGTCCACAACGAAGAGAACCACATCCGCCTCCTCTATCTTCTCCATACTCCTCTCAACCCCGATCCTCTCAACGGGGTCTTCCGATTCCCTTATACCAGCGGTGTCTATAAGTCTGACCGGTATACCTCTGAGGTTAAGGCTCTCCTCTATGTAATCCCGTGTGGTTCCCTCTATGTCCGTAACTATAGCCCTGTCCTCCTTAAGGAGTGCGTTAAAGAGGGAGGACTTTCCCACGTTAGGTCTGCCCACTATTGCAAGCTTTATCCCCTCCCTGAGCAACTTTCCCGTTTTAGCTGTGCTTAGGAGCTGGTCTATCCCCTCCAGAACCCTGTCAACCATGCCGATCACCTGCTCCTTGGTTAGGGTAGGTATGTCCTCCTCGGAAAACTCTATGTCCGCTTCTATATAGGCTGAAAGCTCAAGGAGGCTTTCCCTTAAGGAGTTTACGTACCTGCTCAGCTCGCCCCTCAACTGCCTCAGGGAAGCCCTGCGGGCTAACTCCGTCTTGGCTGATATCAGCTCGGCAACAGCCTCCGCCTGGGCAAGGTCAAGTTTGCCGTTGAGGAAAGCCCTCCTCGTAAACTCACCAGGCTCTGCGAGCCTGCATCCGGCGCTGAGGAAGAGTTCAAGGACTCTCTTGAGTATCAGAGGGTTTCCGTGAAGGGAAAGTTCCACCATATCCTCACCTGTATAACTGTTAGGAGCCCTGTAATAGACCAGAATGCCCTCGTCTATGGGTTCTCCCCTTTCATCAACGAGAGTGCCGTAGTGGGCGTACCTGGGTTTGACCTCAGATTTAGTCCTGAAGTATCTGAGTACGGTGGGGAGCACATCCTTACCGGTAAGCCTGACTACCCCTATGGCGCTCTCTCCAAAGGGGGTTGCTATCGCAACTATGGGGTCTTTCATGGCGGATGCGTGGTCTAAAATATAATATAGCCTTTCTGAGGGCTAAGGGGGTATGGCGGAACTGGCAGACGCAGCGGACTTAAAATCCGCGGGCCGCACGGCCGTCCGGGTTCGACTCCCGGTACCCCCATGGGAAAAGAATGAAAATAATCCAAGAGGGAAAGGCTAAGATCCGTGTTCCCGAGCTCAGAGAGATCGTCTCCTCCGACATGCCCGTCTTTTACAACCCCAGAATGAGGGTCAACAGAGACCTCGCCGTCCTCGGACTTGAGTTCGTGTGCAGGAAGCTCGGCAGAGAGGTCATGGTCGCAGACCCCTTAGCGGCGAGTGGAATAAGATCTATAAGGTTTTTGAAAGAGACCGACTGCGTCGGTAAGGTGTTCGCGAACGACATAAACGAGAAGGCAGCTCAAATAATGGAGGAGAACTTCAGGCTCAACGAAGTCCCCCCCGAGAAGTACGAAGTCCACAGGGAGGAGGCAAACTACTTCCTCAGAAAGAGCTGGGGCTTTGGTTTTGACTACGTTGACCTTGATCCTTTCGGAACGCCGGTTCCCTTCGTAGAGTCCGTGGCTCTAAGCATGAAGAGGGGTGGGCTTCTCAGCCTTACGGCAACGGACACCGCACCCCTCTCGGGAACTTACCCGAAGACCTGCGTAAGGAGGTACGGGGCGAGACCTCTCAGAAACGAGTTTAAACACGAGGTAGGTATAAGAATCTTGATAAAGAAGGTTATAGAGCTGGGTGCCCAGCACGACATAGCGATGATACCCATGTTCGCCTACTCCCATCTGCATTACTTCAAGCTATTCTTCATGAAGGACAGGGGCGCCAAGCTGACCAACTCGCTCATTGACCAGGTGGGCTACATACTTTACTGCTTTAACTGTCTCAACCGCGAAGCGGTCTTTGACGTCCTGAAGGTCAGGGAGTTCTGTCCCGTGTGCGGTACCCGTTTCAGCGTTGGGGGTCCCCTGTGGCTCGGGAAGCTATGGGACGAGGAGATGACAGACTTCATTTACAGAGAGGCTCAGGAGAGGGAAGAGGTCTCCAAGGAGACGAAGAGGATTACGACTCTTATATGGGAAGAATCAAAGCTGCAAACTGTTGGGTTTTACCTGCTCTCAAAGCTCTCCGAGAAGGTGGGAATACCCCAGCAGCCTCCCATAAGGAAGGTGGTTGAGTTCTATGAGGGGACGAGAACCCACTTTGCCGGCGACGGATTCAGGACGAGGCTTGATCACCTTAAGGTTCTTGAGAAGTCAGAGGAGCTTAAGGGTATAATAGAACGGCGTTTGAAAGGAGGGGTGTGATGAGTCCGGAAGAGATGCTCAAGAGTTTTCCAGACCAGCTTGAGTGGGAGAAGCTTGATATTGACCTCTCCCTCTACCACACCGTAACCTTCTGCGGAATGGGTGGCTCTGGAATAGTGGGCGACATAGCCAAGAGCTGGCTGGAGCACAGGGGCTGTAAGGTTCCAGCTCTCACACACAGGGGATACGGACTCCCCAACTGCGTGAAAGGAGAGGAAAACCTCGTGGTATGCATAAGTTACAGCGGAAACACCGAGGAGACCGTGAGCAACTTTGAGGAGGCTATGCAGAGACAGGCTACGATAGTATGCGTTAGCTCCGGAGGTAAGTTAGAGGAGCTTGCCAAGAGCAGTGGCGTGCTCCACCTGAAAGTCCCAGAAGGTTTTGCCCCGAGGTTCGCTCTGGGATACATGCTCTCCAGAGTTCTTGCCGTGCTCGGTATAGACAGGGAAGAGATTGAAGACGCGCGGGACAACCTGAAGAACTCTTACGAGGATATAAAGAATAAGGGAGAGGAGATAGCGAACAAGCTTTACGGCTACATACCTGTCATATACTCAACACCCCTCACAGAGGTGGCAGCCTTCAGGTGGAAGACCCAGATAAACGAGAACTCAAAGACACAGGCTTACTTCGCAACCCTGCCCGAGATGCACCACAACGAGGTTATGGGGCTGGAGAATGCGGAGATAAGGAGCAAGTGCGCCTTCGTCGTCATGTTTGACCCTAAAGACCACGAGAGGGTCAGGAGAAGGGTTGATATAACGATAAAGCTCCTTAAGGACTTTGGGATAGTACCCATAGCGATAGGCGGGGACGGGAACTCCTACCTCGCAAGGACTCTACACCTCATACACGTGGGTGACTGGGCGAGCTACTACCTTGCGGGGAAGTACGGGTTTGAACCCCTTCCTGTGAGTACGATAGAGAGGATAAAGGAGGAGCTCTCAAAGGGTTAATCCTCCTTCCCGTACATCTTCTCGTACTTCTTCTTCCGGGCTGAGCCCATCCCCTTCCAGTATATAAAGAGAACACCGTGCAAAAGACCTATAAACAGAATTAGAGCCACGACCTCACTCATAGTAGAACCTCTCCGGCGCTTTAACCTCTCCCAGCTCTTTCAGTATATCCTTCACCCTGTATGCCTCTTTCAGTATCTCCATGTAGTCAGCCTCTCCCTTCTCAACCATGTCCATAGCTCTCTCAAGCTCCCTCGTAAGCTCCTCACTGACGTAGTTAGGATAGTGCTCTCTCAGGTAGCTGTAGACCTCCATTCCCATCTTAGTTGGGAAGAGCCTTCCCTTTACCTCCTTCACGTAACCCCTATCAAGGAGCGTCTGGACTATGTGGGCGTATGTTGAAGGTCTACCCAGACCCTTTTTCTTCATCTCCTGTATGAGAGTCCCTTGGGTAAATAGGGGAACCTTGGGGACTTCTCTCATACCTACGGGCTTGATCTCATAGGGTATCCTCTTCTCAAAGAGCCTGAAGGTGGGAAAGATCAGGTCAAAGCCGTGCTCTATTACCTCAGTAACGACCTCCTCTTCCCACTCGTAGTAAGGGAGTTCCACGCGAAGGGTCTCCGCCACGACCTTTGCAGGTCTCATCTGGGATGCCATAAAGCGCTTGAATATGAGCTCATACAGGCTCAAAGCCCTGTTGGGTTCTTCCAGCTCAATCAAACCCGCCGTGATCATAAACCTCAAGTTTGAGGGATCCACGGGTCTTGTTGGTCTTATGCACTCGTGGGCGCCGCCCTCTCCCCAGCTTCTCGGATAGAAGAGCTCCTCTCCGAACTTCTCGCTTATGTAAGGTTTAGCTACCGTATACCTGCCGGCTTCGGAGACGCGGGTGGAGTCCGTCCTGTGGTAGGTTATCAGACCAGCCTCAAAGAGGCTCTGGAGGAGCTTCATGGTCTCCTGGGCGGAGAGCTTCAACCTCTCGCTCGCATCCTCAAGGAGAGTGTCCGTTGCGTACGGGGGCAGAGGTCTCTTCTCCACCTCACGGGGAGAGTGGGTATAAACCCTCGCCAGCTCAAGCTCCTCGTAAACGCTCCTTGCCACATCAAGGTCTTCTATCTCAGCCCTGAAGGTATGTCCGTTCACCTCAAATACGACCTCCCCCTTCTTCTCCTTGGACTTCTTATAACGTTCTATTATCCAGCCAAGGACGGGGGTCTGAACCCTGCCCGCCGAGAACCAGTTCTTTCCGAAGACCTTCCAGAGAACCCTTGATAGGGTGAAGCCAACCCACCTGTCAAGGACACGCCTGACTATCTGGGCTTTCACAAGGTTCGTATCCAGCTCTCTCGGGTTCTCAACAGCCTCTCTGAAAGCCTTAGGTGTTACCTCGTGAAACTCCGCCCTCTTCACTTCCGCGTTGAACGGTCTAACGAGAAGGTAAAGGTCGTAGGCTATCTTCTCACCTTCCGCGTCCGGGTCTGTGGCTATAAAGACCTCGTCAACCTCATACCCAGCCTCTCTCAAAGCCTCTACGACACTGAGCTTGTCTTCAACCTTTCCCCTGCACCGCCTCTTAAGGTAGTCCAGGTCTGTGTGCTGAAGCCCCTGGGGCTTGCACCTCTTTATAGTATCGTAGACGGGAGTGAACTTACCGTTCTCAGCTATAACTCCGAAGAACCCCTTGTCGGTCACGAGGTCAAGGACGTGCCCGAGGGACGCCGTTATCACCAATAACCTCTCGCCGAGGGGAACTTCGTAAGCCACGCTGTCCTTTATGAGCCTCATCTGGGGCTTCCCGAAGAAACTCGCTATCGTCCTCGCCTTGTTGGGAGACTCAACCACCACGAGGGTGGTTTTGAATAGGTCTTTAATCTCCTGGACAACTTTACCTTCAAGAACGAGCCTCGCCCTTTTTCTGTCCTCGTCTATCTCCCTAAGGAGCTTGTCAAGGTCTATCTCCTCAAGTCTCTTAAACTCAACGTCTGACTGCATGAAGTAGGCGGAGAGTCTCCTTCTTAAGGAGTTGAAAGCCTTCGGGTCTGAGTAGAAGAGCACGGAGAGCCCCTTCGTCATGCCGCCCGCTATGAACCGGGAGGTTCTTCCCGAAGCCTGAATGTAAGAGTTGGCATCACCCACGACAACGTATAACTTCCCCTCCTTCCTGACGAGGGATATGTCCTCGGAGCGTTCTATCTTTCCCATAAACTCCTCGTCGGAGAGGTACCTGTCAAGGAACTCCTTTATCTCCTCAAGCCTCTCCTTCACGCGGGGATACCTGTCAAGCAGCTCTTCCCTAAGGGTCAGATAGCGCCTTGTGTAGTTTATGTACTCCACCGCCTTCAGGCGGTCTTCTTCACTGAACAGGTTTAACAAGGTCAGGAGCAAGGAGTGGAGTAGAGAGGGTTGCAGGCTGAGTTCGGTGGGGAACATGTGCTTTGGAGGATCAAGGAAGATCGCATACCTTATTACGTGGGGAAGGTCAAGACCCCTCACGAGGGGGTTGGTTATGTGGGATATACCCACTGCCACATCAAAGTCACCCTTTTCAAGGGTTTCGTAGAGCTCCTTAGGCTCGTAGTCAAGGTAGCTTATAGCCTTCAAACCTCTGCTCCTGTAAAACTCAACGACCTCGTTGACCTTCTCCTTCCCGTAGAATACGGAGATGTAAACGAGACCTCCCCTGCCCAGCCTCCTTATAAGATCAGCGGAACTCTCAAGGGCTTCTTGCAGGTCTTTAACGGGCTGTGCCACGTCTACTATGTTCCTCAGGGTGGTTACAGCCTTCTGAACCTCAAAGCCGAGCAGGTTTCTGAAGAGGAACACCCTGTTTCCCTTGGGCTTCAGGGTCGCCGAAGAGACCACTAGAACCGTATCCCGCTTCCTCTGCCTTATCTTAGACAGCCTTTCCCAGTCCTTCTCGGTCTTGTTCTCCTTGAGGGCGAGCTTCAGTTCGGACTCGCTGAAGCCGAGGAGCTTAAAGAGGTTATCCACGTTTTTGGAACGCTTCAGGAATGAGTCTATGTCGTCTATGAATATTAGGCTGAAAGAGAACCTGGTCAGGTTCTCAAAATTCTTGTGCAGGAACATGTTAGTCCCACAGAGAACATCAAAGTCACCCGCCAAGAACCTCTCCCTGACCTTCTTCCTTGACTCGTAAACGAGGACGTTCTTATCTACACCGAGCTTCTCGGACAACTCCTTGAGCCTGTTGCCAGCCTGACTGGCGAGTATCCTCGTGGGGAATATCAGGAGAACCTTGGGCTTAAGGAATAGGGCGCTGACCAAACCGAAGGTGGTCTTCCCAACACCCGTAGGCGCCACCACCGCAAAGGAGTGTCCCATGAAGACCCTCTTAGCCCAGAGCCTCTGTAGGCTCCAGGGACGAGCTCCCACAGCTTTCTCAAAGAACTTCTCAAACTCGGAGAGTCTCCTCTCGGTTTCGCAGAAGGGAAGTAAAGCTTTGAGCCTGTGGAGACTACCCAGCGCCCCACACACATCATCCGAGGGTTCTGGAAGACATCTGTAACAGGGAAGACCCCTCCCGAGCCTCTCATCGCTTATGGCTCCCCCACAGTTGGGGCAACCTCTCTCCACTATCAGGAGGCTCATAGGGAAATTATAAAGCCTCAGTGCTTCAGGACGTCTCCAACGAGCCGGTCTATCTCCTTAGCCAGTTTTATGTCCCTCTCCGTCACACCACCCGCCTCGTGGGTGGTCAGTTTCACCCTCACCTTTTTGAAGCTCACCTCAAGATCCGGATGGTGCCAATGGGCTTCTGCCAGCCCTGCTATGGTGTTTACCACGAATATGGTAGTCTTCCAGTTCTTGGTATTAAACTCCTTGTGTATGTACCCATCGCCAAGTTCCCAGCCTTCCAGTTCGGAGAGATCTTTATCTATCTCTTCCTTGCTAAGAACTTTCATCACTTCTCCACTCCCATGGTGTCTATAACAGCTTTTATCTTGTGCTCAAGGAGTTCCATGTTCTTCATCAGTCCGCTCACGTTGGTAGCTATCTCGCTGGCGGTTGCGTTTTGCTCCTCCACCGCTGTGGCTATCTCGCTGATGTGACCCTTTATGTTCTCTATTGACTTGGAGTTTGCCTCCGATCTTCTGTCTATGTCCTCAAAAAGTATGATCACCTTCTCAAGGTTCTTGGCAAGTATCGCCATTCTGTTGGAGAGCTCTTTGATGTCCTCGTCCAAGGATTCTATCTTCTCGTTTATGGAGTTGGCGAATCCGTCCGTCCTGTTGGCGAGCTTGCGAACCTCTTCGGCAACTATGGCGAATCCCCTTCCGCTCTCCCCAGCCCTTGCAGCCTCTATGGAAGCATTCAAAGCGAGCATGTTGGTTTGCTCAGCTATAGAGTTTATCTCCCTGACCGAGTCCTTTATGCTCTCAAAGGAGTCGTGGGCTTTTAGGAGTGTGTGGTTGTAGGTCTTTAGTTCCTCCCGTACGCTCACTATCCCTTTGGCTTCGTTTACTATAACCTCTCTCGCTTGAGATACCTCTTCCGTAAGGGTGTCTATCTCTTCTTTGATACCCACTATGCTCTCCGTGAGAGCTCTTATGGTTTGGGTGAACTCGTCTATGGCGGTGCTTATGCCTAAACCCGTTTCCCTAACGTTACGGATTTCCTTGGTGAAGAACTTGAACATGTGCCTTGAGGCTACCTTGGTGTGAACGAGCTTCCACAACCTTTGGGAGACTTTCTTCAGGGTTTGGGTGGTGTAGGTGGTATCTTGAGGTTTGACCTCTTCCCGATGGGTTTCCTTTTTCCTAAAGAGTGAAAACATGCCTTACTCCACTATCTTTTCTAATATGTCCACGCCACAATCAAGATCAGAGAGCCAATCAAGAAAGCGGTTTACCGACTCACCCTTAAAGAGCGCCCCGTGCTGAGGAGCTATCATCTGAGGGTTGTGTTTCTTAACCATGTTCACCCATATCCTACAGGCTCTTTTGGACGCCATGTATCTTCTGTGGAAGCCCTCCGTGTAGGGCAGGTGTCTATCAAAGTCTTCAACGAAGGAGTAAGACTCTCCCTTGGGAAATACGGAAGCGCCTATGTCTCCCGAAAATAGAATGCGGGATCTCGTATCAAAGAGGGTGAAGTTACCCGTTGAGTGGAGAAAGTGGGCGGGTATCAGAAGGAGTTTATCGCCCGTTCCGAGGGTTATCTCACCTCCCTTGTCCTCTATACCCACTATCCTGCTGGTGTCCATCAAACCGAAGTGAGGCAGAAATCTCGTCCACAGCTTAGATATATAGACCTTAGCGTTGGTGTTTTCCAACCACACGGGTATGCCAGAGCTCACATCCGGGTCTTGGTGGGTGTAGAAGATGTACTCTATCCTGTCCAAGTCTATGTGTTCGGATACGGAAGCTATGACCTCCGGTAGGACGTAAACACTACCGGGATCAAGGAGAACCCCCTTTCCTCTGTTGATTATCAAGAACTGGTTGGTCTGAACGAGCTCGCCTTCCTCTTCCTGATCCCACTTGAGCCAGATGAACTTATGGTCGCTGTCTTCGTATAGAACCTGTGCACTCATGATCAAAGCTCCATATCAAGCTCGTTGAACACACTGTAAACGTTCCTCATGTGGAAGACTTCGTACATCTTTGAGTCCTTGAAGGGTGAGTCCTTCAGCTTCTCCTTCACCTCGTCTATGAAGAGTCCCTCGTCCTTCAGCCTTCTGACCTCTTCCCTCACGAAGGTTATGTAATCTCTCGTCCAGGCAATCGCCTTCTTGTCCATGGGGTCTCCATGTCCTCCCAAGAGAACCTTAGGTCTTAACTTCCTTATCCTATCAAGAACCTCAAGCCACGCCTTCGTGGACACGTTCCTGTCCCCCATAAAGGGTATCCTCTTGTAAGACACGAGGTCCCCGACGAAGTAAAAACTGCCAACCCTTATGACGAGGTCTGTATTGGTATGGGCGGGTGTCATGGGGATTATCTCTATCACATCTCCGCCCACCCTGAGCTTAACCCTGCTGTCCACAACTATGTCCGGCGGGAACAGCTTAACGCTCCCGAACACCCCGAAGGACTTCTGAGCACCCTCAAGCACCATGTCCGCACTTCCATCTTCGTAAAACTCTTTGAGGTTTGTGTGGGCTATGAACTTGGCTCCCTCCTCTTTGTAGGGAGCTATCCCAAACCAGTGATCCATGTGGTAGTGGGTCACGATAACGTAAAGGATAGGAGCATCTTTTACCTTTTTCAGCTCTGAAATGAACTCCCTCGCAAGCTCGGGAGTTGATAGGGTATCTATAACGACCCAACCCTCTCTCGTAAGCACGCCGTAGGCGTTTGATATAAAACCCCTGTTCTCTTTGGAAGGCAGTCCGTAACCCCCCTTAGCCATGTAGATCCTGTCTCCTACCTTCTGTAGCTCCATACCGAGAGCCACAGACAGGAAGAAGAGCACAACTATAAAGCTCCTTACCATATCTACACCCCTCCTTTGGAGGTCAGCACTTAAGGATAATTCACTTATAATTTAGGTGTAGCACAAAGAAAGGGGGTGATGAAGATGGACTTTCTCGGAAGAGACGAAGCGCCTCTGACCCAGGAGGAGTGGGAACAGATAGATGAGGCTGTGGTCAAGGTAGCTAAGGAAAATCTGGTATGCAGGAGATTCGTTCCCGTGATGGGACCCATAGGACCCGGTCATCAGATGGTTTCCTACGATGTCATATACGGCATGGAGCCGGGCGTGTGTGAGATAAAGCCGGGTCAGGAGTACGAGACCTGCGAACCCGTCAGGACGGGTGTTAGGAAGCACATACCAATACCCACCATATACAAGGACTTCGTAATATCATGGAGAGACCTTGAATACTTCAGGCAGTTCAACATGCCCATAGACACCTCCAACGCGGTTGCTGCGGCGGTCGCCACCGCGGTTGCGGAGGACACACTGATACTTCTGGGTAACAAGAACCTCGGTCTTGAGGGCTTGATGACAGCCGAGGGTGTAAATTCCATGTCCATGAGCGATTGGTCTAAGGTAGGTAACGCCTTCAGCGATGTGATAGAGGGTATCTCCAAGCTGGTGGAACAGGGCTTTTACGGGAATTACTATCTGGTAGTGAACCCTAAGCAGTACTTCCAGCTCAACAGGATGCACGACAACACAGGACTTCTTGAGATAGAGCAGATAAAGAAGGTGGTCAAAGACGTCCTTCAAACACCCATAATTCCCGACAACAGGGCACTCTTGGTATCCGCAGGTCCTCAGAACTTTGACCTCGTGGTGGCTCAAGATGTGTCGGTGGCTTACGTGGAGTCTTCCAACATGAACCACCTCTTCAGGGTGATGGAGATGGTCGCCTTGAGAATAAAGAGACCCGGTTCAATACTCGTTATAGGAAAGGGGAAGTAAAGCTTCTAAATGTGGGTTCTTGGACAGCACGATGAGCCTTACCGGAAAGCAAGGAATTCCGTCCTCAACCTCGTAGGCAACACACCGCTGGTAAAAATAAGCAAGGTCATTCCCGAAGACATATCTCCCGATGTGGAGATATACGCAAAGCTTGAGAGCTTCAATCCCGGCGGTTCGGTGAAAGACAGACCCGCACTATCCATGTTCCTGACCGCCCAGAAGGAGGGAATAATCACCGAAGGTAAGGTGGTTATAGATGCCACCTCCGGCAACACCGGTATAGCCCTCGCCATGGTGGGTTCAGCGCTCGGCATACCTGTGGAACTCGCCATGCCTGCCAACGTGAGTGAGGAGAGGAAGAAGATAATACAGGCTTACGGGGCGAAGGTGTATCTCACAGACCCTCTTGAGGGCACCGACGGGGCGATCATCTACGTGAGAGAACTGGTAGAGAAGAACCCGGACAGATACGTTTACCTTGACCAGTACAACAATCCGGCAAACTGGAGGGCACACTTCTACTCTACGGGCATAGAGGTATGGAACCAGACCGAGGGCAGGGTAACCCACTTCGTAGCTGGCATAGGAACGGGCGGAACCATAATGGGAACGGGAAGAAGGCTCAAGGTTTACGACCAGAACATACAGGTGATAGGCGTTCAGCCAGCCTACCCTTTTCACGGAATAGAGGGGCTCAAGCACATAGAGAGCTCCATAAAGCCGGGCATATTTGATGAGAACTTTCTTGACAGGACTATATTCGTGGAGACGGAAGACGCCTACGAGTGGGCGAGAAGGCTGGTGAAAGAAGAAGCCATATTCGTGGGTCAGTCCTCGGGTGCTGCACTCTGGGCATGTATAAAGCTCGCAAGGGAGCTTACCGAGAGGGGAGAGAAGGGAGTGATAGTCACCGTATTCCCGGACGGAGGAGAGAAGTATCTCACCACCGCACTCTTTGAGTGATCAGGTTATCTCCTCTATGGACTTTCCCTTAGCCTCCACGCCGAACATACTCCAGAGAAGGTATGCGATAACTCCCACAAGCCAGAAGGCGAAGAGTCCATAGACGCCGTAGGCGTAGTTATGCTGAGAGAGACTCACGAGAAGGGGCGGAGCCACCACGCCTCCCAGCCTACCTATGATGGATATAAGTCCTATGGCGGTAGCTCTCACGTGGGAGGGGAATATCTCCATGGCGCTCACGTAAGCAACGCTGGCAAAAGAGAAGGCTATGAAGGAGTATATGGCAAAGGCGACGTAGAAGTTATCAAGGTGAACGAGCGTAAGGGTAGCAAGGGCTGAGAGTATGGCTATGCCGAGACCCGTCGCCTTCCTACCCAGAAGGTCTGCAAATATAGCTACCACCACTCCTCCGAAGAAACCGCCCACACTACCCATCATAAACAGGGTGGGGACGCTCTCGGGAGGTAAGCCCATGGCTGGGGCGAGGCTTATAGGCAGCAAGCTCACGAGCCCGTAGTAAGTGGTGAGTATGGTGAGGCTAAGGGAGCTTGCAAACACAAACCGCCAGCGGTAGCCTCCCAGTATAAGCCTCATACCCTCAAGTAGACCTCCGTCAAACACGGGGACAGAGCACCTCTCAGCCCTGAAAGTTTTACCGGCTTCCACTTCAAGAGACCTCACTATCTTCTCGGCTTCCTCATCCATACCTTTAGATAGCAGCCATCTGGGGGACTCGGGAACGCTCCTCCTGACCCATACGATAAGGAGGGCTATAACACCGCCCAAGAAGAAGGCGAACCTCCAACCCCACTCGGGATCAAGATTCTCCAGCAGAGCCATAGCCACAAGGGAAGCGAGGATACTTCCCACGTTCTAGGAAGCTACCACGAAGCCGTCCACTTTTCCTCTGTGGCGGGCGGGGACGAACTCATCTATGGCGGAGTGTATGGCTGCGAACTCCCCACCTATGCCCGCACCCGCCACAACCCTTAGCAGGAAGGCGCTGTAAAAGTCCCAAGCGAAGCCGGTGAGAAAGGTTCCGAGAGAGTAGAGCAACAGCGTAAGTATGAATACCTTCTTCCTGCCGTACCTGTCCGCAAGGTATCCGAAGAGGAAAGATCCGAGTATAGCTCCTACCAGAAAACCGCTTATGACGAGACTGCCCTGCAGGGGTGTTAGGTTCAGGCTCTTGGTCATACTGCCCAGCACGTTGCCGACTATCACCACCTCAAAGGCGTCCAAGATCCAAGTCACGCCCAAGGCGACCAGAAACCTTGTGTGAAACCCGCTCCAGGGCAGGGCATCAAGGCGGCAGGTTATATCAGTCTCTATAAAACGCATACCGGTAAGAAAGTATAGAGGAGTGGTAATATATAAGCCATGCCCTACGTCAACGTTAAGGTGGCGGGAAAGCTCACCAAAGACCAGAAGAGGAAGATAGTGGAAGGCGTTACCAAACTTCTGGAAGAGGTGGCTGGCAAACCGCCCTCCGCAACCTACGTGGTCATAGAAGAGGTGGACAGGGACAACTGGGGTAAGGAGGGAAAGCTGCTCTCTGACAGAGATTGATGGGTAAGCTTTACGTAGTCCCCACTCCCATAGGTAACCTCAGGGACATAACCCTAAGGGCTTTAGAAGTCCTCAAAGAGGTGGAATATATAGCCTGTGAGGACACACGGAGGGTAAAGATACTCCTTAACCACTACGACATAAGGAATAAAAAGCTCATATCCTACTATGAGCCCAGAGAGGAAAAACAGATACCACGCATTATCAGCGTGCTCAGGGAAAAGGATGTGGCGTTGGTATCGGACGCGGGCACGCCCGGCATATCCGACCCGGGCTTCAGGCTCGTAAGAACCTGTATAAGGGAGGGCATAGAGGTAGAAGTCCTGCCCGGACCATCAGCGGTGATAACGGCTCTCGTTGGTTCCGGTCTTCCCACCGACAGGTTCGTGTTCGCAGGCTTTCCGCCCAAGAAGGGCAAGAGAGGGTTCTTTGAAGAGTTGTTATCGTGCGAGTCTGCCACTTTCGTAATATACGAGTCCCCAAAGCGTCTGGTAAAGACCTTACAGCTCATAGGGGAAGTTTTCGGAGATGTGTGGGTGTGTGTGGCTCGTGAGCTGACAAAGATACATGAAGAGTACATAAGGGGAGACCTATCGGAGGTCATTGAAGAGCTTGAAAAAAGAAAGAACATAAAGGGAGAGGTGGTGGTGCTATTCAGAGAAAAAAAGTTCTATACGGCTTACTAACGGTCGCCTCGGTGGGCGTTACTCTTCTTGCATCTTACGTCCACCACAGGTTCGTGATGGGCATAGAGAAGACAGAGCCCTATCAGTACATAGTTCCCTTTCTAGTGGGTATTCTGTTCGGAGCCGGATTCTCCGCGCTGATAGGTCTGCATAGCTCTCTTAAAGAGAAAGAGAAGAAACTCAAGGAGCTCGCCTCAACAGACCCGCTCACGGGTTTGCCCAACAGGCGGGAAATAATGAACTTTCTGGACTTTGAGTTCAACCGGGCTAAGAGAAATGGAACACCCCTCTCAGTGGCGGTCATAGACCTTGACGACTTTAAGTTTATAAACGACACCTACGGACACGTGGCAGGTGACGAAGTGCTTAAATCGCTCGCTTCCCTGATAAGGAGGAACCTGCGTTCAACGGACATGGTGGGGAGGTTCGGTGGAGAGGAGTTTGTCGTGGTTATGCCCGATACGCCTCTGAACACGGCGGTTAAGGTCATGGAGAGGCTGAGGAGGGTTGTGGAGGAGACCTACTTTGAACCGATCGGCAGCGTGAGCATAAGCGTTGGGGTCGCCCAGCTTAGAGAGGGGGACGATGTGAGCAACCTGTTGAGCAGGGCAGACGGTAAACTCTACCAGGCTAAGAGAGAGGGCAAAAACAGGGTGCTGGCGGGTTAGCCAGCCTTAGCCTCTTCCTTCTTGTCTTCCTTAACCTCCTCCGCCTTTACTTCCTTTATCTTCTTTTCGTCCTCTTCAACCTCTATCTCTCCCGAGAGGGCTTTCTTGAAGTTCCTTATGCCTGCACCGAGAGCTTTACCAGCCTCCGGTATGCGGGAAGCACCAAAGAGAACGAAGACGATGGCGAGGATTATCAGAAGCTCCGGAATTGAAATGTTGCCTATAAAGGGCATCACTCTTCCTCCTTTTTATTCAATTTAGGCTTCTCTTCCTCCTCTTCCGAGAGTCCCTTCTTAAAGTTCTTTATACCCTCTCCCAGAGATCTGCCGAGCTGGGGAAGTCTTGAAGCCCCGAATATAACCACCACGATAAGAAGTACTAGGAGAAGCTGCCAAGGTAAAGGAAAGTGCATTCACAAACCTCCTGCTATTTAATATAACCTTTCAACAGCACCTTATCCACTCCAAGGGAGAGTGCTCCATACCCATCCTCCTGTGCCATGCGTGAAACTCCTCAAGGAGCTGGGGGTAAGCCTCTAAAAGGAGGAACTTGTAAGGGTTTGGAAGACCAAAGTAGTCCGAGAAGAGGAAGAAGAGGAACACCTCGTCAAGCCTGCGGGCTTCCCTTGAGAACTCCTGACCGAACTTGAGCCTGTAAAACTCGGAGAATAAACGGGATAGATTCACGCCTGCACTCCCTTGCTCTCCGACCTGAGAGCGTGGATAGACTCAAGTATTATAGCCACCTCAAGGATGAGGATTATCCCGCTCACACCCGCCAGCAGGTAATCACCCTTAAGGGCGTTGTTCACAAGGTTCATAAACATGGCGAGGGAGGTTATAACCAGAACACCCACGAGGGGAAGAAGCACTGGCAGCGTAGGTCTCCCTTCTCTTCTAAGGTAGAGGAAGGTCACGAGCAAGGCGAGTCCTGCCAAGAGCTGGTTGGCGGCTCCAAAGACCGGCCAGAACAAGAGACCCCCCTTACCGCCTTCCTTGGCTAAGACGAGACCCATAGAGGTCAGAACGGCAACGAGGGAAGCAAACCAGGCGTTCTTTAAGGGCTTTATTGAGTAAATCTGTCCGAGCTCGTTCAGTATGTACCTCTGTATCCTTACGCTCGTATCCATCGTGGTCGCCGAAAACAGGACTATCAGTGTGGCTATCAGTGTTCTGGAGAGCTCCATGTTTATACCGAGGGATGATATCAGGTTGGCTCCCCCTTCCACCACCGCCGGGACTGCGGATTTCTTTATACTAGCCCAAGAAGAGTAGAGCTCGGCGAACCTGTCCGCGGAGAACATGGCAATACCCGCCGTACAGGCTATTATCACAGCTACCGCAAGGGAGCTCTCTCCCAGAAAACCGAGGTATCCAACAGTCCTCGCATCCCTCTCCCTAAACAGCTGTTTTGAAGTCGTTCCCGAGGAGACGAGGGCGTGGAAACCACTTAGGGCACCACAGGCTATCGTTATGAAAAGGAAGGGAAATATGGGGGGCGCACCTTCGGGGCTTGGATTGAAGGCAGGGGCGGAGACAGAGGGGTTTGCCACGAAAGCCCCAAGGTATATGAGAAAGAGTAGTATTACCACCTGAAGTCCGTTCAGGAAATCACGGGGTTGCAGGAGAAGCCACACCGGTAGGGAGGAGGCAAAGAACGTGTACGTAAAGAGGACAACTATCCAGAGCATTATGGCTTCAAGCCCGAGAGCGTTTGCAACGGGCTTTATATCAAGGGGATACAGGTTACCCACGTATATGGAAGTGTACAGCAGAAGCAGGAAAAACACGGTGGGTATAAGAAAGTTTATCCTCAGCCTGTAAACGCTCAGCCCGAAGAGGAGGGCGAGGGGGATTATGCTCCAGGCAGGTATAACGCTGGAAGGGAACTTTATGAAGAGTAAGGCTATTACGAAGGCAAAGACAGCGTTCACCAGAATGGCGAGGGCGAGTATGAGCAGGAGGAAAACCACCCTTGCCCTCTCCCCAGCGTACTCGCCCAGAACGCTGCCTATAGACCTGCCCTTGTGCCTCACCGATGTAACGAGGGCACCGAAGTCATGGACGGCACCTATGAAAACTGCACCGAGGACGACCCAGAGCAGAGCGGGCAACCAGCCCCATATAACCGCTATTGCAGGACCAACTATGGGTCCCGCACCCGTGATGGAGGTGAAGTGGTGTCCGAGGAGTATCCACCTGTTCGTGGGGACGTAGTCAACACCGTCCTCAAGTTCGTGGGCGGGAGTCTTCTTTGAATCGTCAAGGGCGAAAACCCTCTCCGCAAGGTACCTTGAGTAAAAAAGGTAGCCAACGAGGTAAGAGAAGAAGGCGAAGGCTATGATGCCCACAGCACCCATAGTTCTGAGATTATAAAACGCCTTGAAGGGCGTGTGTTTTATATTAAAAACCTATGAATATCCTTATAGTCGGAAGCGGTGTGGTGGGTCTCTCCACCGCCTTTGAGCTCGCCCTCGCAGGACACGAGGTAAGGGTCGTAACGAGGAACTACGAAGAGGGAACCTCGTGGGTCGCCGGCGGCATGCTCGCGCCTTTCTCGGAGGGTCTTGAAGGCGACCTGTTGAACTTTTCAATAGATAGCCTCAATCTATACTCGGACTTCATAAAGAGGCTTGAGGAGGTCTCCAGATTAAAGCTCTTCTATGTGAGGAACGGCATACTCCGTCTCGCTCTCGGGGAAGAGGAATACAGCTTTCTGAAGGGGAAGGCTGATCTCTACCGGCGTATGGGCTACGAGGTTGAGGAACTGTCCTCTGAAGAACTCCCTGAACATCTGTCTGAGGAGCCGATGGGAGGCTTTCTGTTCAGGGAGGAGGGCAACGTGGACGCAGAGAAGCTCATGGACGCCCTACTCTTCGCCTGTGAGAACCTGAAGGTCAAGATACTCATAGACGACATAACAGAGCTGGAAAGGGAAGGGGACACAATAAAAGGTGTAAAGGGTTACAGAGATACCTACGGTGCGGACTTCTACGTTTTCACCGCAGGGGCATGGAGCAGGTCCCTCCTGAAGGTGCCCGTCTATCCTGTGAAAGGTCAGATACTCAAGGTCAAGGGTCTTGAACTGGAGAGAGTTTACTACTCAACAGCTTCCTACATAATACCCAAGGAAAACCACATACTCGTGGGGGCAACCTCGGAGGATGCAGGCTTTGACAGCAGGACAACCCTTGAAGGCATAAAGTCCCTGATGGAGGGAGCTATCAGAGTAGTTCCCGCTTTGGCAAGGTCTGAGCTCCTTGACGTCAGGGTGGGCTTCAGACCGGCAACTCCCGACGAGAAACCTGTGTTCTCCCTCGGGGACAACTTCGCTATCCTGACGGGACATTACAGGAACGGGATACTCTGGGCACCGGCGAGCGCCAACATCATACTTGAGCTCTTAGAGAAGGGCAAGGTATCAAAGTATTTTGAAGCCTTCTCCCCGGATAGGTTTTCCTCACTGTGAACCAAAACCGTCAAAAATCATATTGTTATTTGGAGAAAAGGTTTTTATTTTTTTAAAGTCCAAATCATAGGAGGAAGGATATGCTCAGAGCTGAGTGGGTTGAAAAAAGAAGCAAGTTTAAGAATAAAAGCCAGATGCACTTAGCCCGTCAGGGCATAGTCACCGAGGAGATGGAGTACGTAGCCCGTAGGGAGGGGCTACACCCGGAGTTCGTCCGTCAGGAAGTAGCACGCGGGCGGATGATAATACCCGCAAACGTCAACCACCTACACCTAGAGCCCATGTGTATAGGAATGAACTCCAAGGTCAAAGTGAACGCCAACATAGGAAACTCCGGACTCGCCTCAGACATACCCACCGAGATAGAGAAGGCTAAGGTCGCCATAAAGTTCGGGGCGGACACGATAATGGATCTCTCCACCGGTGATGCAATACCCGAAACACGCCAAGCGATAATAGAGGCGAGCACGGTTCCCGTGGGAACCGTTCCCATATACGAGGCTTGGAAGATAGCCAAAGGAGACATAAAGGCTCTAACCATAGACCTGATGCTTGACGTTATAGAGGAACAGGCAAGGCAGGGTGTCTCCTATATGACCATACACGCGGGGATACTGAGAGAGCACCTGCCCGCGGTTCAACACAGGGTTATGGGTATCGTCTCCAGAGGCGGTGCCATACTCGCCCAGTGGATGACAGAACATGACAAGGAAAACCCTCTCTACACCCACTTTGACAAGATATGCGACATATTCAAGAAGTACGACGTCTCCTTCTCTCTTGGAGACGCTCTCAGACCCGGCTGTATTGAAGACGCCACCGATGACGCTCAACTGGGAGAGCTTAAAGTACTCGGAGAGCTGACCGAAAAGGCATGGAAGCACGACGTCCAAGTCATGGTAGAAGGTCCCGGACACGTTCCTCTCAACGAGGTTGAGTTCAACATGAAGATCCAGCAACTCTGGTGTAAGGAAGCTCCCTTCTACATACTGGGTCCTCTCGTCCTCGACGTGGCACCCGGATACGATCACATAGGAAGCGCCATAGGTGCTGCGGTTGCCGGTTCAGTGGGGGCATCTATGCTCTGTTACATAACTCCCAAAGAACACCTCGGTCTTCCCAATATTGAGGACGTCAAGCATGGTGTCTTGGCGTACAAGATAGCCGCCCACGCTGCGGATGTGGCTAAGCACTGGCCCGGGGCAAGGGACTGGGATTTGGAGATGTCTAAGGCGAGATATGCCTTTGACTGGAACAGGCAGTTTGAGCTCGCTATGGATCCGGAAACCGCGAAGGCATACCACGACGAGACCCTACCACAGGACGGCTACAAGACCGCCAAGTTCTGCTCCATGTGCGGACCGGAGTTCTGCTCCTACAAGATATCCCAGAAGGTTCAGGAAAAAGTAGAACCCGAGGAACTGCTCGCTAAGGACAACTGGGTGGCACCATGAGGTCGTGGACTTACTTCATACAGCTGGTCGGCAGGAACGATAAAGGTGAAGCAATGCAGGAAGGGGCACTGTACATAGTTGCAGTGCCCACCGACAAAAATCTCTTCCAAGCTCAAAAGCTCAGCTGTTACGCGGAACACTACCTACCAGAAGAGAGCGCCGTAAATCACGGGAAAGCCTTTGCAGTGGGGGTTGAGTTTGAGGTTGAAAACCCGAAGGACTACGGGCTAAGCTTCTACAGGGAAGACGATGAGCTCTACGTGTTTGAAGAAGGTATAAGTATGAAGGAAGGTCTCAAAAACATATACCGCCTACTTATGGACAGGCTCACCAGCCTCGGATACGGAAAGGACTTTGACACCCTCTTTGACATGGGCAACCCCTCGGAGGAGCTCATGAGGGAATGTTTACTTGAGGCTATAAAGGAAGCCTAAGGGCTGTAAATAAAACAATGTTTTAGCGTGTTGATGTATCTCATACTTTTTGCCTTGACAATATAAGGAAATCCTTATAAATTGTAGGCATTCCTTTAGAAGAGAGCGGAGGTCAAGTAATGGATAAAGAGAAGCTTATCACACCAGGACCATCGGGCTATATGCCCGAACCGGGAGCTTTCATGGGTGTTGAACTGCCAGAGCCCGGAAAAGCTCTCCTTTACGGTGAGATAGTTGACGAAGAGACCGCCATGAGAGAGGCGGCAAAGGCTATGCTCACCAAGAGAAACCCCACCATATTCCCGGGACCCTTAGTCCTGTGGGGATGGAACGCGGGTGCTATGGAGAAGGCGAAGGCTGTCCTTGAGCTCGCCATGGAGATCCCCAACTGCAGGATAATCCCCATGCCTGACTACAGACCCAAGTACCCCAAGATAGACCCTGAAGCGGAAATAAACCCCAACCACCCTAACCTTACCATACTCCACAACAAGATAGAAGCCTGTATATTCGTTGGCGTTCACTGTCACTACGCGAACCTTTCGCTGAGGATGATAAGGGCTGGAACCAACTGTTTCACGATAGCCCTATGCGCTGAGATGGGTCACGAGGACGCCATGGTCTCGCTGAGAGACGTCCACGCTGAAGAGATAAGGAAGTTCAAGGACGTCCTCGTACAGGTTAGGAACGAGCTGGGAATTGAGTGGGAACCCACTCCGCCCCCAGAGAACCCGTCCCTGCCCAAAGAGGAGTGGACGAAGGTGTCTCCCCTTGACTTTGGAGAGTACGCAGCTCTCCTTATGCCCAGAAGGGGTGAGGTCGTAGAAGAATCTGAGTAATATTAGGAGGTGTAATATGCCTGAGCAGAAGGTAGTTGAACCGGAGCACCTTCTTCTGGAAGCTCCGAGGGAGAGGAAGTTTATAACAGGCTCTCAAGCCTTTGCAGAGGCTGTTAAAAGGGCAAACGTTGATATAGCCATAGCTTACCCAATAACCCCCCAGTCAGAGACCATGCACCTTGTCGGTGACCTCTTTGCCCAGGGTTACATAAAGGACTACTACAGGGCTGAGGAAGAGTACGGTGCCATGTCCGCCATAGCCGGAGCGGTCAGAGGTGGCGCGAGGGCTTACTCCGCAACCTCAGGACCTGGTCTCCTCAGAGGTCTGGAGGCTATCGTCTCATGGCCCGGACACAGGATACCAGTGGTGCTGGGCATAATGACGAGGGTTGTCAATGCGCCTCTTTCTATACAGCCCGACAACGTTGAGATAGCTTACCTGCTACACTCGGGTCTCGTGGTTCTCCACGCCGAGAACCAGCAGGACGTTTTTGACTTCACCCTTGCAGGATTTCCCATATCCGAGAAGGTGGACGTTTACCTTCCCGTGGTGGTGGCAACGGAGGGCTTCTTCGTGACCCACGCCAAGGGGTACGTTGAGCTTCCTCCTGAAGACATGAAGCTACCGCCCAGAGACCCCTACAAGGCACCCGTTCCCCCAACCGACTGTGAGATACCCCCTGCGAGGATACAGAGGGACGCTCCCGTCCAGAAGTCCAACTTCATGAGCTATCTGATACACGCCGTATGGCAGCAGGAAGTTTGGTCTGCCAACAAGAGGGCTATGAAGTGGATATACCACTACCTCGGTGGACCCATTGAGGTCGTAAACCCAGATGCGGACGTATTCATAGTTGCGAGCGGATGTGCTGCCGCCCAGGGAAGGGAAGCTCAGAGGTACGCCGAACAGGAAGGACTGAACGTAGGTCTCATAAAGGTTAAGTCGCTGAGACCCTTCCCCGAGAAGGAGATAAGGGAAGCCCTCAAGAACGCCAAGGCGGTTATCGTTCCCGAGCACAACATCGTTGGGTGGCTCGCCAAGGAGGTTAAGGCGGTCATACCCAACAGCGGTATAGTTGTGGACGGACCGAGGGTTTACGGAGGCATGACCCTCCCCGTTGAGCTTATAATGGACGAGATATATAAGGTGCTTGGCATAAAGAAGGAGAAGACGCTCGCATAAATCCCATTTTAAGGAGGTGTATCATGGGACTTGAGTACGTAAAGATCTCACCGGGTTTTGAGAAATACATGCCCAGAGACTACGTTGACCTCGTAGAGTACGGGCAGTTTGGAAAGCAGATGGATGTCATGCAGATGGGGCAGTTTAAGGAGCTCGTTGAAGAGCACCCCATGTGTGCCGGATGTTACATGGCATACTTCATAAGGGTGTTCTACGCTGCCCTTCCCAACCCTGAGGACACCATAGTTCTCGGTACGGCTGGATGTGCAAGGCTCGCCCTATCTCAGGCTGCCGTTCCCTTCATATACGGAAACTACGGAGACACCAACGCAGTTGCCTCTGGACTCAAGAGGGCTCTCTCCATAAGGTTCCCCGACAAAGTTAAGGACGTGGTAACCATAGCAGGTGACGGTGGACTGATGGACATAGGCTTTGGAATGACCATGCACTCCTGGTTCAGAAGGGAGAAGTTCACCACCATAATGGTGGACAACGAGGTTTACGGTAACACCGGTGGTCAGGAGAGCGGAATGTCCCCCAAGGGGATACAGCTGAAGATGGCTCCCAAGGGCAAGCAGTTTGACAAGATAAACGCGGTTGAGCTCGCCCAAACTGCCGGCTGCGTTTACGTCGCAAGAATATCCCCCACAAATCCCAAGAGGATAGCTAAGGTTATAAGAAGGGCGATACTCGCCGCAAGGGAGTTCGGTCCAACCTTCATACACGCCTATACCTCCTGTAACATTGAGTACTCCATACCCACGAGAGAAGTCCTCGCTGACGCAAGGGACAGGGAGAAGAAGGACTTCAAGTTCTACGAGTGGATGACCGACGAGGTTAAGGAGTACCTCACCGAGATAGAGAAGAAGCAGAAGGAGGAGGTCAAGTCATGAAGAGATACAACATAAGGATAGCTGGTGTCGGTGGGCAGGGGGTCGTTACCTCCGCCCATATCCTCGGTAACGCCATGTCCGCAGCCGGTAAGTACGCTTCTCTGGTGCCCTTCTTCGGTTCTGAGAAGAGGATGGCTCCCGTTGAGGCTTACGTCAGGGCGTCAGACCAGCCCATATACGAGGTTGGAGAGGTCGTTTATCCCAACGTGATAATGATCTACCACCCTCAGGTTATAACCCACGGTAAGTCCTACACGATGCCCTTTTACACCGGTTTGAAGCAGAATGGAATGGTGATAATAAACACGGACGTTGATATAATTCCCGACGAGGACAAAAAGGTGCTTGAAGACCTGAACGCCAAGATATTCATGATACCCGCAACCCAGATAGCGAGGGATATAGCGGGAACCGAGCTCGCTACCAACATGGCTATGATAGGGCTCTTCTTCGGTATTACAAAGCTCGTCAACCTTGAGCACATAGAGAAAGCCCTCGTTGAAAGGTTCCTCGGTGGAAGCTTCGTAGCCTCAGGTGGTACAACCGCCCTTGACTCTGCTATAGAGAAGAAGTTTAAGAAGAAGCAGGAGCTTCTCGCAAAGAATATGGAAGTCATAAAGCATACACTCAAGCTCGCAGAGGATAACAAGTGGGTGGAGGAGGAAGAGGAGAAAGTAGCTACCTGAGGAGGTTGTAAATGTATTTTGTAGCGGAGGTACACGAAAAGGAGTGCGCCAAGTACAACTGTAAGCAGTGCGTCCTGTTCTGTCCTGAGCCAAACTGTCTGAACTACAAGGCGAGTGACCATACCGCCTGGGTGTGGGCTGACAGGTGCAAGGGCTGTGAGATATGCGTCTACGTTTGCTCTGACCTGTTGAAGAGGCACTGCATAGAGATGGTTATGGTGAAGACAGGGGACTGATACCTTCACTACCCGCCGTAAAGGCGGGTGCTTATCAACCTTTACTTTGGGTTCAGTGTGTTCTAACATATACCAAAACGGTGGAGGTTTAGTATGGACAAAGAGCTAAAGGACAAATTCGCGGAGCTTGCCAAGGAACTCAAGGATGTCATGGTCAACCCCGACATAGACATAGAGGTGTGCTTTAAAGAGGTAGAAGAGGGTGAGAGCTGCGAGCTGGACAAACCCTATCCCTACATAAAGGTAAGGTATATAACCGAAGAGCACGACGTCCACGAGAAGGACATAGAGATAGCTCCCGATAACTGGAACAAGAGCGTTGATGAGCTTAAAGAGTACGTGACCTTTATGATAGAACAGTTTATGGAAGAGATAGACAGCGTGGAATACGGCGGCGAGTAAAAGATAAAACAGCCTTGCTATGCCTGCCTTCCTGGTAGTCGTACTGCCCTTTATATCTTCACTGCTGGTTTACACCCTCGGCAGAGGTGAGGAAAAGAAGGCTTACCGTATAAGTATCGGCTTCAGTTTTACCTCTCTACTTCTGTCCCTTTACCTTCTTTACGAGTATTTGAGTAACGGAGCAACCACACTGTACGTGTCGGAGTTCCTGAGCTTCCGTATAGACGCTCTGAGCGTCGTTATGGCTATCGCCGTGAGCGCTATAAGCTTCATCGTCCACGCCTACTCCGTAAGGTACATGCAGGACGACGAGGGCTACGCCCGCTTCTTCTCCCTGTTAGACCTGACCACATTCTCCATATACATCACAGTCCTTGCGGGAAACTTACTGATCCTTTTTACAGGGTGGCACCTCGTTGGGGTTTTCCTGTACTTCTTGCTTTCCCACAACCTGAGGAGTGAGGACTCATCAAGGTTCGCCCTATGGACCTTTTTAGCTCACAGGGCTGGGGACATACCCCTACTCCTCGCCTTCGTCCTGTTATACAAGAGCACAGGAACCTTTGATATAGGAGAGCTCAGCGCAAAACTCATGTCCCCTGAACCCGTCCCCGGGATTGAGTTCATAGGCGTGCTCATAGTTCTCAGCGCCTTCGCCAAGTCTGCACAGTTCCCTCTGCACGTGTGGCTACCCTACACCATGGGGGGACCCACTCCCGTATCAGCCCTTATGCACGCGGGAATAGTCAACGCGGGTGGCTTTCTGATAAACAGGTTCGCACCTGTATTCTACAACGCTGAGGTGGGGCTTCACTTAGCCTTCTGGGTTGGCTTGATAACGGCGATCCTTGGTTCAACGCTCATGCTGATGCAGAACGACATAAAGAGGGCTCTCGGCTACTCAACGGTGGGGCAGATGGGTTACATGATAATGGAGTGCGGAGTAGGAGCTTTCGCCCTCGCGGTTTACCACCTCATAGCCCATGGTATATTCAAGGCAACGCTCTTCATGGGTTCTGGTAGCGTGATCCACGAGGCAAGAAAGGATCCCAACATACCCGAAAACGAAGTTTACAGCTTCTTCGTAAAGAGGGAACTCCCGCCCACGAAAGTTCCCTGGGTAGTCTTTGCCCTCATCACCGTCCTCGTCCCTCTCGCCATAGTTATACTCGCCCACCTCGTGGTTGGGGTTGAGGTCTTCAAGTATCAGGGGGCGATAATACTTCTGTTCTTTGGCTGGGTCACCGGTGCTCAGACCATATTCAGCATATACAAGCTGGGGGCGAGGAGCGTTTACAAGCTCCTGATGTTCGTTATACTCTCCTTCAGCGTCGTGGTGCTCGGATATGTCGTAATAGGTCACTCCTTTGAAAAGTTCCTTTATCCGGACAGAGAGCTGGTTGACAGAATTTACGAGAACGCAGGTATTCACCCTGAGGTCTTTGAGGCGCAGATACTCCTGCTGACCTTAGTGGTTATACTCGGATGGCTCTTTGTTTACTACGCAAATCAGAACAGAGACGTGGTGACCTCAAGGTTCAGAGACATGTACATAACGCTCTACACTCACCTGTCAAGGGAGCTGTACATACCCGACCTGTACGAGGCTATAGGGAGGAAGCTGAGTGAGCTCTCAGGATGGATCAACAGGGGTATGAGATGGATGTAGCCACCCTTATCCTCATCCTTCTTATGGGCGTGCTCTTTCCCACCTTTCCCCTGAGTCTGCCGGCGAGCTTTCTCCTCCAGAGATTCAGAAAGCTGAGAGGATTGCTCTTCATAGCCCTGCCGATAGCAGGATTTATACTCTACGCCGGAGCAGGTAAACCCCTCCTGCCGGGCTGGGCTTTAGCTCTCGGACTGTTCTCCTCTGCACTCTACGCCCTGAAGTCCTTGTCAGCGGGAAGCCTTAGCCGCTGGGCTGTTTATCACTACGTATCGGTGTTCTCCCTGATCTGGGTATTCCTCAGCAGGGCGGAGATAAACCTCGTGTTCGTCGTGGGTATGGTGCTTCCCTTCACAGCCCTGAACTTGGTTCTGAATTCCCTTGAGTCTGTGTTCGGCTCAACCCACAGGAGCGTATTAAGGGGAGTTGGCTCAGCCTCACCCATTCTGTGTCTGTTCACAGCCCTGTCCATGCTCACCTCCATAGCTATGCCTACGGCACCCGTGTTCTTCAAGGCGGTCACGGCATCTCTACTCCTTTCTCCCTATGAGTTTGTAGCCCTCGCTGTGATATGGTTCTTGTGGGGATGGAGCGGTGTTAGACTGCTGGCTCAGGTCATTACCGGCGAGCCTAAAGAAAACCTGTTTTACGAAGACGTTGATCGTAGAACCGCGTTGCTCATGGCAGTCCTATCCGTGGCGTCCCTGATGCTTGGCTTCGCCTTCCTGGAGGTTCTGTTATGAGACTGGACACGGGAAAGAAGCTCTTCGTAAGGAGCCTTATAACTGTCGCAGCGGAAGCCATACCTTTCTTCTGGCCTATGCGCAACTTTATACACCACAACCCCCTTTACGGTCTGGAGGAATTAGACTTCAGGGAAGCTGTTGAAAAGGGGCGTAAGCTATTCCACGCAAAACCCTTTTTAGAGAGAGAGCATTACATAGGGCTCTTTAAAGAGGGTGATGTGAAGGAGGAACACTTAAGAAGTTCTATCAGGAAATTTTTAAAGGGAAGAGATATAGAGGGCGTTAACGCGGAGGAGCTCCTGTTCAGACTGATGACCGAGGGAGAAGGTCTGAAAATTTACGGAAACGCCTATGTAAACTGCTGCTGCCCCGAGGCTGAAAGGCTGTCGGAAAGGCTCAAGGTTGACTCAGATGTAGTAAAGGCGGCACATAGGATAGCCGATAGAATCGGTTCGGAGCTCACCGTTTACGATGTCGTTGATTCCCTATTCGGCACACGCATAGGGGATAAGCTCAACGAGCTGGTAATAAAGGTGTGCGAGGAGTTCCTTGATGAAGGGCAGTCAGTCTGGGGAATGCCCAACAGGGAAAGGGGTCTATACAGAGCTTGGAAGGAGATAGCTCTGAGGAACAAGAGGTACACCCTCAAGGGGTGTTGCGGGGTTGAAGACGTTGTAAGGGAGTGCGAAGAGCCCGAAGAGGCTGTGGTCTTCATCTTAAAAGCCCTCGGAGTGGACGAGAACCTTTGGGAGGAGTACATAACCGCTGAGCTCTCAAAGCTCCACGGGTGGGCTGGCTTTATAAGGTGGAGGGCGAACGCTAAGGAGTATTACTGGCAGCAGAAACACCCCGCAGATCCAGTGGATTACATCGCGGTGCGTCTCCTGCTCAGCCTCTCGCTTTTGAAGAGGGAAGAGAAGAGGCTTCCGGTGGGAGCCACGTTGCCCGAGCTGAAGGAGTTCGTCCTTAAAAATCCCGAGGAGGCTGTTCTCCGTTACGAGTTCTTCAAGGGGCTCTGCCCACCCACCCTTGCCGAAGAGATAGAAGACTCCCTTGAGAGGGGTAACGTTGAACCTCTGCTTGAGAGATTTAAGGCTGAGAGGGAGAGGGTAAAAAGGTTGAACGTGTCCTCTTACCTGCTGAAGGTGTGGGAGACGGCAGGATACGAGAGGAAAGACCTGCTGTTGATGGGAGGGGACAGGCTTGCAGAGTTACTGGAGCTTCTTAAAGAGTTTGAGAAAGAGGAAGGCTACCTATGGCTCAGAGCCCATGAGCTCACGGTGATAGAGAGGCTTCTGTCGGAGATAAAGGCGGGCGTAGAAAAGGGTAGCAGACCTCTCGCGCAGGCTCTCTTCTGTATAGACGTGCGTTCGGAAAGATTCAGGAGAAACCTTGAGTCGGTAGGTGAGTACGAGACCTTCGGTATAGCGGGCTTCTTTGGCATACCCCTCAGCTTCATAGAGCTGGGCAAGGGGCACGAGACCTACCTGTGTCCCGTCCTCATAAAGCCCAAAAACGTGGTTCTTGAGCTGCGCAGGGAGCTTGAGGAAGAGCGGGAGAGCCTCTTAGAAGTACTCAAGGAGATAGTACACGACCTCAAGCACAACGTGTTCACGCCGTACATAACCGTTGAAGCCATAGGCCTGCTCTTCGGGTTTGACATGGTGGGTAAGACCCTGTTCCCCGGGAGCTACGGAAAGTTCAGGGAGAAACTGTCAGAGGGAAAGCCCCCTTCTAAACTCATGATTGACAAGCCCTCAAAGGAGTATACCCTTGAGGTTATAGGCATACTCCAGCGTGAGATCGTACTCAGGGCGCTCCGGGAAGAGCTGAAGGTGTCTCCTCCCAGAGAGGAAGTCATTGAACACCTCAGGAAGGTCGCTCTGGAGGAGGAAGAATTGAAGCCGGAGCTGGCCTCCGAGCTCGGGGTTGAGAGGGAAAGGGTTGGAAACTTCGTGGAAGCTCTCAGGAAGAAGTACAGGATAGAGAGGGGCTTCACGAGGATACAGATAGAGCAGCTCGCCAAGATAGGGTTCACACTTGAAGAACAGGTGTTCTTCGTAGAAAAAGCCCTTAAGTCCATAGGGCTCACCGAGAACTTCGGCAAGCTCGTCCTCGTCATCGGGCACGGCAGCAAGTCCGACAACAACCCCTACGAGTCCGCCCTTGACTGCGGGGCATGTGGAGGCGACCACGGAGCCGTGAACGCAAAGGTCTTCGCGAAGATAGCCAACAAGAGGGAGGTAAGGGAGAGGCTGAGAAGCAGAGGCATAGACATACCCGACGACACCTACTTCGTGGCGTGGGAACACAACACCACGACCGATGAGGTTGAATTCTTTGACCTAGAGGAAGTCCCCGCGACCCATACACCCTTCCTCAAGAAGGTGAAGGAAGACCTCGTGCTCGCAGGTAAGAAGACCGCTCTGGAGAGATGCAGAGAGCTCGGGGGAGACTGCGGTAACGAAGAGAAAGCCTTTAAAGTCGTAAAGAGGAACTCTACGGACTGGACTCAGGTCAGACCCGAGTGGGGGTTATCGGGCAACTACGCCTTCGTGGTGGGAAGGAGGTGCCTGACCCAGGAGCTTGACCTTGAGGGAAAGGTTTTCCTGCACTCTTACGACTGGAAGAAAGACCCGAAGGGTCTCCTTCTTGAGACGATCCTCTCGGGTCCCCTCGTGGTCGGCGAGTGGATAAACATGGAACACTACTTCTCTACGGTGGACAACGAGAGCTTCGGTAGCGGGAGTAAAGTCTATCACAACGTCGTGGGAAGGTTCGGTGTGATGTCGGGTAACTTCAGCGACCTGAGAACGGGGCTCCCAGCTCAGACAGTCCTTAAAGGGAGAAGACCCTTCCACAAGCCGGTGAGGCTCATAACAATTGTGGAAGCTCCCCTCAACATGGTCAAGCTCGCCCTGAAGGGTGTCAGGAAGGTGAGAGAGCTCGTTCACAACGGGTGGATAAACATGGTGGTCTTAGACCCAGAGGAAGGCGTGTTCTACCTCTATGAGGAAGGCGAGTGGAAGGTCGTTAAGAGAGTGGAGGAGGTCAGGGTATGAAAAACCTAAACCTTTACACCATGAAGAAGGTGGAGGTCATCATTGAAGGGGAATACCTTGAGTTCGTAACGGAACTCCTTGAGAGGGCAGGCGTTCCGGGCTACACGATAGTCCACAACCTATCCGGCAAGGGAAGTCATGGCTTTCACGAAGGGCACCTGCTCTTCAACGAGGAAGAGGTTCTCGTGATGGTTATCAGCGTCATGTCCGAGGAGAAGGTGGGCATATTCCTTGAGGGACTCCGTCCCTTCCTCAACAAGCACTCAGGTGTGGTGTTCGTGTCGGACGTTCAGGTGAGCAGGCTTGAGAAGTTCAAGAAGTGAGCTCCTTGAGGTTTACGAGACCCTCCTTAACGCTTACGGAGAGCAGAACTGGTGGCCTGTTGACCTCAGATACCACAGGGAAATGGGGAGCGACCCCAGGGAAGAGATCGTCATAGGAGCCATTCTCACCCAGAACACAGCCTGGAAAAACGTGGAGAGGGCATTAGATAACCTCAAGAGAGCAAAGCTCCTGAGCTTTGAAGGAATACTGAAGACCCCTGTGGGCAAGCTCCAGGAGTTGATAAGACCTTCAGGCTATTACAGACAGAAGGCTGAGAGGCTGAAGAACGTGGCTGAGTTCCTGAACCCCGTCTCGTCGGTGGAGAAGATAAGCAGGGAAGAGCTGCTGGATATAAAGGGTGTTGGCAGAGAGACCGCTGACGCGGTGTTGCTCTATGCCGGGAACAGACCCTTCTTCGTTATAGATGCCTACACCAAGAGGATAGTGAAGAGGGTCTTCGGTATAGAGGGAAGCTACGAGGGGCTAAGGAGGTGGTTTGAAGATAACCTACCAAAGGATATAAAGCTGTACAAAGAGTTTCACGCTCTGCTGGACGAGCACGCGAAGCGCTTCTGCAGAAAGAAGCCTGCGTGTGATAAATGTCCCATCAACCACCTCTGTACTCAGCCTTAGAGGTAGCCGTCTCCCAGAGGACTACCTTGACAACCCTGACCTCGCCCAGAAGTCCTGCCTCCTTGAGCTTCTCCGTGAGGAAGTCGTAGAAGAACTTGGCGAGGGCTTCCGCGGTGGGGCAGAAATCAACGGGAAAGACCTTCATTGCACCGAACTTCTCCGCCACCTCCCTGAGCTCTTCATACATAGGGTCACCGGTGTCTATTATGAAGCTGTGGTCTATGGTGTCTATGAGCCCCTTGAGGGCGTTCTTTATGTGGTAGAAGTCCATGACCATGTCCTGCTCGCTGAGGGTGTCAGAGCCCACAGTTACCTCAAGGATATAGCTGTGCCCGTGCAGGTTTACACACTTGTTCTGGGGAACTTCACCCCTGGTGAACTCGGCACCTCTACCGTAGGTAAGGTTCTGCTTCCAGACCCTGTGCCCCGCCTCAAATCTGAACGTCTTTGAAATTTCCCACTTCACCAGACCACCACCCTGTTAGCCTTTTCTACGAGGTCAACTATCTCGTCGTAGCTCTTCATTATATCTTCTGGAACCCTCAAGCCCCTCGCGAGGGCGTCCTCCTTACAGACGAACCAGCCCTTGCGGGTGGGCCAGCGGAGCACTCCGTCCTGTATCAGAACGACGATGTCGTCGTCGGATAGTAACTCGGAGGAGAAATCACCCAGCTTCCTGACGAGCCAGAGGGTATTCACCATACGTAGACCACCTCCGCTGAGCTTATGAGCTCGCTTATCTCCTCGGCGGACTTGACCCTTACCTCACGGACGAAGTCCGTCTCTTTAAGACCTCTCTCCTGCATGGAAGCGTCCTCAACCACGAGCTCTATGTTAACGTGCTCCAGCATCTCGTAGAACTTCTCAAAGCTCTCCACACCGAGGTCTTCTGGAGACCATCTGGTAAGGGTGTAAACGCCGTCCCTTATGAAGACGAAGGTGAGTTCGTGGTTCATGCCGACCGCTATGGCGATCCTGAAAGCTTCGTGTGCCTTCCAGGAGAACGGATCTCCCTTGAGTATAAACACAGCTCTCATGCTTTCACCTTCAATTAAAGACTATAACCTTGTCAACCTCTCCCATCATGCGCGAAAGGTTGTAGGTTGAGCTACTTTCAGCCCAGCTCGGTAGCTTTTCAACGCCCCTCTGATGGGCGGAGTGGGCACAGAAGTAAACTCTCACGCCGAGCTCCGCGAACGACGAGGCGTCGGGTCTTATCAGATAGTAGGAACCGTTACCCGAGAGGAATACAGATACCTCGTGACCTCTATCTCTGAGCTTCTTTATCAGGTTGGTTATCGTGCTGTAGTCCTTGGCAAAGGGAACGCTCGTGATAACTATAAGGACTTTCATCTCCTCTTTCTTACTATGATCTCCCAGAGATTGTCTCCTATCTTGTTCACAGCGATCACCTCCTGCCCTTCTTCCCTCATGCTCTTGGGGACGTTCTCGGCAGAAGGCTCGTAATCTATGAGCACCCGGAGGGTCTCTCCCTCCTTCATCTGTTCAAGGACGAGCTTGCTCTTCACGAAGGTGAAGGGGCACACCTCACCCCTTATGTCAAGTTCTCTGTCCGCCTTTATCTCCTGCATGGTAGGTAAATAATATAATTCATTTTTCCTCCTTTGATATGGCATATAATAGAGAGCCATGACGGGGGTTAAGAAGGAAGACATAATCGCCCGCAGCGTTAAGATAGATGTGGTCGGTGAGATAGAGAGGTGCCACAGGGCTGAAGACGCCAAATTCTACTGCCTGCGGGTAAAGATACACTTTGACAACGGCGAGGTCAGAGAACACCTCCTCAAGGCGCACAACGAGCCCAAGGGGCTGGAGAACTTCCTGGCTAACAAGAAGGGTATAAGGGACAGGCTGGAGAAGAGCTTCGTCCTCCTCAGGAACGGTGAGGTAAGGGTGAACTACGAGAGGGAAGAAGCCACAGCCAAAGCCGACTGAATGTCCTTCTCTATCTGTGCCTTCAGCTCCTCAACACCAGAGAACTTCCTCTCCTCCCTAAGGAACTCTACGAAATCCACCTTTATGCTCTTGCCCTTCAGGTCTCCGGAAAACCCCGGAATGTGAACCTCAAGAACTTTCTTCTTACCGTCAAAGGTAGGTCTGTAGCCAAGGTTAGCCACCGCAGGGAGCCGATCATCAACCAGCACGGCGTAAACGCCCTCCTTGAGGCAGAGGTTCTCCGTGTCCTTAAGGTTTGCGGTGGGAAATCCTATCCTTGAACCTCTGCCGTCACCCTTCACAACCCTTCTCCTTATCCAGTACCTACGACCCAGGAACTCCTCAGCTTCCCTGAGCCTCGCCTCGCCGAGCAGCCTTCTGACGAGGGTGCTGCTTACTATGTGCCCGTTCTTCTTAAAGGGTGTGGCGAGCTCAACCTCAAAGCCGAGTTTCTCTCCTATCTCTCTGGCGAGCTCTATCTCTCCCTCCCTCCTGTAACCGAACCTCCAGTCGTAGCCTACCAGCAGATACCTACAACCGAGCCTCCTGTGTATGATCTCCTCAAGGAAGTCCTTCGCGCTCATCTGAGAGAATTCCCTGTCAAACCTTATAAAGCAGAGGTAGTCTATATCACCCCTGAGGAGCTCCATCTTCTCCTCCGCCGTTGATAGCTCGCAGAGGAAGAGGCGTGGGGCAAGAACCTTTAGGGGGTGAGGGCAGAAGGTAACCACCATGGTCTTCAAGCCCCTCTCTCTGGCTCTTTCCTTAAGCGTGCTCACGAGATACCTGTGACCGAGGTGAACCCCGTCAAAGTTCCCCACTATGAGGGCTGTCTCTTCGGAAATTCTCTCAAGCTGATCGACCTTTATAGGACATCTCTTGTCCGAGAGCTTAAGGAAGAAGGGTTTCATACCTTACCCGGGAGGCCAACCCATAGACCTTCCGCCTATGAGGTGCAGGTGGAGGTGGAACACGGTCTGCCCGGCGTCCTTACCAACGTTGAAGACGAGCCTGTATCCACCGTTCAACTCCTCATCGGGGGCGACCCCCAGCTCTTGGGCTATCTCTCTGGCGACCGTGAACATATGTCCCACGAGGCATTCGTCCTCCGGTTCAAGGTGCTGAATTCCGAATATGTGCTTCTTGGGTATTATGAGGACGTGGACGGGAGCAACGGGGTTTATGTCGTGGAAGGCGTAAACCTGATCGTCTTCGTAAACCTTTTTTGAGGGGATCTCTCCCCTTACTATCTTGCAGAAGATACAGTCCCTTTCCTGCATGACTCTATTTTAACATCAGGATCGCAGGGTTCACGTATCACACTATCTTCCCGAACTCCTCAAACTTGAACCTGTAAGCCCTGGGGAGGAGCTCCTTCTCGGGGTGCCTGTAGCCTATCGCCACTATGAGGGGAACGAGCTTCCCCCTGCCTATGCCGAGAAATCTCTTGAGCTTTGCCTCATCAAAACCCTCCATGGGGTGAGTCTCAAGACCGAAGTAGCGAGCCACTATCATTACACTCATCGCGAAGAGGGCTGAGTCCCTTATAGCCTTCCTCTTCCTGCGCTCAGGGCTCTTCCAACCGGCAAGTATGGTCTCTCTGAGAGAATCCCTTTCCTCCTCCTTTATGTATCCCAGCTCAACCCAACTGTCCAGAACCCTGTCAACGTGTTCCTCCGCAGCGTTCGTATTTGCGATAATTACTATGTTGGCGCTCGCCTCCTCAACCTTTTCCTGGTTGTAGCATATCTCCCTGAGCTTTTTCTTCTTGTCCCTACTCTTAACGACTATGACTTCCCAGGGCTGGAGGTTGTATCCCGATGGAGCAAGGGCAGCGATGTTAAGTATATCCTTGAGGACTTCGTCGGGCACCTCCCTGTCCGGATCAAAGAAGGTTACAGACCTCCTCTCCTTTATGTACTTGAGGCATTCCTCCCTCTTCTCCTTCTCGCTCACCTCCTCCACACCTTCCACCACACCGGTAATTACCTCTCTTACGGTTGAGGTTGCTCTTTCCGTAAGCTCCTGCAGGGTCTTTATAACACCCTCCAGCCTCCCGCCGACCTCCTTCCTCGTGTCCTGTATGCCCTCAAGTATCCCCTCGGTGATCTCCTTGACCTTCTCCTTGGAGGGCTGAACCTCCTTGAGGGTCTTGTCGGTTATCTCCTTTATGGTCTGGGCGGTAGCCTTCTGGACGTCCTTTGACTTCTCAAAGAAGAGCTTGAATAGCTCCCGTGCTTCCTCCCTTAGTCCCCTCTTTTCGTCTCCCATGGTTTTACCTCCTATACAATTAATAATAAGCCCTGACGGGGGAGCTAACGCTTTTCAATGGCGACCTCCCCCCCCATCCCGACCCTGAGGAGGCTCTTGTCTCCCTCCGTTATCTCAACCTTAATGGGTATCCTCTGGGCGACCTTCGTGAACTCGCCGGCGGTTATATCACGGGGTATGACGGCGAACTTTGCAGCCGTTGCCCTGTTTATCTCCTTTACCTTCCCTCTGTACTTCACGCCCGGCAGGGCGTCTATACTGATAATAACATCGTTTCCCTCCCTGACTCCCCGGAGCTTGGTTTCCTCAAGCAGGACGAGTATGTACAGGTCGGTTGGGTCGTAAACGGCGTATATGAACTGTCCCTGCCTGACAACCTCGCCCTCACTCACGAACCTCTTAACCACGTAGCCCTCTACGGGGCTTCTGAGCACGGTCTCCTGCAGCAGGTTTTCAAGGTCTTCTTCCTTACTCTTTAAAGCCCTTTTCTGTCTCTTAAGGGCTTCTATCCTCTTATCTATCTCCCCAACCTGCTTAAGCTTCGCCCTGAGAACACCTTTTCTGGCGAGCACAGCCGATCTCTTCGCCTTGAGCGATTCTATCTCCCTCTTAAGGGAGCGCAGCGCAGTGTCTACGTCCTCAAACTTCCTTGAAGGGACAACCCCCTTTGAGAAGAGTTTCCTGAAACGCTCTCTGTCCTTCTCCAAGAGTCCAACCTTGACCCTGAGGGACTCTATCTTCTCCTGTATAGCCCTCGCCTCCTTCTCCACGACCTCAATACTCTTTCCTATCTCCTCCCTGAGGAACTTCGCCTTCAGGATGAGGGCTTCTATCTCCTTATCAAGCCTGCCTATCTGGTTTCTGAGCTCCCTGAGCTTCAACCTGTAATCTTGGTCTTCAAGCTTGGCGAGGGGTTCCCCCTTCCTGACCCTGTCTCCTTCCTCTCTGTAAAGCTCCTCTATCCTCCCAGCCACCCTCTTGAAGGCTACCTTGGTAAAGGTATCACTCTCCACGAAGACGGCGTTGGTAATGGCGTGTGTGAGCCTGTAGTGAACCCACCTGCCGCCCAGAACTATGGAAACCACAAGCAGGACGGCGAGCACACCGAGACCTACGAGCTTTCTACCTTTCATAGCCCACCACCTCTAACAGCTTGAAGCGCTTGAGGAGAAGGTCGTACCTGTTTATCCTCAGGGTGTTCTCAGCGGATATCAGGTAGCTCTGAGCGTCAAGTACCTCCGTGTTAGTCCCGAGACCAGCTTTGAACTTTTCCTCCGCTATCCTCAGGTGCTCCTTTGCATCCTGTAACTGCTGAGTTGCAAGCTCTACCTTGGCTTCAGCCGACTTTATGTCCTCCAGAACGCTGTACAGCTCCAGCTTGAGCTTCTCTAAGGTGTCTCTGTATCTCTCATCAGCCTGCCTTTTAGCTATCCTGCTGAGCTCAAGAGATCTGAACCTCCTGAGGCCGCTGAACAAGTTCCACCTGAAGGCAAAACTAACCAGATACCTGTCCTTGGGAAATAGGTCGGACTCCTCCGTCCTCTGGTAAACAGCTTCAACAACCGCCACCGGGTAAAAGGCGCTCCTCGCAAGTGCGACGTACTTATCCGAAAGGGCAAGACTTCCTCTGAGGAACCTGAGCAAGGGTCTACGCTCTGAAAGCACTTCAACGAGCTCCTCTCTGGAATACCCTGAAAAAGGGAAGGTGTAAGAATCCAGCGGCTTAACTTCCTTCACATCAACGCCCGTGAGGTAGGATAGGTAGTTGAGGGACTTGTTAAAGTCTGCCCTCGCTCTCGTGAGCTTTTCCCTGACCTCGTAGAGCTTAACCTTAGTTTCAAGCACGTCCTTGAAGGCAACTATGCCCTCCTCGTAGAGAGCCCTGACGTCCTTAAGATGAGCCTGCACCATCTTCTCGTGCTTCTCGTATATCTCAACCACAGCCTTAGCCTTTAAGGCGTTTACGTAAGCCTCACGCAGTTCGTAGAGAGCTTTATTCTCTTTTTCCTTGACCATAAACCTCTGAAGCTCTTCGGACTCCTTCGCTATCTCGTACTCCCTGAAGTTCCGCAGGTTGTAAATCTCCTGCGTCATATGAAGGGTAAACTTCGGGTAGCTTCCCTTCTGGAAGACGAATTCCCGGGGCGGTGCTGGAGGGACGCTGAGGGTGAAGCTCTGCTTCTTGGACAGGTTGAAGGAAGCCTCAAAGTTCAACGCAGGAAGGAAACGACCGAACCTTTCCAGACGCTCCTGCTCCTTCTTCTTAACCTCAAGCCTCTCAAGGCGAAGCTCGTAGAAGTTCTTACTTACGAGCTCTTCCGCCTCCTGAAGGGAAATAGAGAAGGATAGGGTAAAAAGGATCAGGAGTAAACTCCAAGCTCCCTTAAGACCTCTTTCCATACACCGACAACCTCCCTGTCCTTAAGTATCAGCTCCTCAATCAGATGCCTCGCGGTTCCTAGGAGGATCTCTGCATAAAGGTCAGGTTTCTCAAACCCAAGCAACTCAAGGGTTCTGGATAGGTTCTGTCTGAAGAGCTCCTTGCTCTGGGCGTAGAAGTCTTGGAAGGTTCTGCTGGTACCCACCGCCTCAAAGAAGAGTATCTTGGCGAGCTCCTTCTCCCTCACCATAAGCTCAAAGCCCTTTATGAAAACGAGCTCCTTGCCCTCCTCAACCCTGCCCTCGGATATAAGCCCTATCCCCTTGCTATCAAGGTTCAGGATTTCATCACGAACAGACTTCAAGAGCTCAAGGAGAAAGGCATCCTTCGTAGGAAAGTATAGGTAAAAGGTTCCGTGGGCTAATCCAGCTTCGGAGGTTATGTCCGAGACCCTCGCCCGATGGAAGCCTTTTCTGAAGATGACCCTCTTGCCTGCCTCTATGAGTCTATTCTTGGTGTCCTGGACTGCTGACTGACCCATCAGTTAGTAATATAACACAGGGACAACAGCATTATCTATAACCTAAAGACCCCGCCTGCGGCGGGGTGATGTTACTGACAGCTACCTACACATACTTCCACTGAAGACAGGTTTGCGTTTGGGGCGGGCGATATATCTAAAAAGTACTTCATGTGCGATGAGGCTGCCTTTGCAGAGGGCGCTTTAAAATAAGCCTCGGGACTTACCTTAAAGGTACTATCAAAGACAAGGTTCTGCTGCTGGTCGTACCCAGTAAAAGCTCCAGACCTTGCCTTCTTACCCTCATCGTTCGTGACTTTGAAGTACACGTTTCCGGTAGAAGACCTCACCTTGACGGTGAACTTGTAGTTGTCCGGTATCCAGTTAGGACAACCTCCTGTACCACAGGGGTTTACGGGTACCCTGAGAGTTTCTGCTGTCAAGACATCTATGGTAACCCACTGCCCGCTTATGAAGGGACTGTAGTCTTCGTTACATATAGTATTGTTGCTACCGCTTACCTGTATTCCCGTTCCGTACTTATCCGGGCACGCGTCGTATGCGTTGTCCACTCCGTCTCCATCCCTGTCGTTATCACACACGTCACCCACACCATCTCCATCGGCATCCCTCTGGTCAGCGTTGGAAGTGTTAAGGCAGTTATCACAAACATCGCCCACGCCATCACCGTCGGTGTCCGCATTGTTAGAGCTGGCATAGCTTGGACAGAGGTCGTTTGTGTTGAGGATTCCGTCTCCATCTATATCTGAATCGCAGGCGTCTCCTTTATTATCACCGTCTGTATCCCTTTGATAAGGGTTATAATCGTTTGGACAGTTATCGTTTAGTGAAGTAAAAGCAGTTATGGTAAGGATAGGGCTTTCAAAGAAATACCATCCATCACCATCAACATCTTCACACCTATCTCCCACACCATCACCGTCAGAGTCCGTTTGTACTGGGTTGCGGCTGTAGATATGCAAACCATATCTACTTTCCTGAATTAAACAGTTGTCATTCACATCCAGGACTCCATCACCGTCCATGTCCGGGTCGCAGGCATCACCAAGATTATCTACTCTCACAGGTATAGACGTATCCCCATAATAATCAAAAGTGTCCCTTATAGCCTTATCCGTATTCTTCTGGTCGGGGTTGAACGCTAAAGGACAGTTGTCTTCAGCATCGGGTATTCCGTCGTTGTCCGCATCCACCTCTTCGGTATCTGGTATTCCATCGCAGTCAGCATCGCCGTCTATGACGCCTACGGAAGCCCAGGCGTTCCTGACATCACATACGTGCTGGTCGGTGAAGCGTGGGAAGGCAAGGGGTCCGGTCGTATCCCTGATAGTCTCGGCGAGGTAAACGGCATCAAGTGCAGTGTACTCAAAGTCACTTGTGGAGTCAAGGTAAAGGTATAGAAGGAGAAAGTAAAACCACTTTGCCCTCTCAAAGCCAAGCCCCGATATAGAGTATCCGTTGTGAATTCCTCCTTCAGTTATTAGGTAAGCTACCTTGTTAGGAATACTGCTGTTGGTGTGAACCCAGCAATTGTCATTGCTATCATCGCAATCACAGTCAGAGCAGGACTGGTATGAAGGGCTTGAGATGCTGTCCGGGTCTCCAAATGCTGGCGGATTTGCCAAGTCTCTAAGTGTAGAACCATCACTCAAGTTCATTTTCCAGTCGGTGGTGCCGGTAACTTCCCTTTTTATGAACTGCGCAAACACGTCTGAAAAGCTTTCATTTAAAGCTCCCGACTGGAATTCATACACAAGCTCAGCAGTGTAATCCGTTACACCGTGGGTGAACTCATGTCCTACGAAGTCCAGGATGTCCCAGCGTAATCCAAACAAGAAAAGGTTGTTGCCAAAAGCACAACGATTATATCCGGCGTTATCCACAGACCACCTTATGTAGGCGAGTATTATGTCGTCGTTGTTGTCGTATGAAGTCCAGTCAAAGTTATTCTTAAAGAAGTTATAGGTATCCACGACATAGGAATACATCCTGTTTGCAACACCGCTGATGCCGGTGGAATTACTACAGTTCCCGCTGGTTGTGTTCTCGTCACAGAGGACTGTGCCCGGGTCAGCAGGCCAGCACACAAGGGGATCGGAGTTTTGCAGGTCTATAATCTCAAACTCCAGGTCTTTGGAAAGGGATATCTTGTCCACTACCTTTCCCGTATGCGCGTCAACGAAAATTCTCCAATCTCTCTGCTTGCCAGTTGCCTTACTCTTACCGCTTACCGTCAGGTGCCACACGAGCAGGGGTCTCATCTGCTTTTTCGGGGAGTAGAGGGATCGTTCCAGTATCATAAGCTTGGGTCTTGCTCCGAGTTTGGCTCCAACTATATCCGGGTCTTTCAGGGCTCTTTGAATGGCTGTGAGTTTGTCTATTTTAGGTTTGGTGTCTATCCTGTACTTATCCATGTTTGGCACCCATTTCCCTATTGACGCCACAACCATGTTGTTGTTTATGTCCAGCGTCAGACCGGCTCCGAAGATGGGAACTTCCTTGTACTTCTGCTTTAAGAAGACCTTTTTAATTCCGAAGACTTCTTTGACCCTGCCCAGGTACAGCTCCTTCTCAGGGCTTGAGAACCCGTAAACTTCCTTGAACCTGTCCAAGAAGTAAAAGGTCTGGTCTATTGGGTCTGTGCCAACGCTGTCGGGCACCCTGACGTTCATCCGGACGAAAAGGGGCATATCTCCCCTCATCTTTACCCTGAAACTGTCCTTTGACTCCTTTCTTATCTCCTTCAACCCCTGTATCTGGGGAGTGTCCGAGAACACAGCCCTGGTGGAGTCACCTCCACCTCCTCCGCCTCCACAGCCAAGGAGGAGCGACACAAAAACCACAGCGGTTCCGAACAGAAATCTATCAACTTTCACAATACCCCCTCCTTATCTCCTCAGTAACCTTCTCAAGAACATTAGTACCGGCACCAGAGACCACACAGGCAGAGAGCTTACGGGAGAGGAAGAACAACCTCCTCCTCCTCCTCCGCCTCCGCCAGTGCCTCCGGAGACAAGGGCAAACACCGCATTACAGCTTTTATTAGCGTCAAGGGTTATGGTGCAGTCTGTATTGTTTCCGCAGGAAGAGCAGTCTCCCTCCCAGGTGCTGAACTGGGAACCCGAATCGGGCGTTGCGGTCAGTGTGACATTCAGGTTCTTGCCTACCTTCTTTGAACAGGTGCTACCGCAGTCCACCGTGTTGGGATTGCTCGTCACATCACCCGAACCGCTACCGGACTTGGTAATTGTAAGCGTCATACCGAACTCGTATGCCCCCATATCAACCGTGGCTGTCCCGTCTCCGTCTCCATCAATTGCCCTGTCGTTCCCGTTTATGTCTGTGGTGGGCAGGCTGTAGCCCGTGGGTAGGGCGTCCGTCCCGGTGTCCATGGCTGGGGATCCATCGGAAAGCCTCAGGTCTCCATTAGCCTGATCAACGAATTGGGGATCTCCGTTGGTGTTCCCTGACTGGGTGTAGCTGTCTGTATTTCTTATGTATAGATCTCCCGACTCCAACCTTCCATTACCCGGGTTGCTATCAGAAGCTTCATTAAACTTCGCATTTCCAGAGAATATGTTGTTCTTGAGCTCAACAGGTGAACCCGTTCCGTTGCTATTCTGATCGTTGTAAATGGAAAGGTCGTCCCCATAAGGGTCTGCAGTGGTATTATTCCAGAACACGTTGTTGTATATATACGCCTTGTCTGTATCTTCCACCAAAAAGATAACAGCACCACCACCCGAAAGCCCAGCTCCATTGTCCGTGTTCTCAGAAAAGGTGTTGTTCAGCAGTAAAACCTCTTTTCCATCAGCACTCAAACCACCTATACCCTCTGAGCTGTTTTTATAAAAAACATTGTTTACTACACTTACCGCACCTTTAAAGCTAGAAATCCTCAGACCGCCGGCAAAATCCCGCGTTGAGTTTTCTTTAAACACGTTGTTTTCAACTGTTACCGGGTTATCGCACGTGCCGGCACATGTTATAAATGCTCCACCACCACCGTTACCAGTTTTATTACCTATAAAATACGAATTGCTAACCTTTATTTTGCTATTCTTACGTGTGAATATATACAATCCGCCTCCGTCCCAAGTATTTGAGCCAACGCTTGCCTCGTTGTTCTTGAACTCACATCCTTCTATGTTTACCTCTGCTGATTGCACTGGTATATACAAACCGCCTCCATGCTTATCTGTGCCTCCGTTCTGGAAAATCAGATTTTCTATCGTTATGATCACATCCGTGTCTATAACTGAAACAATATCTGTAGATATCAACATCACCTGAACACTATTGCTCGTAGAAGGGTCGTTGTCGGGGTCTCCGTCAAGTACGGGCTTGTTGTAGGGGTCAAGAGCTTTGATGGTGAGGGGTTTGTTGTCATAAAGATGCAACTGGAGTGTGCTGGTAAGCTCGTAGGTTCCCCCACTCACGAATATGGTGTCCGCCTCACCGTTATTTCCCACATTACTCAGAGCTGTTGAAAATTCGCAAGCATTTGCCTGAGAGGAGCAGTCTCCCGTTCCCTGGGCACTTGGAGCAACGTAAAAGTCCGCTGACATGGAAAGCCCCGTGCAGAAAAGAGCACTGCCGAGAATTAAACTGAGTTTGCCGTATTGCATATCTTTCCTCCCTTGGGTTTAAAGGATTCTTAGAGAGAAGGTGGTGATGTCTCCCCAGGGTCCTAAAAACCCTTTGCTTATTCAATTACTGCAATTAATATACCTTTCAAGTCTTTATTGTTAAGGTAATTATCACACATACACTCGCCAGTCATAGCCTTTTGACAAGTTCAAGCAGATGTGTAAAATATTTTTACATTCAAAACACTAAAAAGGACGCAAATATATGACTCTCAATAGCTTTTATATGCTGTAAAAACAATTTACACTATGTTAAAGACTTTTACACTTAAACGCGATAAAAACTCAGATAGAAATAAAAAAGCCCCGCTCAAAGCGGGGCTTGGGATTGCGTGGGTTAGGAGTTAGAAGTTGTACCAGAGTGCGAGGGTGACATCAGTATAGGAGTCTTTGGCTCCAGTACCAACTAAACCATTATCGAATTTCACCCTATCAACAGAAAGGGCTATTCTGTTACCCACGCCCTTTACATAAAGCTGCCCAACCACTCCTATTACAGATTCCTTGTCGTCACTACCGTCGGAAGCATCCGTCTGCATATATCTTGCACCTACAGCAGGTTTACCCAGTATAGTCTTCTGATTAAGAAGTAGCTGTCCCTGAACTATAAGTCCTTTCTGCTTATCATCACCTCCAGTAGTCCACTCAAACTTCTTGTTCATATAGCCGAGGGATATGTTCGGAGTCACAGCCCCCATGTTCTGTTCCCATAGAAGGTCTACTGCCCAAGCGCTCATCTTGTCAACTGCCGCATTAGCTATTGTATTACCAGCTGCGTCCTTAATTTTGTAAGTATATCCCCCTCCCATTTTCTGTGTTGCGTAAGAAAGCCCTAACGACAAGGTATTCTGTTTACCCAGATATGTTTCCTTAAGGACATAGCCCGGATGTCCCTTATATCCTGCCATAGTAGGAGCAAATTCAATTCTTACACCGTATCCAGTTTTTATGTCCTTAGTGCTTGTTCTATCAGATCCGTCAACCATATAGAGGTAGTATTTCAACATACCAGCCGCGATCTTACCCCATACACCGACTTGAGGAGAACGTGAGCCGGAACCAGGAAGCTTCTCAGCACTGAAGGGGTTACTGAACAACTTAACTACCGACCCATAGGCTGGTCCATTAGGCATTACATATGACCATCCAGACTGTATTCCAGAGTGAAGTTCAAAGGGAACCTTTATACCACCAGCGTAAAGTTTGACTTCCTTAGCAAAATCAAGGATTATAAAGCTATCCACCATAGACAGAGCACCAGGCTTGAAGTCACCCTGCCATCCCCACTTAAGTATCTTAGATATGGAACCTTTTGCGTATATCCTTGAGAATGGCACGCTTAACTGAAGGTCTGCCTT